>CAZJQX010000005.1:0-51590 GCA_964548305.1 uncultured Lachnospiraceae bacterium
ATGCATGCGACATGATTCGAACACGCGACCTTCTGGTCCGTAGCCAGACGCTCTATCCAGCTGAGCTACGCATGCACACTGTCTTTTTCAAGACACAATAAGTATTATAGTCATCTGAAAGAAAAAGTCAAGAACTTTTTCAAAAGAATTCCTTTTCCCGCTTCCGGCGGCGGATTTCCTTTTTCAGATAGGCAAAGGTTTTCTCCTCGCCCTCCTCCTTCAGCATCCAGAGAAGCTCTGCAAGCTCCCTCCTTGTTTCCGGATGGATGTACGATGAATCCTTGGTGGGCTGAAAGTACTCCCAGGGGCAGGCATCGTTATACGCCGCACCCTTATAAACCTTGGAGGCCGCCACCCGATCGCAGAACATCTCCGCCACGTAGCGATAGGGCATGCGGCAGCCGGTAAGCTTTCCGGGCTCCTGCACATCATAATCAATCCAGTATTCGTAATGATGCTTGTTCCGCCCCTTATGATGAAGCCAGGCCGGCGAGACCCCGTTCTTCATCCGTTCCACGGAATTTGGACTCTTGTGCCCGTCAAAATAACAGACGCCGGTGCGGAATTCCGCCCAACTGTACTTGGAAAGATCGTGCAGAAGCCCCTGACGGTACAGCCCCACCCGGAAGCAGTTCTTCATGACCTCCCATTTGTGGCGATTGATGGTACAGAAGTGACCGAAAGCATTTCCCAAATATGACATAGCGTAACCTTATGCCCGCATGGTCTCGGCATCCTTGACAAAGGCCGGATAGCCGTAGACAAAGCCGTAAACAACACTCGCCAGAATGATGGCCCCAGCCACATCCAGCACAGAATGCTGCTTCAGGAACAGTGTTGCCAGACAGATCAGCACCGCCAGCACAAAAGACGCTGCCTTCAGCTGCCGTCCGTAACGAAGCTGATCGATTTCACGGCTCCGGCTGATCGCAATGTGCATGCCGATGGAATTGTAGCAGTGAATGCTCGGGAAAACATTGGTGCAGGTATCCGTCTGGTAAAGCCATGCCACCAGCCGGGTAAAAACGTTTTTTCCGGCGTCAATGGCAGGCCGGAAATCCGTACCGTTGGGGTAGAAGGAACAGATCAGCAGTGCAATGGTCATGCCGCTGAAGAGAAATGCACAGACCCGGTAAAAGTCGTCCTTGTTTTTCAGCATGAAGAAAAGCCCGCCGAAGAAGATATAGGCAAACCAGAGAAAATAGGGAACCACAAAGTACTCGCAGAAGGGAATCATATCGTCAAGCGCGGTATGCATGATGTGATACCCGGTCTGGGTGGTAACGCCCTGCTCCAGAGACCGGAACCAGGCCATATAGACCGGCATATAGGCCAGAATCCAGGCATGCCTGTATTTTTTGATCAGATTGAGAATCCGCTTCATTTTGTGCCTCTCGTCTAATGTATATAAAAGGGCTTTGCCGTAGCAAAGCCCTCGATACGCTCTCCGCTAAGTCGCCGGATGAGCGCTGTGCTCATCTGAAGCATAATAATAGCACCGCACTTTGCGGAATTTCAACAACGACACAAAATTTTAAGAAAGTTTGGAAAAATCCTCCAAATATTGGAGAGGAAACGGCGGATTTGCCAGCGGCTTCACGGCCAAAGACATAAGTGCAATGGGGTTATCATCCGCCAGCACCCGGTTGGAGCTGAGCTTGCCGCACTTCCGGCAGCGGTGAATCAGCGCCCATTCCCCATCGTCCCGTACCCAGACGGCAATGGGCTCCATGTCGCCGTGGCAGTCACTGCCCCGGTCTCCCGGCACATTGTCCACATGAAGACTGTGGAGACAGTGCGGGCAATGATTCCGATGACCCGAGCCCGCACCTTCCGGCGAAAGCATTTTCCCGCAATGCGCACATGGAAAGCTCTCCCGGCAGTCCTCATAACGATAGTCCGGGCGCTTTTCGCCGGGCTTCCGCTGCGGAGCCGCCGCCTTCAGCTCGTCTGCTTCTGCTGCCGGTTCTACGGTCTCGGACAGCTCCTCTTCCTCCGTCTCCGCCGACATTTGCTTCAGGGCATACTTCGACACGCGCTTTCCGTCGAGCTCAACCCGATTGTCCTTCCGTTTCTTCCGCTTCGGCGGCTGCATGCCGTTTCCCTGATACATATTTCTCCTCCCGCAGTGGTCACTGCATCCGGTCTTCGCCGGATCTCTGTCCTGAACGTGTCCCGATAATCCTAAACCAAAACAGGCCGCCCCGCAAGCGGAGCAGCCCTAAATACTGACAGATTTACGGAAACGAGACTTAGTCCATAGCGATAACGCCGCCCTCATAGTTCTCGGTGATGAAATCCTTGATCTCCTGAGACTTGAGAACCTCTACCAAGGTCTTGGCCCATGCGGCATCCTTGTTGTCTTCCTTCACAACCACGACATTGCCGTAGGTCTGGGCAGCCTCGGAATCGGAAGCCTCCTGTGCCAGTGCGTCTGACGGCTTGAAGCCGGCCTCGATGGCATAGTTTCCGTTCATGCAGGCGAAGTCTACAGAATCCACGGATCTCGGGATCTGGGCAGCCTCAACCTCAAGAATCTCCACGTTGTGCGGATTCTCTACGATATCCTGCTTTGTTGCAGTGAGGCCGGCGCCGTCCTTCAGAGTAATGATGCCGTTGGCCTGCAGAAGCTGCAGTGCTCTTGCCTCGTTTGTGGTATCGTTCGGAACAGCGATCTGCGCACCGTCTGCAATGGCAGAGAGATCAGAGCTCTTGCCGGCATAGATGCCGAACGGCTCATAGTGAATGGTGCCGACAGATACCAGATGTGTGTCGTTCTCGGCGTTGAAATCGTCCAGATACGGCTGATGCTGGAAGTAGTTGGCATCGATCTCGCCGTTCTCGGTTGCCAGGTTCGGCTGTACATAGTCATTGTACTCTACGATTTCGATGTTCACACCCTTGGCTGCCAGCGCGTCCTTTGCAGCCTCCAGAATCTCTGCGTGGGGGCTCGGGGTAGCACCGATCTTGATGGAAACGGACTCTGCGTTCTCCTCGGCAGCTGCTGTGGTCTCTTCGCCTGCTGCGGTGGTTTCCTCAGCAGCGGCTGTGGTCTCAGCTGCCGCTGCGGCTGCTGTAGTTGCCGTTGTGCTGCTGCCGCAGCCTGCCAGTGCGCCTGCAGCCAGAGCGGCTGTCAGTACCAGTGAAATCTTCTTCATAATGTTTTCCTCCTCATTTCTGTCCGTTGCCGGACTGTATCCTTCATCCCGCACCAGGCGGGAGAGTTACTCTCTTCAACGCTTTCCGAACGATTGCACAACTCTGCTCTACTTTGCGCGCTTATCTGTTGCCCGGGAAAGCCGCATCCAGAATTCCTGGATGATCTGCACAATGATCACCAGCAATGCCACTGCCACCAGCATGATGTCAGTCTTGTAGCGGTAATAGCCGTAGTTCAGGGCAATGGCGCCCAGTCCGCCGCCGCCGACAAAACCGGCCATGGCGCTGTAGGAAAGAATTGTGGTGATGCAGATCGCCGCACCCACCAGAAGACTCGGCTTCGCCTCCGGCAGCAGCACCTTCCAGATGATCTGCCAATTGGAAGCGCCCATGGACTTCGCGGCCTCAATGACGCCGGCGCTGACCTCCTTCAGGGAGGACTCCACCATTCGTCCGATATAGGGAGCGCTGGCGAAGATCAGCGGCGGAATGATGGCTTTCGGTCCCAATGTAGTATGCACCAGGAACTTCGTCACCGGCAGCACCATCACCAGCAGAATCAGGAAGGGTATCGACCGGAAAATGTTGATGAGAATGCCCAGAACCGTGTGCACCGGTCTGCAGGGTGCTATGCCGTCCCGGTCCGTGACCACCAGGATCACACCTAAGGGAATGCCGATCAGATAAGAAATCGCGCTGGAGATCAGTGTCATGTAAATGGTCGCCCAGCTTTCCTCCAAAAACATACTCGCCATATCCGACATTTACTTCACCTCCTCAAAACGAATGCCCCTTGTGCTCAGATAATTCATAATCCGCTCTGCTTCCTCCGGTACTGCCGGAAGCTCGATCAGCATCTGTCCCACGGCCTGATCCTCCACCTGCTTCGTGTTGGCAAAGAGGATGTTCACAGGCGCCTTGCAGGTCAGAATCATATCCGACACGATGGGCTCATGGGCCTTCTGTCCGTCAAATACGATGCGGATCTTCCGGTTGTTGCCGAAATGCACCTCACCGGCACCATCGCCCAGAATCAGCTTGCGGCCGATCTCTGTCTTCGGGTTGCTGAAGACCTCCGTCACCGGTCCGGCCTCCGCGATATGGGAGTGGTCAATGATGGCCACGTCATCGCAGATGGCTTCGATCACCGACATCTGGTGCGTGATCACAATGACCGTCACGCCCATCTCCTGATTGATCTTCTTAAGCAAGTCCAGAATCTGATTGGTGGTCTTCGGATCCAGTGCCGAGGTTGCCTCATCGCAAAGCAGAATCCGGGGATTTGTTGCCAGAGCCCGCGCAATGGCCACTCTCTGCTTCTGTCCGCCGGAAAGCTGCGCCGGGTAATTCTTTGCCCGCTCCGCAAGGCCCACCATCTGCAAAAGCTCCATGGCCCGCTTCTCGGCCTGCTTCCGCTCCATACCGGCGATTTCCAGCGGGAAGGTTACGTTCCGAAGCAGATTCCGCTGATCCAGAAGGTTAAACTGCTGGAAAATCATGCCCATCTTGCGGCGCGCCTCCCGTACCTCGGCATTCTTCATCTCGCCCAGGCTTTTTCCCTCAAAGAGCACCTGTCCGCTGGTAGGAATCTCCAGATAATTGATGCAGCGCACCAGCGTGGACTTTCCCGCACCGGAGAGGCCGATGATCCCCTGAATGCTTCCCTCCCGGATATTCAGGTTAATGTCGTCGAGCGCCACCACCTCACCGGAGGCCGTCTTAAAGACCTTGCCCATATTTTTCAGCTGAATAATATAATTATCGCTCACAATTCAAACCCTTTTCCTTTATTATCATACGGCCCTCGCGGCAGCGGAGGCCTCCTTATTCCCGCTCTTTAATGTAAAGAGAGTGTAAGACCGGATGCATCTTTCGTCAAGGCATCCGGTCTTACTTATTTTCAATCGCTTGCTATAGATTTGTTCTATATCCGCATCAGCTACAAAGCGCAAGGATAGCTTTCGCATAGACCTTGGCAGCCAGCATGATGTTGTCGATGTCAAAGAATTCATCGGCACCGTGCATCCGCGTGTCAATGCCCGGCAGTACAGCACCGAAGGCCACGCCGTTCTCGATATGATGCACATAGGTGCCGCCGCCGATGGCGAGACACTCTCCCTTGAGACCCGTCACATCCTCATAGGCCTTCAGCAGTGTCTTCACGAAGTCAGAATCACCTGCCACTCTATGAGGCTCAATCATGCCCGGTGTGCTGAAATCAAAGCCGGCTGCCTCTGCGGCTGCCTGCGCCTGATCCTGACAGTTCTCCTTCGTAGCCATCACCGGTGTCCGCGCGTCAAAGCTGAATTCCATGTAGGTCGGATCAATGTGGTACATATCCAATGTGCAGGTGAGATCATGGGACTCCTCATCCGCCATTTTGATATTCAGTCCGGAGCCGTCTGTCACGCCGTAGGCGAAAAGTGACGTCAGCTTCTGAAGCTGTGCCATCAATGCAGAGGCATGCAGCGGAAGCTTCGTCAGCAGCAGTACAGCGGCAAGGCCGGCATTCTTTCCGGTCTCCGGGGTGGAGGCATGGGCTGAGGTGCCCCATACGATCAGCTCATTTGCACCGCTCTGCTCACACTTCACTGCACAGGCTGTCTCGGTCTCTGCAATCGCTGCCTTCACCGCGTCGCTTTCCAGATCCAGACCCTCGAAGCGAAGCACCGCCTTCTGCGGAACTGCATTCAGCGCCACGCCTGCCTCCAGGGAAAGCACGCGCGGAAGCGCCGTATCCTCGTCGAAATGCTTCGACAGCGTACCGCGGAACTGTCCCTTCTCAATATTGATGAGGGGGAACTCTCCGTCCGGAGAGAAGGTCATCTCCGCCTCCGGCTCCTGCTTGTAGTAGTAGGCAATGTCTTCGGAGCCGCATTCCTCATCGGCGCCCATGATGAGGCGCACGCCCTTCTTCAGCGGAATACCGCACTCCTTAATGGCACGCATGGCGTAAAGAGAGCACACAAGAGGTCCCTTATCGTCGGAGGTACCTCTTCCATAGAGACGGCCGTCCTTCTCAATCACCTTGAAGGGCTCGGTAACCGTCCATCCCTCTCCGGCCGGCACCACGTCCGTGTGGGCCAGAATATCCAGAGACCGGGGCAGACGCTGATCAAGATCCGCCGCTGCCACATAGTTGTCGTAATTCTTCACAGCAAAGCCGTAGCGCGCACAAAGGTCTGCACCGAACCGCAGGGATTCATAGGGGCCCTTGCCAAAGGGCATCCCCGGCTCCGCCTCACCCTTCACCGAGGGAATGGCGCAGAAATCCGCAATATCATTCAAAAGCTCCGCCTGATGGGCATCCAGCCATGCATTTACCTTTTCATTCATAACACATTCTCCTTTGATACGCTCGCCGCTTTAGTTCTTTGAAAATTCTGTCAGCTCCAGACCCTTGTTCCGATCCAGAACCATACCCACGGACCACTCATGTGCAAAAAGCAGCAGGGGCTGATCCTTCAGATCCTTCACCAGCTTCATATCCGAGGTGCCCTCGATATGCTCCACATCCACCTCGGTCCAGTTTTTGATCCAGCGGATGTACTCATAAGGCAGTACCTCCATGCGGACATCCACATTGTACTCATTCTTCAGACGGTAGGTCAGCACCTCAAACTGCAGGACACCTACAACGCCCACGATGATCTCCTCCATACCGGTATGATACTCCTGGAAGATCTGGATGGCGCCCTCCTGTGCAATCTGGGAAACGCCCTTCAGGAACTGCTTCCGCTTCATGGTGTCGATCTGCCGTACCCGGGCAAAGTGCTCCGGTGCGAAGGTCGGAATGCCCTCAAAGCGGAACTTCTTGTTGGAAAGCTCTAGGGTATCGCCGATGGAGAAGATGCCCGGATCAAAAATACCGATGATGTCGCCGGCATAAGCCTTGTCTACGATCTTCCGCTCGTCCGCCATCATCTGGGTAGGCTGGGAAAGCTTCACCTTCCGTCCGCCCTGGATGTGATTTACCTCCATACCCGCATCAAACTCACCGGAGCAGATACGCATGAAGGCAACACGGTCACGGTGCCGGGGATCCATATTCGCCTGAATCTTGAATACAAAGGCCGAGAACTTCTCCTCCACCGGATCTACGATGCCCTGATCGGATTTCCGGGGCAGCGGCGGCAGGGTCATCCGCAGGAAGTGCTCCAGGAAGGTCTGCACACCGAAGTTGGTCAGGGCAGAGCCGAAGAACACCGGCGTCAAATCGCCGTTGTTGATGCGTTCCTGATCAAAGTCATCGGAAGCTCCATCCAGAAGCTCCAGATCCTCCATGAGCTTGTCATGATATTCCTTGGTCAAAAGCTCCGGCAGAGCAGAATCCTCCAGTGTATAGGTGCTGGTTTCCACCTCCTTGGTGCCGCCGGCATTGGCCTTAAAAAGCTCTACCTGACGGGACTGCCGATCAAAAACGCCCTTGAAGTTATGACCGCAGCCGATGGGCCAGTTTACGGGACAGGTACGAATGCCCAGTACGTCCTCGATCTCATCCAGCAGCTCATAGGGATCCCGCGCCTCACGGTCAAACTTGTTGATAAAGGTGAAAATGGGAATATGCCGCATGACACAGACCTTGAATAGCTTGATGGTCTGCGGCTCCACGCCCTTCGCGCCGTCAATGACCATGACCGCACTGTCTGCCGCCATCAGGGTACGATAGGTATCCTCTGAGAAGTCCTGGTGTCCCGGCGTATCCAGAATGTTGATGCATTTCCCATCATAGTTAAACTGCAGCACGGAGGAGGTCACGGAGATACCTCTCTCCTTCTCGATCTCCATCCAGTCGGAAACCGCATGCTTGCTGGCCTTCCGTCCCTTAACGGTTCCGGCCAGATTGATTGCACCGCCGTACAGCAGGAACTTCTCTGTCAATGTGGTCTTACCGGCATCCGGGTGGGATATGATTGCAAAGGTACGTCTCTTCTCGATTTCTTCTTTTAAATTTGCCATCGGCCTCTCCATTCATCTGTAGACATGCAAAAAGCTATGCCTGAAAGACATAGCCTATTGTTTCTGTGTTTGACTTTCCGCACAGCTTATCTTCTGTTTTTCAGGAAGTCGGGAATGTCAATAGACATCTCCTTTGCCGCCTGGGGTCTCTGACCCTGCTGCAGGAAGGACGGCATCTGGGTCTCCGTATGAACTGCCGGAGTCTCTGCTGCCGGTGCCGGATTTACATTCACTGCCGGACGAGACTGGAATGCAGAAGCGCCTGCATTTCCTGTCAGAAAGGAAGGAAGCGGGGTCTTGGCCTGGGGTGCAGCGGTCTCTGCTGCCGGCTTCTTGGGCTCAGCCTCCTGAGAGGATACATCATGAATGCCGGTGGCAATCACAGTGATGCTTGCCTCATCCTGGGCATTCTCATCATACATAGCGCCGAAGATAATGTTGGCATTCTCACCGGCCAGCTCCTCCACGAAGGAAGCGGCCTCGTTGGCCTCTACCAGGCTGATGTCTCCGGAGATATTGATGATCACATCGCTTGCACCCTCGATGGTGGTCTCCAGCAGCGGAGAGGAAATGGCCGACTTCACTGCCTCGATGGCCTTCTCGTCGCCCTTTGCCTTACCGATGCCGACATGTGCGATTCCCTTATCCTTCATAACAGAGGAAACATCGGCAAAATCCAAATTGATGAGACCCGGTACATTGATCAAATCTGTGATGCCCTGTACAGCCTGCAGCAGGACTTCATCTGCCTTCTTCAGTGCATCCGGCATAGTGGTTCTGCGGTCCACGATCTCCAGAAGACGATCATTGGGGATCACGATCAGCGTGTCTACAGAATCCTTCAGGGTCTCAATTCCCTTCAGGGCATTCGCCATACGCTGTCTTGCCTCGAACTTAAAGGGCTTCGTCACAACGCCGACTGTCAGGATGCCCATCTCCTTGGCAATTCTGGCAATTACGGGTGCCGCACCGGTTCCGGTACCGCCGCCCATACCGCAGGTCACGAATACCATGTCTGCACCCTGCAGTGCTGCTGTGATGTCCTCAGCGCTCTCCTCTGCTGCCTTTGTGCCGATCTCCGGTCTGCCGCCGCAGCCGAGACCCTTGGTCAGCTTCTCGCCGATCTGCATGGCAGTGGGTGCCTTGCTGAACTGGAGAGCCTGCTTATCTGTGTTGACACCGATAAATTCAACACCGATGATTCCCTCGTCCACCATTCTGTTTACTGCGTTGTTGCCTGCACCGCCTACACCAACCACAATAATCTTTGCAGCTGCCTCGGACTCAGGAAGTTTAATTTCGAGCATAATCTCCTCCTTAGATCTGATATGTATAAACTTGTAAAGTATTCAACTTGCTTAAAGAACTATTTTATTATAGATAGATTTTTCTATTTGTAAATAGCTGCACGCGAAATAAATATACTCGGAACAGGTCAAAATAGCAACAGGCAAAAATACATTCTTCGCAATTCTGACCTTCTCAGCCTCCCTCACGGAAAATATACTCCTCCCGGTCCGGATGCTCCGTGTACGTAGAAAGATCCAGGGTTCCATTCCGTCCCGCCAGCTTCGGCAGGATGTCATTGAGCGTTGAGATCTTCATTTCCATGTTCTCATTCTGCCCCAATGAAACCTTTAAATCACCGATTCGCAGTGTGGCGTTGAGAAAATCGTCATATTGTATGCTGTCACATTGAATCTGATAACCGGAAAGCGCACCGGTCAGATTCAGAATGTCGTTGAAAACCGCTTTGTTCTTCACAGGCAGCGGCTGGTACAGCACAATGGAGCCGAAGCTGAGTCCCGTAATCTTCGGAATGCCCGAGAGCTGCTCTCTCGTGGATTCCACAACGATGCCGTCCTTATCGAAATACATATGACTGGACATATAATCCACGTAGCCCACCACATTTTTCTCATAGACAATAACCTCGATGGAAAGCGGCGACAGCCAATGCAGCTCATACTTCTCCACAAAAGGAAGTGTCTTGTGGCTTTTTGTGTGCTCCCGCACAAGCTGATAGAAGGAATTGGTGTCCCACGAATCCGAAAACACCATCTGAAGCACCTGATCCTCCGTATAGTGGGTATTGCCGATCACCTTATAACGCTGAAACCGGGCGCTGGCCAGGATCACCGCAACAAGCAGCACGATCACCAGGATGCCCATGAGAAGCAGCTTCTTCAGCTTTTCTCTTTCTTCGTCGAAATACACGCTGCCTCCTTTTCCGAATGCGCTGAATGACTATACTACTCCACTTCGATTTGACCGGACACCGACAGACACATGCCGCACTCCATAAGCAGAAGCACCAGTGAAGTACCTCCATAGCTCACGAAGGGCAGGGTAATGCCGGTATTCGGAATGGAATTGGTGGCCACCGCAATGTTCAGTATGGCCTGCAGAGAAATGTGCACCATGACGCCGATGACCAGCATGGAGCCGAAGAGGTCCTTGGCATTTTTGGCAATGTCATAGAGCCGGTAAATGATAAAGCCGTAAATAAGAATCAGGGAAACCGCCCCGAAGAGTCCCAGCTCCTCACAGATGATAGTGAAAATCATATCATTCTGGGCCTCCGGGATCAGGAACTTCTGAATGGACTCTCCCAGTCCCTTGCCGAAGATGCCGCCGGAACCGATGGCATAGAGTCCCTGAATGGTCTGGTAGGTATCGTCGATGTAGTTGGCCGGATCCCGCCAGGCGAAGATTCGGGTCAGCTGGTATTCCTGCAGAATATGCAAAGCCGACAGCAGCTTTGCAAACGGGTAGGCGCCGATGTAACCCGCCACACCGACAACCGCCAGAATCATAAACGGCCAGTACTTGCTGTTTGCAACGAAAAGCATGACTCCAGCAATACAGGTAATAATGATTGCTGTAGACAAATTGGAAAATGCGGTGACGCCGGCTGGGATCAGACCGATAAGAAAGGCAAGCAACCAGGGCTTGAGTTTGTCCAGCTTTCTCCCGCGCATCGTAATCTGTACCGCCAGGAAAATGATGACACCGGCCTTCATGAACTCCGAGGGCTGCACACGCATGCCGAAAATGCTGATCCAACGCCGGGAGCCATGGGAGCTGAGGCCGATAAAGCTGGTGGCAAGCACCGCAACCCAGCACAGAACGTAGATAAGCGGACTGAGCTTCCACAGCACGTGATAATCCAATTTGGAAATCCCCAGCATAAGTAAGATACCGCCCCCGGCAAAAGCCATCTGCCGGTGCAGATAGTACTGGGCATTGTTCAGCTGGGTCTGGGCAGAATAGCTGGAGGCCGAATACATCATCAGCATGCCGAAGCCCGTGATAAACAGCACCGCAAACAGGAGGCTGTAGTCATAAAACCGCTTTCGTTTTTTCTTTGCTTCCAAATCTATTGCTCCTTTGTCCTGCAGCCATTTCCAACCGTCACTCTCCGAGCGCTCTCACGCAGTCCTTAAAGATTCTGCCCCGCACCTCATAGTTCGGGAACATGCCCCAGCTGGCGCAGGCCGGGCTCAGCAGTACATAATCACCCGCCTCTGCTGCCGAAGCACACTGCTCCACGGCATCCTTCATGTCCTCCGCAAAGCTGATATCCGTAAAGCCATGCGCCTTCGCCGTCTCTGCGATCTGCTCCCGCGTCTGTCCCAGCAGCACCAGCTTCTTCACTCTGCCGTCAAATTCCTTCACCCAATCATCAAAGGAAACGTGCTTGTCGTAGCCGCCGCCGATGAGCAGAACCGGCCCCGGCATTGCCCGCAGGGCCTGTACCGCAGCATCCACATTGGTGCCCTTGGAATCGTTGTAATAGCGCACGCCCTGATATTCCCGCACGAACTCAATGCGGTGCTCCACGGGCTGGAAGGACTTGCAGACCTTCACGATGGTTTCCATCGGCACACCCATGTGCAGTGTCACACCAATGGCGCACATCACATTTTCATAATTGTGCTTGCCAAGCAGCGCCATGTCATGCACATTGAAGAGGGTCTGATCCGCGCCGTCATGACGATAATGGATCTCCTCGTCCTTCACATACAGTCCCTCGGGCAGCTCCCGCAGACTGGAGAACCACAGCACCTTCGGCACGACAGCATTACCCTCTCCGAACTTCCGAAGCTCCGGATCCTCGTAATTGAGCACCACATACTCATCTGCCGTCTGGTTCTTCGTGATGGACTCCTTCACGGCGATGTAGTTCTCCATGGTCTTATGGCGGTCCAGATGATCCGGGGTAATGTTGGTGACGGCGGTTACCTGGGGATGGAAGGTCTCTGCGGTCTCCAACTGGAAGGAGCTGACCTCCAGCACCGTCACGGAATCCGCCTGCATATCCAGAGCCTCGGCGGTATAGGGCTCACCGATGTTGCCGAGAACATGTACATCCCGGAAATGGACCCGCAAAATGGCGCCGATAAGGGACACCGTGGTGGTCTTTCCGTTGGTGCCGGTCACTGCGCAGAGCGCTCCCTTCGCATTCCGGTAGGCAAGCTCCAGCTCTCCCCAGATGGGAATGCCGGCAGCCCGCACTGCCTCCACAAAGGGCTTGTCCAGCGGGATGCCCGGACTTACCACACAGCAGTCCACGGTTTCCAGAACCTCGGCCGGAAGCTCTCCCTTCAGGAGGCTAATGTCGGCTCCCTCCGCAAAATTTCCGAGAACCTTCGCCTCATCCAGCTCCAAATTAGAATCAAAAAGCAGCACCTGCTCTCCCTTTGCCAGAACCAGCTTCGCCGCAGCAATGCCGCTCTTTCCGGTTCCCAGCACCAGCACCTTTTTCTCAGCCATTTTTCTTTCCTTCCTTCTCTGTGCGCTCAGCGAATGCCGGCAAAAGCCAGCATGCACAGAAGCAATGTCACCGCCGTAAATACCGTCACAATTCTGGTCTCCGACCAGCCGCCCAGCTCAAAGTGATGATGAATGGGCGCCATGCGGAAAATCCGCTTGCCGTGGGTTTTCTTGAAATAGGTCACCTGAATAATCACCGACAATACCTCGATCAGATAAATGATGGCAAAAATCGGGATAAACAGGGGAATGTTCATTTCCAGCGCCGCCGCCGACACAAAACCGCCCAGCGCCAGGCTGCCGGTATCTCCCATAAAAAGCTTCGCGGGATAGCTGTTGAAGCAGAGGAAGCCCAGGAGACTGCCCAGCACCGCGCCGCAGACCGGCGCCAAGGCGCCGCCCTCAAAATACAGGGACACCAGACCCAGGAAGACAGCAATCACCGCTGTCACGGAGGAGCAGAGCCCGTCCAGTCCGTCCGTAAAATTGCAGCCGTTGTCGGTGGCCGTCACGATGAAGAGCACCGCCGGAATATACAGGATTCCCAGCTGCAGATGAATCTCCGTAAAGGGAATCTGCATCTCACAGCTGTAGTCCGGGGACAGATACAGGTAAAAGGCAAACAGCAGCGTCAATACCAGCTGGCACACAAACTTCTGCTTCGGCTTGAAGCCCTCAGACTGGTGCTTCACCACCTTCAGATAATCGTCCACAAAGCCCACCACGCCGAAGCCGACCGTCAGGAACAGCACCGGCAGAATCCGGGGATACTTCAGCGAAAACAGCAATCCCACCACAAGAATCGTCAGGATAAAGACAATGCCGCCCATGGTGGGGGTTCCCTGCTTCTTGAGATGTGCCTGTGGGCCGTCCTCCCGCACCTCCTGGCCGAACTTCAGCCGGTGCAGAAGGGGAATGGCCTTCGGCAGCAGCAGCACCGCCAGCACGAAACTGAGCAGTGATGCGCCGATAAAATCAAAATAGGATACGTTCATGTTTACTCACCTGTACTCTCTTCTGTCGTTGTCTCAACCGTACTTTCGCTTTCCTCCGCGGAGGACTCTGCATCGGGAGCCAGCTCCGGTATATCGTCACCGCCGGAGGCTACGCTCTCTACACTGATGGGTTCAGTCTCTCGGGTCTCCGTCTCACCGCTTACGGTTTCTCCGTTTTCATCGGTCTCCGCCGTGCTTTCCGTATCGGATGCCTGACCGCCCAGTGTCTCTGTGCCGATGCCCTCCGCACTGGAGGCAAAGTCCTTGTTAACGGAATTCTCCGGATCCGTTTCTCCCTGAGCCGGGATATTCAGGAACTGCAGCGCGTCATTCATGATCTTCTGCTCGATCTTAATGGCAAAGGATGCCGTTGCCTGCGCCTCACCGACCAGATTGGGCTGATCCACAATCACATAAACCAGCACCTGAGGATCCTCAACGGGTGCAAAGCCGCAGAAGGACACCAGATAATTCTTTGCCGAACGGGGCAGCTTCTCTGCGGTTCCCGTTTTGCCGCCCACATGATAGCCCTGGATCTTTGCCAGCTTTCCCGTTCCGCCCTCTACGGTCTGGAACAGAGCCTCCTTCAGGAAATCCGCCGTGCTCTGGGATACCGTGGTGCGGAGCAGCTCCGGCTGTACCTCCTTGATGACGGTACCCTTGCTGTTCAGAATCTCCTTCACCACGTGGGGCCGATAATAGGAGCCGCCGTTCAGAATGCTGCAGTAGGCACTGGCCATCTGAATCATGGAGACGTTGAAGTTCTGACCGAAGGAGTTGGTGGCCAATGTAGTCTTGCCCAGTGTATCCGCCGTATAAATCAGTCCGGAGGTGTCTGCCTCACCGGGAAGATCGATGCCGGTCTTCTGTCCGAAGCCGAACAGCTGCTGGTACTTCACGAAATTTTCCTTGCCGAGGGCAAAAGCCGTGTTCATGAGGTATACGTTGCAGGAGCGCATCAGCGCCTCTGTCGCATTCAGAGGACCGTCGCCATCCCAGTTATGACACTTGATCTTCCAGGTATGAATACCGTCATTTAACTCTACATAACCCTCGCAGACAAACACTGTGTCCTTCGTGATGGCACCGGTTTCCAGTGCAGCCGCCACCGTAAAGGGCTTGAATGTGGAACCCGGCTCATAGGTGTCGGAGATGACTACATTTCTCCAAACCTGATTCCAGGCCACCTGCTGTCCGTAGGATTTGATTTCCTCGTTCGTATAGTACTTGGAAACATCCGCCTCGGTGATTTCCTCCGCATCCGGATTTTCCCGCTTGTATACGCCGACAGCCTCCTTGCGGCCCAGCTCCATCAGGTATTCATCCGTGTATACGCTGCTGTCCAGCTCCCGGGGATTGTTGAGATCAAACTGGTTGGTGCTGCCCATGGCCAGCACCTCGCCGGTCTTCGGGTCCATCACAATAGCTGCCGCCACCTTGGAGCCCACATCCTGGGTCTGCCACTCATTCAGATATTTTTCCACCGACATCTGAATGTTGGTGTTGATTGTGGTCTTCAGGCTGTTGCCGTCTGTCGCCTCCTTCAGCACCGACTGGAGCTTGGTATCCTCATCCAGGTAACCGTACTCACGGCCGTCCGTTCCGGTCAGCGTGTCATTATAATACTGCTCCACACCACCGGTACCGCTGCTGCCGTCGCCGCTGGCAAAGCCGATGACATTACAGGCCAGGGAATTGTAGGGATAGGTTCGCTTGTACTCCTCCTCAAACCAGACGCCCTTGATGCGGCTGTCGTCACCGCTTTTCGCATAGGCCTTATTCTTCTCCTCCTGGTACTTGGTGAAGCCTGACTTGTCATCATAGCTCAGCTGCTTCTGATACTTGATGTAGGACTTGTCCTTCTTCTCCTCCAGCAGCTGCCGCAGCTCATCGGCATCATAGCCGAAGTAGTCAGCCAGTCCCTGGATGGTGGCCTCCACATAGCGTCCGTCATCCCGGGAATAGATCACCTTCGGATCCAGAATCAGATTGTATACCTTGGTGCTGGTGGCCAGAATCGTACCATTCCGGTCCATAATGTCTCCGCGCTTCGCCGGCAGCGTTCTGGAATCGTAAGCAGCCTGCCGCTGCGAAAGAACAATTTTGTTATAGTCATCATTGTTGTTTTGCACCAGCTGATAAATCACAGCTATAAGCGCAACGAAAGCCAGCATTATCACACTGAGTGTGACAGCCAGCTTCTTCTGCATATAAAGCGGCAGGATCTTTGCCCGCCGCTTCTCCCGATGGTTATCAGTTTTTCGGAATGTCCTCATACTGTCTCACATACCCGCTTTCCGTCTTGCTGTAGGTAATTACCTGGTCCTGATCTGCATACACCATACCCAGCTCCTGCGTTGCCACGCGGTAGACTTCATCCAGGTCGACAGCGGTGTCGATTGAGCTCTGAAGGGCATCATTTTCCGACTTCAGCTTCTCCAGCTCCGAGCTCTTCTTCTCAATGGAGGAAATATGGGTATTGATTTCTGTCTGCAGCTGAATGTAGGTAAAGCAAAGCCACAGTGTCACACCTGATGCCAGCAGCAGGGCAAACAATAACCTGATATTGATGCCCATGCTCTTCCGGCGAAGCCGCTTCTGCTGTGCCTCATAGAGCTCTTCCCGCTCCTGCTGCTGCCGGTAATAGGCCGCAAGCCGAGCCTCTCTGCTGCGGGATACCCGCTTCGGCAGAGCTCTTGCGGGAGCCGTCTTGCGAACGGTATTCCCATCTACATATGTACGGCTTTTCATTGCTGCGTGCCTGGCCATAATACTCATTTCCCCTATTCCATATGCTTTTCGAAAATCCGAAGCTTTGCGCTCTGGGATCTTCGGTTTTCAGAAAGCTCCTCCGCAGAAGGCAGAATCGGCTTTCTGGTAATGACGCGGCCCTTGGATTTCCGTCCGCAGGTGCAGACCGGAAACTCCGGCGGACAGATACAGGGCTTCTCCGCCGTTTTAAACTTGTTTTTGACGATGCGGTCCTCCAAGGAATGGAAGGTAATGACGCAGAGGCGTCCGCCCTCCCGAAGGTCGTCGATCATCTGATCCAATGTATTTTCCAGTACATCCAGCTCCCGATTCAGCTCGATGCGGATGGCCTGGAAGGTGCGCTTTGCGGGATGGCCGGAGGTAGCCCGGATTCTCGCCGGAATCGCACCCGAGATAATGTCGGCGAGCTCCAATGTGCTCTCGATCCGCTTATTCTGCCGGTATGCCACGATATGCTTTGCAATATTCTGCGCAAAGCGATCCTCACCGTAATTTCGAATCATGTGAAAAAGCTCGGCTTCGCTGTAATCATTGACAATGTCTGCTGCCGTCACGGGATTTCTTTGATCCATCCGCATATCCAGCGGTGCATCCACGCGATAGGAAAAGCCCCGGTCGCCTTCATCCAGCTGATAGCTGGATACGCCGAGGTCAAGATAGATGCCGTCCACCGCTTCTATGGATAAATCCTGCAGAATCCGGTGGAAGTTCTCGTAGTTGTTCCGAACGATGGTGACTCTGTCGCTGTAATCCTGAAGCCGCGCCGTGGCCGCCTGAATGGCGTCCGCATCCTGATCGATGCCGATGAGCCGTCCTCCTGCGGTCAGCCGCTTCACTGCCTCCAAGGCATGTCCGCCGCCGCCCAGGGTGCCGTCCACGTAAATGCCGTCCGGCCGGATCTTAAGTCCGTCTATGGTTTCCTGCAGCAGCACACTGTAATGTTGAAAGGTCAAATTCCCAATCCCTCCATATCCTCGGCAAGCTCCAGAGAATCTGAGAAATCGTTTTCCTCTTCCCACTTCTCACTTGCCCAAATCTCGATATGATCACCGACGCCCACCAGAGTGACATCCTTTTTCAGCTGAATCTTGTCCCGCAGCACCTGGGGAATGAGAATTCTCCCCTGCTTATCCAGCTCACAGCTCACGGCACTTCCTAAAAGAAAGCGCTTCAGCTTTCTGGCCTTCTGGTTCGTCATGGGCAGGGCATTCAGCTTATTTTCCAGAATCTGCCATTCCGCAGGGGCATACATGGAGAGACAGCCGTCCAGAGAGCTGGTAATCACAAACTCACCGTTCAGCTCGTCGCGAAACTTTACCGGAATAATCATTCGCCCCTTTGTATCCAAGTTGTGATGATATTCACCCGTAAACATCTCTTCGCTACCACTTTCTACCACTTTTTCCCACTCGTGCTATCATTATGCCTTTCACAGGAGAAATCGTCAAGGCGAAATGGGAGATTTCATAAAATAGTAATTGCTTAAGACCGCATCACTATTGTGCTTCGCAATTTAAAAAGATGTATCTCTGCAAAAGCTCTGCATAGATACATCCTTTACATTTGCTGCCGAAACATTTAACCGACTGTATGCGGAACGAGCGTCCCGCTGAGCCAGGCCCGCATATGATATTCAGACATTAAAGCGGAACAGAACCACATCGCCGTCCTGCATCACATATTCCTTGCCCTCCATGCGGACAAGTCCCTTCTCTCTGGCGGCTGCCAGGCTGCCGCAGTCCAGAAGATCCCGGTAATTCACCACCTCGGCCTTAATGAAGCCCCGTTCGAAATCCGAATGGATCTTGCCGGCAGCCTGAGGCGCCTTGGTGCCCTTCCGGATGGTCCAGGCTCTGGTTTCCTGCTCACCGGCGGTGAGGAAGGACATAAGGCCCAGAAGATCATAGGAAGCCCGTACGATCTTGTCAAGGCCGGACTCTGTCATGCCCATGGACTCCAGATACTCTGCCTTCTCCTCGTCCTCCAGCTCGGAAAGCTCCTGCTCGATCTGCGCGCTGATGACGAATACGCCGGAGCCGGAGGCTTCTGCATATTCCCGTACCTTGGCCACATAAGGATTTGAAGCGCCGTCGTCCGCTACGCTGTCTTCCGCCACGTTGCAGGCATAGATTACCGGCTTCCGGGTCAGCAGATCCAAGCTGTCCAGGAAGGCATTCTTGTCATCATCTCCCGCATCATAGGTAATGGCCAGCCGATTGCTTTCCAGATGGTCATGAAGTGCCTCCAGCTGCGCCATCTCTGCCTTGGCGTCCTTGTCGTTGTTGGCCAGCTTCTTGGTCTTGGCCATACGGCGCTCCAGCATCTCGAGATCCGAGAAGATCAGCTCCAGATTGATGGTCTCAATGTCCCGGAGCGGATCCACAGAGCCGTCCACATGGATGACATTGGGATCGTCGAAGCAGCGCACCACATGGACAATGGCATCGGTTTCCCTGATATTGGCCAGGAACTGATTGCCCAGGCCCTCGCCCTTGGACGCACCCTTCACCAGTCCGGCAATATCCACAAACTCGATCACCGCCGGTGTCAGCTTTGCTGAATGATACAGCTCAGCCAGCAGGTTCAGGCGCTCGTCCGGCACCGCCACCACGCCCACATTGGGATCAATGGTACAGAAGGGATAATTGGCAGACTCCGCCCCTGCCTTGGTGATGGCATTGAACAATGTTGACTTTCCCACATTGGGAAGTCCGACGATACCTAATTTCATATCCTGAATTCTCCTTAATATATTTTGATAACTTACATCCCGTGATTATAGCAGATTCTTTCTGTTTTAGCACCTTTTCAAAGGAGAGATTTTGTAATAGGATATAGAAAGCCTTCGGAGGGCTGCTGCCCTCCCTGTAATCGCGAGTCTATGAGTATGAGGTGAATCATGAATTTTCTTGAAGAACGTATTGTTGAGGACGGCCAGATTCGTCCCGGAAACATCCTGAAGGTAGACAGCTTTCTGAATCATCAGCTGGACGTCGGTCTGCTGGATGAGATCGGCAAAAGCTTTTACGAGCGCTACAAGGACGCCGGCATCACCCGGATCCTCACCATTGAGGCCTCCGGCATCGCCATTGCCTGCATGACAGCCCGCTACTTCCAGGTACCGGTGGTTTTCGCCAAAAAGTCCATGAGCAAAAATCTGGACGGAGATCTCTACACTTCCATGGTGCACTCCTATACTCACAACACTGATGCCACTGTCATTCTTTCCAAGAAGTACCTGAACAGCAGCGACCGGGTACTTCTGGTGGATGACTTCCTGGCCAACGGCAAGGCCATGCAGGGTCTCATCGACATCTGTGAGCAGGCCGGTGCCAGCGTAGCCGGTATCGGCATCGCCATTGAGAAGGGATTTCAGGACGGCGGTGACTATCTCCGGAGCCGCGGCTACGATGTGGACAGCCTGGCCATTGTGGAGTCTATGACCGACGACGGACAGATCCGTTTCAAATAAAGCCAACTATAACGGTTTGATATCGAAAACGCAAAACAGGAGAGACGCGATGCGCCTCTCCTGTTTTTATGAATCTAACGGGTACCCACGCTGAACCCGTTAGATTTACTTAACAATCACCGTCAGCATATAAATATCCTCCGGGATTTCCGCTGCACTGTAAAAGATCTGTTCCGTGGGCAGACCGCAGTCGGACACGGCAAATACCTGTCTGTCCGTCTTTTTCAGCACCTGCAGCAGCTCACCGAGAGCCTTGCCGCTCTTCATAAAGACCCGTGTGCCGGGCAGCTTGAGTGCCTCCTCCACCCGGGATGGACCGGGGAAAATGTGGATTTCCTCCTGGGCCTCAGCCAGCGCCATCGGAAAACGGCCGGCACAGGCGGTAAAGGAAGGAATCCCGTTCACCACAGAAACCGGGAAGCCCTCTGCCTGGGCTCTGTCCTGCATATAGCAATAGGTGGAATACACCAGCGGATCCCCGATGGTCAGGAAGCCGAGCCTTTGCCGGCCCTCCAGCATTTCCCGCAATTCCACGTAAATACTGTCCAGCTGCCGGTGCATTTCCCCCTTATCCTTTGTCATCGGAAAATGAAAGCCGCTCCAAGGCTTCTCCCAAAGCTCCGGCACCGCCTGCACCGCAATCTGATACGCCCGGCATTTTTCCCGGGTCTCCGCCGGAAGGATCAGACGATCGCATTCCCGCAGTGTACGCACCGCCTTCAGTGTCAGAAGCTCCGGATCTCCCGGACCGACTCCCACACCATAGAGGATGCCGACATCCTTTTTCATTCTGCCGCGCCCTCCTTTTCCATTGCCTTTTTCCGGCAGCAGAGGCCGAAGACATTACCCAAAACAGCAAGCAGCACAAGACAGAAGGACAGGGCCTGCGATACGGCAATGTTGGTGCCCCAGAGCAGCAGGGAATCCGTCCGAAGCCCCTCAATAAAGAAGCGGCCCAGACCGTAAAGGCCGAGATAACAGAGCGCCACCTGCCCGTCGAAGCGCTTCCGTCGGGACATGAAGCAGAGAAAGCCGAAAACGCAGAGGTTCCAGCAGCTCTCGTAGAGGAAGGTGGGGTGAACCTGAATATAATCCGCGCCGCCCACATTGATCGCGTTGGAAATCACGTCCGCATTCAGCATGTTCGGGTTCACGATCGATTCCCGGATACGCATGCAGAACAGGGAATTCGTGAAGCCGCCGAAAGCCTCCGCATTGAAGAAATTCCCCCAGCGGCCAATCGCCTGGCCGAGAATCAGCCCCAGCACGCCGCTGTCCGCCATGTCCGGAAAGCTGATTTTCCGAAGACGTGTGAAGACGAGGCAGCTGACGAAGGCCGTGATGACGCCGCCGTAGATGGCGAGACCGCCCTGCCGGATGTTGATGATCTCTGAGAGATGCTGCGAGTAATAGCTCCATTCGAAGGCCACATAGTAGATCCGGGCGCCGATGATGGACAGGATAATGCCGTAGATCGCATAATCCTGGATGTCGTCCGCCTTCCGACCGCGCCGCTGATAGTCGAAGCTTGCCACCAGCGTGCCCAAAAGCATACCGATGCCGATGATGATGCCGTAATAGGCGATGCGGAAGCCGAAGACGCTGACAGAATTCTTCAGATGCTCAATGCCGATTCCCAGATGCGGGAAGTAAATGTCGTAATTTTCCATAGGCCTCCCTTAACTCCGGTCCTTTGAGAAATCCGCGAAGAAGCACGCATCCCCGAAGCTGAAGAAACGGTATCTTTCCTTCACCGCCTCCGCATAGGCATGGAGAATATGCTCCCGTCCGGCAAAGGCGGACACCAGCATCACCAGAGTGGACTCCGGCAGGTGGAAATTGGTGATCAGCGCATCCATGGCCTTGAAGCGGTAGCCCGGGAAGATGAAAATGTCGGTCCAGCCGGACTGTGCCGGAATGGTGCCGTCCTCCCGTGCCGCCGACTCGATGGTGCGGCAGGAGGTGGTGCCGGTACAGATAATGCGGCCGCCGTTTCGTTTGCAGCGGTTGATCTTCTCAGCCTCTGCTTCATCGATCATGTAGAACTCGGAGTGCATATGATGCTCCTCCAGCTTCTCCGCCTTCACGGGTCGGAAGGTGCCGAGACCCACATGCAGCGTCACATGCGCAATCTCCACGCCCTTGTCCTCTGCCTTCTGCAGCAGCTCCTTCGTCCAATGAAGACCTGCGGTAGGTGCAGCAGCAGAGCCGTCATGCTCTGCATAAACTGTATTGTAGCGGCTTCTGTCCTGCAGCTGATGCGTGATATAGGGCGGCAAAGGCATTTCCCCAAGACGGTCCAGCACCTCCTCAAAGATGCCTTCATAGCTGAAACGGATGATCCGGTTGCCGTCATCCACCGTCTCGATGATTTCTCCCTTCAGGATACCCTCGCCGAAATCCACCCGGGCACCGTTCCGCATTTTTTTGCCCGGCTTTACAAGGCATTCCCACTCGTCCTTCGTTTTCCGCTTGAGGAGAAGCACCTCCACATGCGCACCGGTCTCCTCCTTGACACCGTGAAGCCGCGCCGGGATCACCTTGGTGTCATTGATCACCAGACAATCCCCCGGATGCAGATAATCCACTATGTCATAAAAATGCCGATGCCGGATCTCTCCGGTATTTTTGTCCATCATCAGAAGCCGCGAGCTGGCCCGGTCCTCCAGAGGGTCCTGGGCGATGAGCTCCTGCGGCAGATCAAACCAAAAGTCCTTTGTTTCCATCTAAATCTCTTCCTCTCCGCTGTCGTCGTGCAGCAATGCCAGAAATTCCGCCTCCGTCAATATCCGTACCCCCAGGCTCTGGGCCTTGGTGAGCTTCGAGCCCGCCGCCTCGCCGGCCACAACAAAGCTGGTCTTCTTGCTGACGCTGCCCGTTGCGGTGCCGCCGTTGTCCGTGATCAGCGTCTCGATTTCCTTTCGTCCCAGGGTCGGCAGCGTACCGGTGACCACAATCCGCAGTCCGGAAAGCTTCGTGCTGCCCTGCTTCTCCGGGCTCACCGTCATGTTCACACCGGCTGCCGCCATGCGCTCCAGCAGCGCCTTATTTTCCGGATTCCCGAAAAAGCCCAGAATACAGTCCGCCGTGGTCTCTCCGATATCCGGAATGGCGCTCAGTGCCTCCCGATTCGCTGCGGCCAGCTCCTCGATCGAATGATAATGCTGCAGCAGCGTCCGGGACGTAGATCTGCCCACGTTCCGAATGGCAAGTCCCGTCAGCAGTCGCTCCGGCGGATTCGTCTTCGACTTTTCGATCTCGCCCAGCAGCTTATCTGTATTCTTTTCTTTTCCGATAATGCCCTTCTCAATCAGCTCATCCCGATATTCCTTCAGGCTATAGATATCCGCATAGCTATGCAGATATCCCGCCTGCACCAGAGCATCCACCAGCGTTTCGCCCAGTCCCATGATGTTCATGGCATCCCGGGAAGTGAAGTACGCAATCGTGCGGGTAACCTGGGCCGGGCACCGCGGATTCACGCAGCGGATATCCGCCGTATCCTCCTCACGAATCAGCGTTTCCCCGCAGACGGGACAATTTTGCGGTGCCCGGTATACCTCCGCCGGGGCATGTACGCAGCCGTTCAGCTTCGGAATGATCTCTCCGCTCTTGAACAGCCGGTACTGTCCGCCGATGCCGATCTGCATCTCCGTGATATAGTCCTGGTTGTGCAGCGTGGCCCGGGACACACTGGTGCCGCAGAGCCGGGCCGGCTTTCCGGTCTCACTGTCATGAAAGATTCCCGTAAAGGTCAACTTTCCGGTTCTGCCCACATCCACGGATATCTCATCCATGGTCACGACCCGTTCCTCCGGGGGATACTTGTAGGCAATGTGGCCGCTCTGGTACTTGCTGCTGCCGCTGAACTCCTCCCGCCAGGCAGTGTGGTCGATTTTGACCACTGCGCCGTCAATGTCATAAGGAAGGCTTCCCCGCCGTTCGCCGATGGCGTCGATCGCCGCCAGAACCTCCTCCTTTGTGGTGCAGCGCTGATGATAAACCACCGGCACCCCCAGCTCTGCCAGCCGGTCCAGGGCTGCCGTATGACTCTCCAGCAGCTCCGCAGGACCGTCCTGTACATTGAATACAAAGAAATCTAAGCCCCGGGTCTTTGTCACCGTGGGATCCAGCTGCCGCAGCGTACCTGCTGCCAGATTTCGGGGATTCGCCGCCGGACGCTTTCCCAGTGCCTCCATTTTCTCATTGAAGGCCTCGAAGGCCTCGTGCTTCATATAGACCTCGCCCCGCAGCTCAAGGTAGCTGCATGCCAGCGCCAGCGTCTTCGGCACTGCAGAGATTACCTCCGCATTCTTCGTCACATCCTCACCGATATGCCCGTCTCCCCGGGTCTCCGCCAACGAAAGGGACAGTCCCTCTCCCTTCGGCTGATACCGTAAGGACATGCTGAGTCCGTCAATCTTCTCCTCCACAGAAAAGGCAGCCGAGGGATGCAGAGCATGCACTCTGTCCATCCATTCCGCCACCTCTTCCTTGGTAAACACATCTTCGATAGAAAGCATCGGCACATTGTGGGTGACCTTCACGCCGGCCTCCCGCTTCACCGTCCCGCCGATCTTCTGCGTCGGTGAATCCTCGGTCACCAGCTCCGGATGCTCCCGCTCCATAGCCTTCAGCCGAAGCATCAGCTGATCATATTCATAATCGCTGATCTCCGGACTGTCCTCATTATAGTAGCGGTTCATATGATAGTCGATCGTCTGCTTCAGCTTTCCGTATTCTTCCCTGAAATCCTCCACGCTGCTTCCTTTCCTGCCAAGCCGCTGCCGGCGGTCTTCCTTAGTCCAATGTCTTCGGCTCTGCTGCCGGGGCACCGCTTTCTTCCGCGGGCAGTCCCAGTTCATCGGCAGAAATCTCCCGGTACTCTCCCGGACGAAGGCCCTCAATACGCACATTCATAATGCGAATCCGCTTCAGCTTCTTCACGGTATAACCAAGCTCCGCGCACATCCGGCGGATCTGTCGGTTCATGCCCTGGGTCAGCACGATATGGAACTGATGCGCTCTCTGCTTCGGCGGCAGAGCGCGGTTCTGCCAGACCTCACAGGGCCGGGTCTTCACCTCCAGCTCCTTCAGATAAACGCCGTCCGCCAGCTGGTCCAGCACCATTTTGTTCAGCGGCTTGTCCACCGTCACCACATATTCCTTCTCATGCTGATACCGCGCCCGGTTGATCCGGTTCACCAGCTCACCCTGGTTGGTCATGAGGATCAGTCCCTCCGACTCCTTGTCCAGACGTCCGATGGGATAGATTCTGACCGGATAATGAATGGCATCCACAATGTTCGGTGCCTTGTCCTTGTCCGAGCTCGTGCAGACAATGCCTCTGGGCTTGTAGTACGCCAGAAGCACCGGCGCCGGCTTCTCCTGGGAGGCATTCACACTCTCTCCGTCAATTTCGATGGAGTCTGCCTCCGTCACCTGCTGTCCCATCTGAATGGGTGCATGATTCACCGTAATCCGGCCCTCTGCAATCAGCTTGTCTGCTTCCCGGCGGGAACAGATTCCCAGCTCTGACAGCCGCTTGTTGATTCTCATATTGTTCTCCTATGTTTTTAGCATTGCAGGTAACTGTTTAGCACCGCATCGCCACAGTGCTAAACAATCACTATTGCAGATCCTGGCCTTCGATTACATCACCACCCTGGGCCGGTGCGCCGCTGTCCGTCTCAGCAGCCGTGCTGCTGTTGCTGCTGCCCGGGGAATCCGCACTTGTGCTCTGCTGTCCCGGATCGCCGCCTGCCTCGATAACAGAGCCGCTCTGCTGGGCCGTCGTTTCCTTGCTGCTCTCCTTCGTCTCCTTTGCGGTCTCCTTGCTGCTTTCCTTCTCGGAATCTGACTTGGACTTGCGGCTCTCGTTTTCCTTCTCCGCCGCTGTGGTGCTCTTCGTCTTCTCCGCGCTGCCGCTGTCCTCCGTCTCAGCTGCCGTGGTGGTCTCTGCCTCTGTGGCCACAGAAATCAGAGATACCTCAGAATCAATGGCAGACTGATCCTCCTTGTAAATACGGCCGGTCTGGAAAGCATCATAGATCACAGCCAGACGGGCATCCGAGGAGAGCGCTTCCAGAAGCTTCGAATCCTGGGAGTTGATCAGCTCCTTCACCTCGTCATGATTCTGCGTATACTCATTCACAAACTTCGTCTGTTCCGGTGACATATTCTCCACCAGCTCAAACTCATTCTGCTCATTCACCCGGATATAACAATACATGATGGCCGGTGCCAGCGTATCTGCCCGCCGGAACTTCACATTGTAAGTCACAAATACCAGTTTGGAGTTGTCCTCCAGTCCCTTCACCGCATAAAGCTTGATATCCTGATACTTTTCAATATAGCCGGCCTGGGTCTTCAGCTGACTGCGAAGCTGAGAAGCCTGCTCCTCGGTCTGGTTGGTGACACCGCTCATCTGGTAGATGGTATCCACATCCGCGTTGAGCTTGGCGGTGAAATAACGGTTGAAGAAGTCCTCCAGTACATCGTCATTGTACTCCTTCACCGTATCGTCCTCTTCTTCAGCAGATTCGGTTTCCGCCGTATTTTCCGCTGTCTCCGTGGCAGCGGTGCTCTCCTGCTGCGCTGCGGCATTGGCATCCTCTACACTCACGCTGCCCGTGGTATGGTCCAGAATCACAATCAGCACCATCAGGATAATGATGATTGCCGGAATGGCCAGAATTCCCATATCTCTGCGAAGATTCCGGCGCCGCTGACGCTCCATCTGCTGCCGTCTCCGGCGTTTCCTGTTTCTCTCTATGATGTCCTCTGTGGTCTGCTTCTGCAGGTGCTTCTCCACATCGTCCAGATCCCTGATTCGCTTATCCATTCTGTCTTACGCCTTTCGCGTCATAAAAATGTCCGTTCACCCAGGCATCATGCACCCTGGAGCCGTCTGCATTCATGTAGTAATACTTGCCGTCAATGATATGCTCGCCCTGTGTATACATGATACCGTTTGCCGGATCCATATAGTACCAGGCCTCACTGATGTTGTTCCAGCCCACAGCCATTTTTCCGTCTGCCGTAACAAAATACCAGTTGTTGTTTCCTTCACGAATCCAACGATTCCAGTCCATATAGCCGTATTCATTGAAATGATAGAAGCTTCCGTCGATTTTGCGCCAGGAACTCACCGGATAGCTGCCGTCCTCGTAAAGATACCAGCGGCCCTTTCCGTCACTCTGCCAGCCCAGTGCCGTATAGGTATTCACCATAACCTTTTTGGAGGTTAATGTCTGTGAGGAAGTGCCATAGCCGGTTCCGGAGCTGCCGTTTCCCTGCTTCGAGGAGCCGGAGGCACCGGGGCCGGATCCCACATAAGTACTGCTGTTGGCAGAAGTGGTGCTGGCGCTACCAGGACCGCTTTTGGTGCTCACCGTACTGCTGGTACTTCCGGAAACATCCTCACTGGTTACCGTCGCCATATCCAACGACAGGGAAGACCATGATGTATAGTTGTTGTTCACATCCTTGGCCCGAACCCTTGCCTTGTAATAACCCTTAGCGGAAACTGTGAAATCCCAGCTGTTCTCGTCCGCGTCCACAGTCTTCTTGCTGCCGTAATTGCTGTAGCCGCTACCGTTCGTATTCTGCTTCACCAGCTGCACCTCGATCTTGTCCACGCCGTCAAAGGATGGGCTGGTCCAGGATACGGTAATGTCCCGTCCACTGCCGGAAACAGAAGGCGGTGTCATGGTCTCACTGCGGGTACCTGCCAGAACCGGCATGGCCATAACAGCCATAATGGCCAGCAGGGTCAGAAATATTCGATTCAGATGCTTTTTCATCATATTTATCTCCTTTGTGTCTTCTACACATAGTCGTTGGCATTATATCACGATACACAGGGGAAATCAAACATGTGCTCACCATTAAGGGAGACGTCCTGCTCAGTTCATCTTAATCGGCAAAAAGTGAGGCGCCGGCATTTGCCGGCGCCTTACTCTACTGTCATCTCGTTCTGTTCTACTGTTTTTACTGCTGCTTTGCCTTCAGCGCCTCTTCAACAGCGATGGCCAGCTGATCCGCACAGGATGTGCCTCTGCCGCCGCAGTCATTTCCCCGCAGGATCTCTGCGGCCCGGGCAGCGTCCTGACCCTCCAGAAGCTTGCCGATGGCCTGCAGATTACCATTGCAGCCGCCGGTAAAGCGCACATTGTACAGCTTTCCATCCTCCAGATCAAAATCAATCTTGTTGGTGCAGACCATCCGTGACGGTCTGTATGAATACTCCTCCATATAAATCTCCTTTCCTATAACACCCGCAGCCCTCCCAGCCGCTGATGAACTTAACCAAGCTTGGCGTTCAGCTCCCGAAGCGCAGCAATGCAGCTGTCCGCACTGCCATCCTCATGATAAAGCTTACCCTCTGTCACAAAATTGTATACATAAACATTGTCAACAGTGACTCTGCCGCTGATGCTCTCGAAGCGAATGCTGTTGGGATTTCCGCTGACGGTGAAGCTCTCATTGTGCTTCTCCTTCACATTGAAAACGCGGCTTGTGCCGTCCAGCGTCACCTTAACCTTTCCCTGACCGCCCAGGGTAACCTTAACCGTGGTTGTGCTTCCGTTCTGGGTACCGGCACTGTCCGCACAGCCCTGGGAAATGGCATCCCCCTGGGTCAGAACCGCCGCATTGGTCCCATCAATCTTCTTGACATCCGCCTTACCCTCGAACTTCCAGCCGTTTTTCCCGAGGGCAAACTGGGCATTGAACAGCTTGTTGTTGCCGTAATCCCGATAAGTCCAGATGCCGTAGCCGTTGGTATAGGTCCGGAGAATATCCGCCGCACTTCGCAGGAATACAGGCTTCTCCGACTCGGCGAGCTGAGCATTTTTCTCATAGCCCAGCGTATTGTCGGTGAACAGAAGCTGCTCCACGTAGATCTTCTTTCCCGCCGTCTGCTGCATGTTGGCAAGAATACTTCTCATGCTGTTCAGCGCTGTTCCGGCATCAATTTTCTGTCCCTCTGTATCCTGTCCCATGGGAATGCTGTACATAGCCGAGGTGTAGCTTGCATTTGCCGCACCATAGGTACTTTCATGCGTAACCACCTCTGAACCACCGTTCATGTTGTTGACCCGGTCATAATCCAGCCGCGCCTCATAGGACAGATTCGGAAAATACTTCTGGCTCTCACTGAGGAGCTGCATCAGGAAGCTGTCATACCACTGGTAAACCACCTTTCTGGCCTGTGAAGCACGGTTCGGAAAGTAAATGGTTCCCTTGCTGAGGTTATCATCATGATACAGCGTCTGTAATTCTTCTATACTATAGTTCTTCAGCGCAAAGTCCGTATATCCGGAAACCTTTGCATAGCGATAGCCCTCCGCATTGTTGCCGTACTTTGTGGAACCGGAACTCATAAAGGTCCAGAAATCCTCCCATGTCATAAACCCGCCGGCAAAATTCTCATGGGCAGAAGCCGCAGTATAGACCTTCTTCAGATAGGCGAACCAGTCATTCCTTGTCTGTTCATCAAAGGGAAGCCGGTCCACGCGCGTGCTGGCGGCGGTGCCATCCGCATAGTCCCAGGTATAACCCACACGAAGAGAAACCGAAAGCCCCTGGGCAGCGGCCGCATTCATGACCTTATCCAGCTTTTCAAAGGCATAGCTGTTATAGCTGCCGTCTCCGGGCTGAAATTCGCGCCAGGGGAGCACCAGGATAATGCTGTTGAAGCCGTCGGCACGGATCTGAGCCAGTTCTGCCTCCATATTATCAGACTCACTGTTCCAGAAATTACATACCCAGTCATCGGAATAATAGGTGGCCGATTTCAGATAGCCGCTGTCAGCCTTCACAAATCCGCAGCAGAACAGAAATATGAGGGAAAGCAGCAAGCCGGCAAAACAGGTCGTTTTTCTCTTCATAAGTTCTTCATCTCCTTGATTCTATGACATTATTTCCACATGTCACCTATCATACGAATTTAAGCAGGCCGCGTCAACCCAAAGTCTTAAGAAAGCTGTAAGATTTGAAGCAGAATAATCCAACGAGCGCCCCGATAGCCAAGCTATCGCACAGCCCGTTAGATAAGCAAAAATCCCGGCCGTTCAAAGAACAGCCGGGATTTCAATATTCAAATACTGCCTAAAGAGAATTCTCTATTACTCGATAATAGATACAACTCTTCCGGAACCTACAGTTCTGCCGCCCTCACGGATAGCGAACTTAAGGCCTTCCTCCATAGCGATCGGATGGATCAGATCCACTTCCATCTCTGTGTTGTCGCCAGGCATGCACATCTCTGTGCCTTCCGGAAGCATGCAGACACCGGTAACGTCAGTTGTTCTGAAATAGAACTGCGGACGATAGTTTGTGAAGAACGGAGTATGACGGCCGCCCTCATCCTTTGTCAGGATATAAACCTGAGCAGTGAACTTCTTGTGGCACTTTACAGAACCCGGCTTGCAGAGAACCTGACCTCTTTCGATCTGGTCACGGTTGATACCACGAAGCAGAAGACCAACGTTGTCGCCAGCCATAGCCTCGTCAAGCTGCTTACGGAACATCTCGATACCAGTGATAACGGACTTCTGTGTCTCCTCAGAGATACCAACGATCTCAACTTCGTCAGATACATGCAGAACACCACGCTCTACTCTACCAGTAGCAACGGTTCCACGACCTGTGATGGTGAAGATATCCTCTACAGGCATCAGGAACGGCTTATCTGTCTCACGAGCCGGCTCAGGAATGTACTCATCAACAGCGTTCATGAGCTCCATGATCTTGTCGCCCCACTCGCTGCTCGGATCATTCAGAGCCTGAAGAGCAGAACCCTGGATAACGGGGATGTCATCGCCGGGGAACTCATACTCTGACAGAAGGTCTCTAACCTCCATCTCAACGAGCTCAAGAAGCTCAGGATCGTCAACCATATCGCACTTGTTCAGGAATACAACGATTGCCGGAACGCCTACCTGACGAGCAAGCAGGATGTGCTCTCTTGTCTGAGCCATAACACCGTCAGTTGCAGCAACTACCAGGATAGCACCATCCATCTGTGCAGCACCAGTGATCATGTTCTTTACATAGTCAGCATGGCCCGGGCAGTCAACGTGAGCATAGTGACGCTTGTCTGTCTCATACTCAACGTGAGCGGTATTGATGGTGATACCTCTCTCTCTCTCCTCCGGTGCCTTATCGATGTTAGCGAAGTCTGTAGCTACGTTACCAGCAACACGCTCTGAAAGCACCTTTGTGATAGCAGCAGTCAGAGTTGTTTTACCGTGGTCAACGTGTCCGATAGTACCGATGTTACAATGCGGCTTCGTTCTTTCAAAATGTGCCTTTGCCATTTTAAAATTCCTCCTGATGAAAAATGTAATACAACGAAAATCATGTCAAGCACCAACGCATGCCTCGGCATGCTTCGTGCAGTACACCACCGGGCTTCAGAAAATGAACCCAGTACACATGATTTTAGCATTAGTTTATGTGTTTGACAAGCCTTTTATGCTCATCAACTGCCCCGGTTATGCACCGGGTTTTATGCACACCGCGGCGGCAGAACCGCCGCAGATATGTGCCATTTTACTTCTTAAGATCTGAGAGAACCTTGTCCTGAACGTTCTTCGGTGTCTTCTCATAATGATCAAAGAACATGGAGTAGTTTGCACGACCCTGTGTCTTTGAACGGAGATCTGTTGCATAGCCGAACATCTCAGCCAGCGGTACGAAACCGTTGATCTGCTTTCCGGAAGGGATGTCCTCCATGCTCTCGATACGTCCGCGGCGAGCGTTTACGTCACCGATAACGTTGCCCATGTACTCCTCCGGAGTAACAACCTCGACCTTCATGATCGGCTCAAGCAGGATCGGATCAGCCTTCTGCATAGCAGCCTTGAAAGCCATAGATCCGGCGAACTCGAATGCACGCTCGTTGGAATCGACCTCGTGGTAGGATCCATCGTATACGTTGGCATGAACACCAAGTACCGGGAAGCCGGCCAGAACACCGCTGTTGGATGCCTCGCGGATACCCTTTTCGATAGCCGGGATGTACTCCTTCGGGATAGAACCGCCGACAACGGTAGACTCGAACTTGAATGTCTCTTCGCCGTTCGGATCCATCGGCTCGAACTTAACCTTACAGTGTCCGTACATACCTGAACCACCGGACTGGTGTACATACTTTCCTTCCACATCGACAGCCTTGGTATAGGTCTCCTTGTAAGCAACCTGAGGTGCACCTACATTTGCCTCTACCTTGAACTCACGAAGCAGACGGTCAACGATGATCTCCAGGTGAAGCTCACCCATACCGGAGATGATGGTCTGGCCTGTTTCCTCATCGGTTCTTACACGGAAGGTAGGATCCTCCTCGGCAAGCTTTGCCAGAGCATCTGTCATCTTACCCTGAGAAGCCTTTGTCTTCGGCTCGATAGCAACGGAGATAACCGGCTCAGGGAATTCCATGGACTCGAGAATGATCGGGTGCTGCTCATCACAGATGGTATCACCTGTTGTTGTATTCTTGAAGCCTACAGCAGCAGCGATATCACCGGAGAATACCTCATCCAGCTCGTTTCTCTTGTTTGCATGCATCTGAAGGAGTCTTCCGACTCTTTCCTTCTTATCCTTTGAAGAGTTCAGAACATAGGAACCGGTCTTGCAGGTACCGGAGTAAACTCTGAAGTATGCAAGCTTTCCTACGAACGGGTCTGTCATGATCTTGAATGCCAGAGCTGCGAACGGTGCATTGTCAGAAGAAGGTCTGGTCTCGGCATTGCCGTCCAGGTCTGTTCCCTCAACGTCCGGTACATCTGTCGGAGCCGGCAGGAAATCGATAACAGCATCCAGAAGCTTCTGAACGCCCTTGTTTCTGTAAGCGGTACCGCAGAGACACGGAATTGCATCACCGGCGATGGTACCCTTACGAAGAGCACCCTTCATTTCCTCAACGGTGAGCTCCTCACCCTCAAGGTATCTCTCCATCAGATCATCATCGAGCTCGGCGCACTGCTCTACCAGCTTCTCGTGGTAGGACTCAACGTCGTCCTTCAGATCCTCAGGAACATCGGTGATCTCGATCTGCTCGCCCTTGTCATCCTTGTAGTAGTATGCTCTCATCTCGAAGAGATCGATCAGACCTACATAGGTGTCCTCTCTTCCGATGGGGTACTGTGTGATAACGCAGTTCTTGCCCAGACGGTCAACGATAGTCTGTACTGAATGGAAGAAATCAGCACCGACTACGTCCATCTTGTTGATGAATGCAATTCTCGGTACATGATAAGTATCTGCCTGACGCCATACGTTCTCAGACTGAGGCTCAACACCGCTCTTTGCGTCGAACACGCCTACGGCACCATCCAGCACTCTCAGGGAACGCTCAACCTCTACTGTGAAATCCACGTGACCCGGAGTATCGATGATGTTAACACGATACTCAGGAGCGCCGGCGATCTTCACATGCTCATGCTCTGGAGTCCAGTGACATGTTGTAGCGGCTGATGTAATGGTGATACCTCTCTCCTGCTCCTGAGCCATCCAGTCCATAGTAGCAGATCCTTCGTGAGTCTCACCGATTTTGTGGTTTACACCGGTGTAGTAGAGAATACGCTCGGTAAGAGTGGTCTTTCCTGCATCGATATGCGCCATAATACCAATATTTCTTGTATGCTCAAGAGAATACTGTCTTTCAGCCATTGTCCTTTCCTCCTATCAGAATCTGTAGTGAGCAAATGCCTTATTGGCCTCAGCCATTCTGTGCATCTCCTCTTTACGCTTTACTGCTGCACCTGTGTTGTTTGCAGCATCCATAATCTCATTTGCAAGTCTCTCGGCCTGTGTCTTCTCAGATCTCTTTCTGGAGAACTCTGTGAGCCATCTGAGCGCCAGTGTCTGACGTCTCTCCGGCTTAACCTCCATCGGTACCTGATAAGTAGCACCGCCGACACGCTTAGCCTTAACCTCGAGTACAGGCATGAGGTTGTTCATAGCCTCCTCGAAAACTTCCAGTGCTTCCTTGCCAGACTTTTCCTTAACCTGTTCGAAAGCGCCATAAACGATCTTCTGAGCAACACCCTTCTTGCCATCCAGCATGATGGAATTCACAAGCTTTGTAACGATCTTGGAATTGTACATCGGGTCTGCCAGAACGTCTCTGTGCAGAGTATGTCCTTTACGTGGCACGTTACTTCCCTCCTTAAACATTACATTTAGATCTTAGGTACTCTTCGCAGCTACATGAATCTTCATGCGCTCTGCGAGTTCATGCGGACTATGGACGCACTCTTTATATAAATCGTGGACCAAATATCCGTCATAACCATGTCTAAAATTTTACTTTAGCAACTGATTTTTGAAACCGGCTCGAATTACTTCTTTGCCTTAGGTCTCTTTGCGCCGTACTTTGAACGAGCCTGCATTCTGTTTGCAACACCGGCTGTATCAAGTGTACCTCTGATGATATGATATCTTGTACCGGGCAGATCCTTTACACGGCCACCGCGGATCATAACAACAGAGTGCTCCTGAAGGTTGTGTCCCTCACCCGGGATGTATGATGTAACCTCAATTCCGTTGGAAAGACGTACTCTGGCGATCTTACGAAGAGCAGAGTTCGGCTTCTTCGGAGTTGCAGTCTTCACTGCGGTACATACACCACGCTTCTGAGGAGCGCTGTTTTCAGTTGCTTTCTTCTTCAGGGAATTGAAACCTCTCTGAAGAGCAGGTGCAGTAGACTTCTTCTTGGATGTCTGTCTGCCCTTTCTGACTAACTGGTTAAATGTGGGCATTTTGGTCTCCTTTCATTAAAATTTAGTGCTTCTCCTTCATTAGACCGCCCTGCTTAGAGGCTTGAATGAAGAAAAAGGCATGCAAAAATCGCACGCCTACACAATATATCTCAAACCCGTTTCTCTGTCAATCGGATTTCACTGTTTTTACAGAAATACAAAAAAATCGGCATCCGCAAGTTATGCCCGCGGATGCCAATCTGCATTTCTCTCAAAAGCTCATTTTAAAGCTCGTTGTTCAGTTCTCTCTCCAGCTTCTCTGTCTCAGCGGTCTGCTCAACGCCTTCCGCATCTACATCGAAAGCCTCGTCCCTTGTGAAGAGCTCGTTCTTGTTTTCATCCAGCTCCTTCGGATCTGTGGAAAGCTTGATGTTCCGATAACGCTTCATGCCGGTACCTGCCGGAATCAGCTTACCGATGATAACGTTCTCCTTCAGTCCCACAAGGTGATCCACCTTACCGTTGATGGCCGCCTCGGTCAGAACCTTGGTGGTCTCCTGGAAGGATGCCGCTGACATGAAGGAATCGGTTGCCAGGGAAGCCTTGGTAATACCCAGCATAGTGCGCTTGCCCTCTGCCGGCTTCTTTCCTTCCTTAACAAGGCGCTCATTCTCGTCCTCGAAGTCAAGGCGATCCACTGTTGTACCCGGGATAAAGTCGGAATCGTTGGACTCGTTGACTCTCTCCTTCTTCATCATCTGGTGTACGATCATCTCGATATGCTTATCGTTGATTTCTACACCCTGCAGACGGTATACACGCTGTACTTCAGAGATCATGTAATCCTGAACAGCCTGCACGCCCTTGATCTTCAGAAGATCGTGCGGGTTGATGGAGCCCTCGGTCAGCACGTCGCCGGCCTCCAGCTTCTGTCCGTCCAGCACCTTCAGTCTGGAGCCGTAAGGAATCAGATAGGTCTTGGACTGGCCGCTCTCATTGTCGGTTACCACAACCTCTCTCTTCTTCTTGGTATCCTTGATCTCCACAACGCCCGGAATCTCGGTGAGGATAGCAAGTCCCTTCGGCTTACGTGCCTCAAAAAGCTCCTCGACTCTCGGAAGACCCTGTGTGATGTCGCCGCCGGCCACACCACCGGTATGGAAGGTTCTCATGGTCAGCTGTGTACCCGGCTCACCGATAGACTGTGCCGCAATGATGCCGACAGACTCGCCGACCTGTACCGGCTGACCAGTTGCCAGGTTTGCGCCGTAGCACTTTGCACAGATGCCGTTCTTGGAGCGGCAGGTCAGGACACTGCGGATACGGATGGACTTCCGTCCCTGTTTGTTCAGGGCTGCCATGATCTTCGGTGCTCTCTTCGGCGTTACCATGTGGTCTGCCTTGATGACCACAGCGCCGGTCTCCGGATCCACCACATCCTCTGCCAGGAAACGGCCGGTGATTCTCTCCTCCAGAGACTCGATCTTCTCCTGTCCGTCGGACAGCTCGGTGATCTCCATGGAAGGAATCTTGTCGCGTCCCTCTGCGCAGTCGATATCGCGGATGATGAGATCCTGTGCCACGTCTACCAGACGTCTGGTCAGGTAACCGGAATCGGCAGTACGCAGTGCGGTATCGGAAAGTCCCTTACGGGCACCATGTGCAGAAATGAAGTACTCCAGTACGTCCAGACCCTCACGGAAGTTGGACTTGATCGGCAGCTCGATGGTTCTACCGGTTGTATCCGCCATGAGACCTCGCATGCCGGCCAGCTGCTTGATCTGCTTATCGGAACCTCGTGCTCCGGAATCCGCCATCATGAAGATGTTGTTGTACTTATCCAGACCGTTCAGAAGGTCCTTGGTCAGCTGATCATCGGTGGTCTTCCAGGTCTCGATAACTTCCTTATAACGCTCCTCCTCGGTGATGAGACCGCGGCGGAAGTTCCGTGCAATCTTGTCCACTGTCTTCTGAGCCGAATCCAGGAGAGCGGGCTTGGTTGCCGGCACTGTCATATCGTGAATGGATACGGTCATGGCTGCTCTTGTGGAGAACTTATAACCGATGGCCTTGATATCATCCAGGGTCAGGGCTGTCTGGGTTGCTCCATGGACATCCATTACCTTTTCAAGAATCTGCTTCAGGTTCTTCTTCTTAACCAGGAAGTTGATCTCCGGTACCAGCTCGTTGCCCGGGATCGAACGATCCACAAAGCCCAGATCCTGCGGAATGATCTCATTAAAAAGAAGACGTCCCACGGTAGTCTCGATGATACCCTCATAGTGTTTCTCGGTACCATCCTCCTGCTTCACATTCCGGTCAACCCGGCACTTGATCTTCGCATGGAGTGTTACATACTTGTTCTCATATGCCAGAATCGCCTCGTTGATGGACTTGAAGGCCATGCCTTCGCCCTTGTCGTTGTCTCTCTCCTGGGTCAGATAGTAAACGCCCAGTACCATATCCTGTGAAGGAACGGCAACCACACCACCGTCTGACGGCTTCAGCAGGTTATTGGGAGAGAGCAGCATGAAGCGGCACTCTGCCTGTGCCTCCTGTGTCAGCGGAAGGTGAATAGCCATCTGGTCACCATCGAAGTCCGCATTGAAGGCCGCACATACCAGCGGATGCAGCTTGATAGCCTTACCCTCTACCAGGATCGGCTCGAAGGCCTGGATACCAAGTCTGTGCAGGGTCGGGGCACGGTTCAGCATAACCGGGTGCTCCTTGATCACGTCTTCCAGGATATCCCAAACCTGGGGATCCAGACGCTCTACCATCTTCTTCGCGTTCTTGATGTTATGGGCCTTGCCGGACTCCACCAGCTCCTTCATTACGAAGGGCTTGAAGAGCTCGATGGCCATTTCCTTCGGCACACCGCACTGGTAGATCTTCAGCTCCGGTCCTACGACGATAACGGAACGTCCGGAATAGTCAACTCGCTTTCCGAGCAGGTTCTGACGGAAACGTCCCTGCTTACCCTTGAGCATGTCGGAAAGAGACTTCAGCGCACGGTTGCCCGGGCCGGTTACAGGACGTCCGCGGCGGCCGTTGTCGATCAGCGCGTCCACAGCCTCCTGCAGCATTCTCTTCTCGTTCCGGACAATGATCTCCGGAGCACCCAACTCCAGAAGACGTGCCAGACGGTTGTTTCTGTTGATGATTCGTCTGTACAGGTCATTCAGGTCGGAGGTTGCGAAACGTCCGCCGTCCAGCTGTACCATAGGACGAAGATCGGGTGGGATCACCGGAAGGTTGGTGAGGATCATCCACTCCGGCTTGTTGCCGGAGGAGCGGAAGGCCTCTACCACCTCCAAACGCTTTACAATTCTTGTTCTCTTCTGTCCCGACGAATCGTCCAGCTCAGAGCGAAGCTCCTTATATTCTTTTTCCAGGTCGATGGACTGCAGAAGCTCCAGAACAGCCTCTGCACCCATACCTGCACGGAAGGAGCCGTAGCCGTACTGCTCCACCGCGTCACGATAATCCTTCTCGGAAAGAACCTGCTTGTAGCTCAGGCCAGTCTCTCCTGCATCCAGTACCACGTAGGATGCAAAGTACAGTACTCTCTCCAGCGTTCTCGGGCTGATATCCAAGATCAGTCCCATACGGGAAGGGATGCCCTTGAAGTACCAGATATGAGAAACCGGTGCTGCCAGTGCGATGTGTCCCATTCTTTCACGACGTACAGAGGACTTGGTCACCTCAACGCCGCAGCGGTCGCAGACAACGCCCTTGTAACGGATCTTCTTGTACTTTCCGCAGTGACACTCCCAGTCCTTGACCGGTCCGAAAATGCGCTCGCAGAACAGACCGTCCTTCTCCGGCTTCAGGGTTCTGTAGTTAATGGTCTCCGGCTTCTTCACCTCGCCGTAGGACCACTCAAGAATCTTTTCCGGTGAGGCAAGGCCGATTTTGATGGAATCAAACTGAATCGGCTCATTTACATTCTCAAGCTGTGCCATGTAATCCTCCTATATGTTTATCCGTTGTCACTGTCGTCTCCGAAATCATCGCCTGCAAAGAGTTCATCTGAATCTGCTGCGCTGAAATCATCGCCGCCGAACTCATCGGCAAAGTCCTCAGCCAGCTCAGTCTCTTCACTTACTGCACCGGCATCCTTCGCCTCGCTGTCCACCAGCTCTCCGTCCTTAAACTCCTGCTGTGTATAACCGTAAGCGCCGTAGTTTTCCTGACGGTCATAACGTCCGTCACCGCCGGACAGAAGACGATGCATATCCTGATTTGCGTCATAGAGATCCTCTGTGATCTCCACTTCGTTCTGGTTTTCATCCAGCACACGCATATCGAGACACAGCGCCTGCATTTCCTTCAGGAGCACCTTGAAGGACTCCGGAACGCCCGGTGCCGGGATATTCTGTCCCTTGATGATGGCCTCGTAGGTCTTCACACGGCCTGCAACGTCATCGGACTTCATGGTCAGAATCTCCTGCAGTGTATAAGCCGCGCCGTATGCCTCCAGGGCCCAAACCTCCATCTCTCCGAAACGCTGTCCGCCGAACTGTGCTTTACCGCCCAGAGGCTGCTGTGTTACCAGAGAGTACGGACCGGTAGAACGGGCATGGATCTTATCGTCTACCAGATGATGCAGCTTCAAATAATGCATGAAGCCGATAGAGGTCGGTCCGTCGAACTTCTCGCCGGTACGTCCGTCACGAAGCTGAACCTTTCCGTCGATGCCGATCGGAACGCCCTTCCACTCTGCTCTGTGGTCCAGATGCTCATGCAGATACTCATAAACCTCCGGCTGCAGCTCCTCCTTATGCTTCTCGGAGAACTCCTCCCAGGAAAGGTTTACATAATCGTTTGCCAGAATCAGGGTCTGCTGGATATCATTCTCGTCCGCACCGTCAAAGATCGGTGTGGATACATCAATTCCCAGCGCTCTGGCCGCCAGAGACAGATGCAGCTCCAGCACCTGTCCGATATTCATTCGGGACGGCACACCCAGCGGGTTCAGCACGATGTCCAGAGGACGTCCGTTCGGAAGATAAGGCATATCCTCTACCGGAAGCACGCGGGAAACGACACCCTTGTTTCCGTGACGTCCGGCCATCTTATCGCCGACACCGATTTTTCTCTTCTGCGCAATGTAGATACGAACGGACTCGGATACACCGGGTGCCAGCTCGTCTGAGTTCTCTCTCGTGAATACCATCGCATTGATGACGGTACCGTAAGCGCCGTGCGGCACCTTCAGAGAAGTATCTCTTACCTCGCGGGCCTTCTCGCCGAAGATGGCACGCAGCAGTCTCTCCTCTGCGGTCAGCTCCGTCTCACCCTTCGGGGTTACCTTACCCACCAGGATATCACCGGCACGTACCTCGGCACCGATGCGGATGATGCCGCGCTCGTCCAGATTCTTCAGGGCATCGTCACCAACGCCCGGCACATCAGAGGTGATCTCCTCCGGTCCCAGCTTGGTATCGCGGGCCTCGCACTCATACTCCTCGATATGGATAGAGGTATAAACATCGTTCTGCACCAGACGCTCTGACAGCAGAACGGCATCCTCGTAGTTGTAGCCTTCCCAGGTCATGAAACCGATCAGCGGGTTCTTGCCGAGGGCGATCTCACCATTGTGTGTAGAAGGTCCGTCTGCGATCACATCGCCGGCCTCCACATGGTCATGAGCAAAAACGATGGGCTTCTGGTTGTAGCCGTTGGACTGGTTGGAGCGCATGAACTTCATGAGCTTGTACTCGTCCAGAACGCCGTCCTTGTCCCGCTTGATGACAATGCGGTTGGAGGCGGAAATGATGACCTCACCGGCATTCTTTGCCACGATGCAGGCACCGGAGTCAACGGCAGCCTTTGCGGAGATACCTGTATCTACCACAGCGCTCTCCGTGGTCAACAGCGGCACTGCCTGACGCTGCATGTTGGATCCCATCAGCGCACGGTTCGCATCATCGTTCTGCAGGAACGGGATCATGGATGTAGCCACGGAGAATACCATCTTCGGGGACACGTCCATCATATCAATGCTGGCCTTCGGGAATGCGGAGGTCTGCTCACGGTAACGGCCGGAAACGCTGTCATGCACGAAGTGTCCTTCCTCGTCCAGGGCCTCGTTTGCCTGTGCCACTACATAGTTATCCTCTTCGTCCGCTGCCAGGTAAACCACCTCGTCAGTGACGATCGGGTTCTTCGGATCGCTCTTATCCACCATTCTGTACGGTGCCTCAATGAAGCCGTACTCGTTGATCCGGGCGTAGGAAGCCAGAGAGTTGATCAGACCGATGTTCGGTCCCTCAGGGGTCTCAATGGGGCACATACGTCCGTAGTGGGTATAGTGTACATCTCGCACCTCGAATCCGGCACGGTCTCTGGAGAGACCGCCCGGTCCCAGTGCAGAAAGTCTTCTCTTATGTGTAAGCTCTGACAGCGGGTTGTTCTGATCCATGAACTGTGAGAGCTGTGATGAACCGAAGAACTCCTTCACGGAAGCCGTCACGGGCTTGATGTTGATGAGAGACTGCGGTGTAATATCGTCGATGTCCTGTGTGGACATTCTCTCACGAACCACTCTCTCCATACGGGAAAGTCCGATACGGTACTGGTTCTGCAGCAGCTCACCCACTGCACGGATACGACGGTTGCCCAGATGATCGATATCATCCTTAACGCCGATCTCCTCCTCAAGGTGCATGCAGTAGTTGATGGAAGCGAAGATATCCTCGAGGGTGATATGCTTCGGAATCAGCTCGTGGATGTTCTTCCGGATAACAGAAGCCAGCTCCTCAGCAGAAGCGCCTTCATTTTCATCCAGCAGCTTGCGGAGAGCAGGATAGTACACCAGCTCATTGATGCCCAGCTCTTCCGGATTCAGCTCCTCCGGCAGCCACTTCGCAGCGTCTACCTCGAGAGAAGACAGCACCTTCTCCTTGCGGGTCGGTCCCTCGATCCAGACATAGGGCACTGCCGCATCCTGAATCTCGATGGCCTTCTTCAGATCCACCACATCGCCGGCCTCGGCAATCACCTCACCGGTGATCTCATCCACCACATCCTCTGCCAGTGTCTGGCCCTTGATGCGGTTCTTGAGGTGCAGCTTCTTATTAAATTTATAACGTCCCACCTTAGCAAGGTCATAGCGTCTCGGATCGAAGAACATAGCAGAGAGCAGAGACTGTGCAGAATCCACAGACAGCGGCTCACCCGGACGGATCTTCTTGTAGAGCTCCAGCAGACCTTCCTCATAATTGGTGGAGGAATCCTTCTCGAAGGAAGCCAGCAGCTTCGGCTCCTCACCGAACAGCTCAATGATCTCAGCATTGGAGCCAACGCCCAGGGCACGGATAAATGCCGTTACCGGCACCTTACGTGTACGGTCTACACGCACATAGAAGACATCATTGGAATCCGTCTCGTACTCAATCCACGCACCACGGTTGGGGATCACTGTACAGGAATACAGCTCCTTACCGATCTTGTCATGGTCAATGCCATAATAGATACCGGGGGAACGAACCAGCTGGGATACGATAACACGCTCCGCACCGTTGATCACGAAGGAACCGGTGTCGGTCATCAGCGGCAGATCTCCCATGAAGATCTCATGCTCGTTGATCTCGTCCTTCTCCTTGTTGTTCAGGCGAACCTTAACCTTGAGAGGGGCAGCATAGGTGGCATCACGCTCCTTGCACTCCTCAATTGTATATTTCTTCTCATCCTCGCAGAGCTTGAAGCCCACGAATTCCAGGCTCATGTGGCCTGCGAAGTCCTGGATTGGAGAAATGTCATCGAAAGCCTCCTTCAGGCCCTCGTTCAGAAACCACTTGTAGGAGTCTTTCTGAATCTCAATCAGATTTGGCATCTCCAAAACTTCTTTACTCTGAGAGAAAGTCATTCTGATGTTTTTACCGGTTCTCACCGGGCGCATTTTGCTTTTTTTCATTGACCGTTCACCCCTGCTAATCGGACAGTCACCCGTCCTTCTGGTTAGGATCCACAGCCCTGCGCGGCTCTGCTGTACGCCTGGGAAAATGTCTTCGGCGCAGCTGCCGGGCAAGCCCTGAATCAGTTCTTTCTGCTACTGCTTCTTCCGGGACAGCCGGGAATTCAGGCGAATTCCGAAAAAAGGGCGGATTTAGCCCATTGACCCAAAATAGCAAACTTCATACTATCATTCGGCAGCACAACTGTCAATTACCAAAATATTTCAGAATTTTATATAAATTTTACCAAAAAGCGCACAAAAGGGCTGTTCGCAAAAAATCCGCAGCGATTTCCCGCTGCGGATTCCTTTACGCTTTTCAGATGATTTACTTTTTCTTCTTGTCCTTGTTCTGCTTGGCTCTCTCCTCGGAGTCCTTCTTCACAATCTCCGCCGCCTTAGCAGTGGTCTTCTGTAAGAAGCCCTTCTTCTTCGGTGCTACCTGCTCCAGACCGCCCCGGGCCGACTTCACGGAACGGATGTAAAGACCGGAAACCGTCACCTTCACCTCACGCTTCACCGGAATCAGATCAAAAACAGCGGGGTCTGCAATCATGGTCACCAGACGGTTGCCTACCTTAGCCTTCACAATAGGCAGCTTCTGCAGCTTCAGGTATACCGGGGTCTGCTCCTGTACCTGCTTCGGCAGACCTGCAGCAACCGCATCCTTGATGCTCATCTTCTTCTTGTCAATGACCAGAATGGTGGCATCCATTGTGTTGGCCTCAATGATCGGTGCCTGCTCCTCCTGTCTCTTCTGCATCTTTCTTCCCATAAAGTACAGGATCACCAGCAGGATCAGCAGAATGATAAGTATGGTGAGAAGCACCTTTCCGACCACTGCCCACTGAATTGCATTTAAAACCATATGTCCATCCTCGACTTTCTAAAATTTCATTTTTCTATCTTACTATTTCACCTGTGAAATTGCAATGCTGAGTTCACAGTCTGCCAGCTTTCTTCCGTACTGGAGCATGGCATAACAAAGCTCCAGCTGCCAGCTGCCTGCCGCACTCCGCAGCACAGAAACTTCCCGGGTATCAAAGCCGAGATCCATGGCACCCACAGGCGTTTCGTAGCGCATTTCATGACAGTAATTTTCCCGGTACAGAAGAGGATTCTCCGCATCCCGGTTTTTCACGATCCGCACCGCCTTCTCTGCCGGTGAGATCCGCATATCGTGATGGACACCATCCAGCTGACAGCTGAGGAGAAGACTGCCGTCTGCCTCCTCCCGGAGAATGCCGGCCGCCCGGTGGACAAATTTCTGGGTCTCCCCGTCAACAGTCTGCTTCGTGCCCATTTCGATGTTGACTTTCATTTGAATCTCTCCCCCATGTAACAAAAATCCCGCTCCTTGCGGAGCGGGGTTTCATAAAGATCAAAAAAGGATGAAAGGAAAATAAATCTCGTACATTTATTATGTCATTATCCTAACATATTGCTGCCGAAAGTGTGTGAATCAAGTTTGAATAAATTGTTATGAATTTCTTAATTCTCACCTTTTCCGTAGCCGGGACGTCCGTAGGCAGTCTCGATGAGGTCCGCCACCAGCTTCTTCTTGTCCACGCCCTTGGCCTCCCAAAGCATAGGATACATGGAAATGGCCGTAAAGCCCGGAAGCGTATTGATCTCGTTGAACACCGGCCCCTCCTTTGTCAGGAAGAAATCCACCCGGGAGAGTCCGTAGCCGTCCACTGCGGCAAAAACCGCCTTGGCACCCTGTCGGATCTGCTGCAGCTCCTCCTCGGTGAGGGAAGGATGTACATCGGTCTCCGACTGGGGGTTGTTGTACTTCGCATCATAATCGTAGAAGTCTGCCGCTGCCCGGATCTCGCCGACATCCGACATGTGGATCACACCGTCTGCGCCGCGGAAAACCGCACACTCCAGCTCCCGGCCGGTTATGGTCTCCTCGATCAGCACCTTGCGGTCCACCGCAAAGGCCTTCTCAATGGCGGTTACCAGCTCTTCCCGATTATGGGCCTTGCTGACGCCGCAGGAGGAACCTGCATTGGAGGGCTTCACAAATACCGGATAAGCGAAAGCATTCTCGACTCTGGCAACATTATCCTCCATGTCCTGAATCTCTCGGCCGATGACGGAGACGTAACGCGCCTGACGCACACCGATCCGCTGAAGCGGCTCTGCCGCCACGATCTTGGTGTACAGCTTATCCATGGAAACCGCAGAGGCCAGCACACCGCATCCCACATAGGGAATCCGCGCCAGCTCGAAGAGGCCCTGAATGGTGCCGTCCTCACCATTTTTGCCGTGAAGCGCCGGGAAGATCACATCTATCTTCTGAAGGCGGCTCTCGCTGCTGTCCATATCCTGAATCATCAGCGACTGCAGCTTCGCATCCGGAAGAAGGATGGCCCGCTTCCGGGACTGATACCAGCTGCCGTCCTCGATGCTGTCCAGAGAATCCGCCAGCAGCCACTCACCTTCCTTCGTGATGCCGCAGAGCACCACCTCGTAGTCCTCCGGGTTCACGTTTTTCACAATATTCACCACCGACTTGCAGGAAACCTCATGCTCCGAGGATCTGCCGCCGAATACCGCCAGTAAGCACCGCTTCATCTGCCGCTCCTCTGCTCCTTATTCCTGTGTTGCCTTCTCGATCTGCGCGATGGCTGCCTTCTGCATCGGAATTCTGCAGTTCTTGTTGCTGCCGAACTCAACGATAACGGTGTCATCGGTAATGTCGATGATTACACCATAGAAGCCGGATGTGGTCAGTACGGTATCGCCGACTGCAACGCTGGCCAGCATCTCCTGTGCCTTCTTCTTCTCCTTCTGTGCCGGTCTGATGCTCCAGAAATAGAGAATGGCAATAATCGCAACAATGTAAATCACCCAGCCGATTGAACTCATGGCTTCGCCCTCCTAAAGGTCATAAAATAATAGTATCTGCTGTTATTTTCAACAGCACGCGTAAAAAATATTCTAGCATTCGCTGTTCAGATTGTCCAGCGCTTCCTGCTTCCAGCTGTCCCAGAAGCCGCCGCGGATCGCGGTCCGGATCTCCTCTGTCAGATGGTTGTAGAAGTAGAGATTATGCAGCACGCAGAGCCGCATGCCGAGAATCTCCTTTGCCTTAAGAAGATGCCGGATATAAGCTCTGGAATAGCCGCCGGTGAAGCTGCCGTCGGCGCGCTTCGTTCCCGCGCAGACCGGACACTGACACCCCTCCTCGATGGGCCGGGGATCCAGCTCATGCTTCTGGTTAAAGAGATTGATCTTGCCCTTGTGTGTATACACATGACCGTGACGTCCGTTCCGGGAAGGATATACGCAGTCAAAGAAGTCAATGCCGCGGTCCACCGCTTCAATGATGTTGGCGGGGGTGCCCACGCCCATCAGGTAGGTCGGCTTCCTCCGGGGAAGATGCGGCACCACCTCGTCCAGTATGTGGTACATCTCCTCATGGGACTCGCCTACGGCAAGGCCTCCCACCGCATAGCCGTCCAGATTCATCTCGCTGATGATCTTCGCATGCTCAATGCGGACATCCGGCAGAATGCCGCCCTGGTTGATGCCGAAGAGCAGCTGGTGGGGATTCACCGTTTCCGGCAGACTGTTGAGCCGCGCCATTTCCTTCCGGCAGCGCTCCAGCCAGCGGGTGGTGCGCTCCACAGAGGGCAGGATATAGTCCCGTTCTGCCAATGCCGGCGGACACTCATCGAAGGCCATGGCAATGGTGGAGCCGAGATTCGACTGAATCTGCATCGATTCCTCCGGTCCCATGAAGATCCGGCGTCCATCGATATGTGAGCGGAAGTACACGCCCTCCTCCTTAATCTTCCGGCCGGTGCCTGCCAGGCTGAAGACCTGGAAGCCGCCGGAATCCGTCAGAATCGGACGGTCCCAGTTCATGAACTTATGGAGACCGCCGAAGCGATGGATCAGCTCGTCTCCGGTCCGCACATGAAGATGATAGGTATTGGAGAGCTCGATCTGGGTGCCAATGCTCCGAAGATCATCGGTGGAAACACCGCCCTTGATGGCCGCCACGGTACCCACATTCATGAACACCGGCGTTTCCACTGTGCCGTGGACCGTCTCCACATGAGCGGATTTTGCTCTGCCGCTCTCAGCAACAATTTCATATTTCATGGCTTAACCCTTCTTGCCGGCTTTGGCCTTCTTCTTCGGAGCCGCCTTCATTTCCGCAGTCTTCTTGCTGCGTCTCTTCTCTGCCAGGCAGACAAAATCATACCAGAGCGGTCCGGCGATCATCACAGAGGACCACGCACCGGAAAGAATACCCACCATCAGCGGCATAGTGAAGTCCCGGATGGAGCTTACGCCGAAGATGAAGAGCATCAGCACGGTGATGAATGTGGTCAGTGTGGTGTTGATTGACCGGGTGAAGGTCTCTGAAATGGCCTTGTTCACCGCAAGCTTCATATCCTTCCGTCCGCCCGGAGCGTTCAGATTCTCACGGATACGGTCGAAGATGACGATGGTGGCATTGATGGAATAACCGACAATCGTCAGCACACAGGCAATGAAGGTAGAGCCCACCGCCCAGCGACATGCCGCATAGAAGGTGATGGTCACCAGCACATCGTGCGCCAGAGCCGCAATCGCTGCCGATGCAAACTTAATGTCCTTAAAGCGGATCCAGATATAGATCAGCATGAAGAAAATGGCAATCACCAGTGCCCATACCGCATCCTTCTTCATTTCGAGGGATACCGCACCGGAAATGTTTTCCGTGGTGATCTTGGACTCGTCCACGCCGAAGCTGTCCACCAGCTTGTCGTAGAGGTCGGTACGCTCCTCTGTGGTCAGTGTCCGGGTCTTGATGATGACCTCATTGGTGCCCGCCACCTTGGAGGCCTGTGCGGAGGAATTGCCGCCGGTCACCTCGGTGAATACCGGAATCACCTGCTGGTCAATGTCATCCATGGACATCTCCTCATTGAAGGTAATGTTGGTGGAGGAGCCGCCCTGGAAGTCCAGATCGTAGTTGAAAAGATTGCCAAGACTTGCCTTGTTCACGCCCATGGCAATGAAGCCGGCGACGATCACAGCAAGGGAGATACCGTAGGCAAACTTTCTTACCTTAATGAAGTCGCGGATCTTCACATCCTTGCGGATACCGTAAAGCTTCGGATTCTCCGCACCCAGCTGGAAGAAGCAGTACATGATCGCACGAGTCACCAGCAGCGCTGTGATCAGGGAGATAATGATACCGATGGCCAGTGTGGTGGCAAAGCCGCGAACCGTTCCGGAGCCGCGAAGGTAGAGCACGGCTGCTGCAATCAGTGTCGTAATGTTGCCGTCGAGGATAGCGGAAAGCGCCTTGGCATAGCCTGCCTTGATGGAAGCAGCCACGGAGTTGCCCTTGCCGATTTCCTCCTTGATTCTTGTGAAGATGATGACATTGGCATCCACCGCCATACCGATGGAGAGGATAATGCCGGCGATGCCCGGCAGTGTGAGCGTTACCTCAAAGGCCTGCAGGAGCACCAGCTCGAGCCCCACATACATGAGGAGCGCCAGCGATGCCGCAAAGCCCGGCAGAAGGTAAACCGCAATCATGAACACCATAACCAGGGCCACACCGATGCCGGCCGCCTTAATGGAGGAGGAAATGGCCTCCTGTCCGAGTGTCGCGCCGATAACATTGGAACGAAGCTCCGTCAGCTGTACCGGCAGCGCACCGATACGAATGGTCTGCGCGATCTTGTTGGCGTCCTCATAGCTGTCAATGCCGGTGATGGAGGCCTGTCCGCCGTTGATGGCTTCCTTTACGTTGGGCGCAGAAATCACCTCATTGTTGTATACAATATAGAGCGGCTTGCCGACATTATCCGCTGTCGCCTGGGCGAACTTCTCTGCACCGTCGTCGTTGAAGGTCAGCTCGATTACATACTCTGTGCTTGTGCCGTTCTTCGTCATACCTGCCGTAGCATTCTTCACGTCATCACCGGTCAGCAGCACGTTGCCGGACTGATCCATAAACTGCAGTGTACCCGGCTCACCCAACTCAGCCAGAATCTCATTGGCATCGGTGGCACCCGGAATGTCGATGTTGATGCGGTTGCTGCCCTCCTGATATACCTGCGCCTCCGTGGAGTAGCTCTGGGCCTTCAGCTGCAGCTTGTATACAGTATCCGACATCTGCTCCGCAGTAGGGTCCTCCTCTACCGTCTGGTAGGTAATGGATACACCGCCGTTCAAATCCAGTCCCAGCTTGATGTCGTTGGCGCCGCGGTAACCCAGCAGACAGAAGCCCGCTGTCACCAGAAGCACCAGAAGCAGGCCGAGACCGCCCTTTACTTTCTTGTTCATTACTGTACTTCCTTCTTCTATTATAGTTTAGAGATGTTGGAGGCAAATGCCTATTTTACCCCAACTGATACCGGGTTTGCCGCGCTTTGCGCTTTTGACCCTGGCATCATAGCATATTATCACAACGACATATGGCTTGCAAGGCAACATCCGTCCCCTACGGTGTTTTTGTGGTCCGCCGCTGTCGGCGCACGCGGTTGATGTGGCGCTCGAAGCTGCCGCTGCGGATGAATTCGGCCAGAACATACTGCTCAAATACCGGCACGGTGCAGGAGTAGAAGGAGATCCGCTCCCAGAACGCCTGGGCACGCTTTGCCGGCAGCACCAGATAGCCGATACGGAAGGACGGTGCAATGGTTTTGGAAAAGGTGTTCAGGTAGATCACGCTTTCCTCCGGCTCCAGTGAAAACAGGGTATCCTCGGATTTCGTGGAGGCAGAAAATTCCGAATCGAAGTCATCCTCAATGATGATGCCGTGACGTTCCTGCGCCCAGCGGATGTACTCGTGGCGCTTGGATGCATTGGCGGTGACGCCGCTGGGGAAGCTGTTAAAAGGAGTCACATGAAGAATTTCCGCCCGGGTTCGGCGTAGCTCCCCGGAAAGGATGCCGTTTCTGCCCAGCCGCAGAAGCTCGCACTTAGCACCGCTTCCGGCATAGACCTGCCGGATCTTCTCATAAGAGGGATCCTCCAGACCATAAATTTTCTCCCGGCCCAGCATCTGGGTCAGCATGGCATAGAGATACTCCGCACCGGATCCGATGACGATCTGCTCCGCCTCCACCTGAATGCCCCGGCTCCGCCGAAGATACTGGGCAATGGCCTCCCGCAGAGCGGGAAGTCCGCTGTTGGGACATTTCACCAGAATGTCCTCGCCATGCTCCAGCAGAACATGCCGCATGGTTTTGGCAAGAAGAGGAAACGGGAAATGTACGGCTTCCGCTTCGTCGGCGGCCTCATCCCGGCCGTCCTTTTCCGGCAGCTGAAGCCCGAAGGCATTATCCTCTGCCTCCTCCGAGACGGGAAAGGAATCCTGGGCCCGGTAGGACACAAAGCAGCCGCTCCGCTCACGGGTCTCGATATAGCCCTCCTCCAGCAGCAGCGTCAGACTGTGCTCCACGGTAATCGCAGAGCTTCCCGACGACTCCGCCAGCGCCCGCTTCGAGGGCAGTCGCTCCCCATACTGATAGCGCCCCTCCGTGATGTCCTGCCGCAGACGGTGGTAGAGCCTGAGATATTTGCTTTCCTGTTTTTCTGTATTCATTATGCAATGCCGTTTTCTGTGCTATGATGTTGGGGTTAAAGGTCTTTTGGACTACATTGTACCATACGATTTCAAGAACAGGAGAAGCAACAATGCGCGATAATGACTTTTCCGGCCGGCTGCTCAGCTGGTATGACGAGAACCGCCGGCTGCTGCCCTGGCGGGAGGATCCAACGCCGTACCATGTCTGGCTTTCAGAGATCATGCTGCAGCAGACCCGGGTGGAGGCGGTGCTGCCTTATTATGAGCGCTTCCTCGCGGCACTGCCGGACATTGCCGCACTGGCCCGGGCGCCGGAGGATCTGTATCTGAAGCTCTGGGAGGGGCTCGGCTACTATTCCCGGGTGCGAAATCTCCACAAGGGGGCAGAGCAGATTCTGTCGGATTATCACGGGGAAATGCCGGGAACCGCGGCGGAGCTTGAAAAAATCGCCGGCATCGGGCCCTATACGGCAGCGGCCATTGCCTCCATTGCCTTTCAGGAGCCGGTGCCCGCCATCGACGGAAATCTCCTGCGGATCTTCGCGCGGCTCACGGCCTATGAGAAAAGTATCCGGGAGCCCGCTGCCCGCCAGGAGGCACTCCTCTTTTTCAAGGACCGCATTTCTCCCCACCGTCCCGGGGACTTCAATCAGGCGCTGATGGATCTCGGCTCCGGTGTCTGCCGGGCTCATGGAGAGCCCCTCTGCCATACCTGCCCTCTCGCCGCCTTTTGTCAGGCCGGACAAAACGGCACTGCGGCCCTTTTTCCGAAAATGCCGGCGAAGAAGCCGCGGCCCGTCAGTCATTACACGGTCTTTCTGATTCATGATCAGGAAAGGATTGCACTCCGGAAGCGTCCGAAAAAGGGCCTTCTTGCGGGGCTTTATGAATTTCCCAATGCTGAGGGCACGCTTTCCGAGGCGGAGGCCGTTCAGTATATCCGCTCTCTCGGTTTCGCGCCACTTCGCCTGCAGCCGCTTCCCGCCGCAAAGCATCTCTTTACCCACCGGGAGTGGCAGCTCAGCGGCTACGACATACTGACGGATGAGCTCCGTCTGGAGGATGCAGAGGAAAATGTCGGCAACCCGCATAGCTCGGCACAGGGCAAGTCCCAGAGCTCGTCTGCAAATAAGTCAACAAAAAATCCCGACGGAGAAACGCCGTCGGGAATCCTGCTGGTGAGCCTTCAGGCCATTCGGGAGGAGTACTCCATCCCCTCGGCCTTTTCTGTGTATAA
>CAZJQX010000005.1:51690-57722 GCA_964548305.1 uncultured Lachnospiraceae bacterium
TGAATATCTACTGTGTTATACGGAATCTCGATGCCTTCTTCCATGAAGCGTTTCACTACCCGCTCCCGCAGGTTGCTGCAGGCGGTGAAGCTGTCATTCAGATCCTTGGTCCAGACGGTAAACTTCAACACCATGCCGTTCTGGGAAACCTGGCTCGTGAGCACACTGACATCCTTCCGGATCACCAGCGGTTCCGCCTCCAGCGCCTCCCGGATCAGCTGCTTCGCCCTCTCGATATCCGCATCATAGGAAATCTCAAATTCCAGGAAGTTGCCCACATGTTCCACATAGTTTGTATTCACGATGACGCAGGAATCCACCACGCTGTTCGGGATAATGCAGCTCTGCCCGTCAAACTGATCGATCACCACATGCCGAAGCGTCATATTTGTAACAATGCCTTCAGCCAACGTAGTGCTGCCGGACACAAGCTTCACCTTTTGTCCCACATCCAGCGGCTTCGCCGCAGAAATGGAGATGCCGGAAATGATGTTGCCGAGGGCCTGCTGTGCCGCAAAGGTGGCCACCGCAATGATCAAAGATCCGCTTTGGAGAAGGGTGGCACTGATTTCTCTCGTGAGGCTGAACTGCGAGAGGATGGAATAAACAAAAACCACCACAACAACAGTCCTGGCCAGATTATAGAGGAACTTCACCTGCAGACTGCAGCGCTTCGCCAGAAGCTTCTTATAAGAGGTATTGATGGCATTGCAGATCAGAAGAAACGCCAGCACCAGAATACCGGTGCTGATGAGCTGCTGCAGACTTGGCATAATGTTGGATTCCTTTCAAAAAATTTTCACTTATTATATCGAGCCGGGCGCACCAGCTGAGCCCGGCTCAATAGTCCTCGATAGTCAGAGCATTCCCAGGCTCTTCAGAAGATAGATCCAGAAGGTCAGAGTTACCGCGCTTAAAAGCGTGGTCAACATGGTCACGGCAGAAGACAGGACACCATCGTGCCCCATGTTCCGGGCAGTGACATAGCTCGTCACTGTGGTGGCGGAACCCAGCATAATGAGTGCGGCCATCAGCTTCTGCTCACGATATCCTAGCATCACCGCCACAGGAACAAAAATCGCCGCAAAACCAACAAGCTTCAGGAAGGAAGCGCCCAAGGCTGAACGAAGGGCACCGCCCATTTTTTTGAAATCCAGCTGTGCGCCCATGGCCATAAGTCCCAGCGGCGTTGATGTGGCTGCCACATTGGATATCGTCTTGGCACAGAAGGTGGGCATGGGCAGCTTCAGCATTGCCCAAAGCATGCCGATCAGGATACCCCAGATGATGGTGTTTGTGGCAACACCCTTGAGCGTCTTCTTCAGCTTCGCTCCGTTCAGCGCACCTCCGTCCGGCTTCATTAGACTGAGAATCAGTACCGCTGCCACGTTGTAGAGGGGCACCGCGCCGATAATCATGAGAGAGCCCATCTCCGCCGTGCCGTAGACATTCTGGATGTAGGCCATACCCAACAGCGAGGAGGAGCTTCGGTAGGAGGCCTGAACGAACTCGCCCTTGTCCCGGGGCGTCACGAAATGGGACAAAAGCCAGGCGAGCGCAATAGACAGGAATGTGGCAGCAAAGCAATACGCCACAAAGGTGGTGTCCCAGACCGCCAGAATATCCACCGCATAGAGCTGATTGAACAGATTCACCGGCAGCGCAATCTTGAAAACAAAGCTGTTGGCAGCCGAAGCGAAACGTTCATCCATAACCCCAATACGACGAAAAAGCCAGCCAAGCATCATGGTGCAGAAAACCGGCAGACTGGCATTCAGACTAAAAATCAGATTCGACATTACATACTCCCCTCAATTCCGCCCGGCTTGACAGGGCATAGCCCGGGCGGTAAGATTTGTTATTACCTGACAGTATAACACGTTTCCGTAATATTCCAATGGGAGATTGAATCTATGAATCAAAGCAAGACGCCGTCATCAGCAATATTCTATGCCTTCCGGGCCGCGATTCCGGTCATGACCGGCTACACCGTCCTGTCCATCGGCTTCGGCATACTGCTCCGGGCGAAGGGATTCGGTCTTCCTTATGCGCTCCTCATGAGTCTCTGGATCTATGCCGGCTCCATGCAATATGTGGCGGTGGATCTCCTGGCAGGCGGTGTTTCCGTGTTGACCATGGCCCTCATGACCCTGATGGTAAACGTGCGGCATATTTTCTACGGCATCACCATGCTGGAACCGTATCAGAAGACCCGCCGAAAATACCGTTTGTATTCGATTTTCGCGCTCACTGATGAGACCTTCTCTCTGGTGGTGAATCCCAGCCTGCCGGAGAATGTGCCGCAGGACACCTACTGCTTCTGGGTTTCGCTTTTCGATCATCTGTCCTGGATTCTGGGCACCGCCATCGGCAGTCTGCTCGGCAACATTATCCCCTTCGACACTACGGGCATCGACTTCTCCATGACGGCCCTCTTCGTCATCATCGTACTGGAGCAGTGGGAGCAGTCAAAGCAGCATCTGCCGGCCCTCACCGGCCTGGGACTGAGTCTTCTCTGTCTGCTGCTCTTCGGCAGCTCGAACTTCCTGATTCCCGCCATGCTGCTCATCACCGCCGCACTTTTTCTGGAAAAAAGATACATCGAAAAGGCCTGATGCCGCCGAAAGGAGTCTTCACAAATGCTGTTTTCCCTTCATCCACTGCTGCTCATTCTGGTTTCCGGCGCCGTCACGGCCCTGATCCGCTTTCTGCCCTTCCTGCTCTTCCGGAAGCAGGCGCCGGCCCCCATTCTGTATCTGGGCCGCGTACTGCCGCCCGCCATTATGATGATGCTGGTCGTCTACTGTCTGAAAAGCGTCTCACTGTTTTCCGGTACCCACGGACTGCCGGAGCTGCTGGCCATCCTGGCCGTGATCCTGGTGCACAAATGGAAGCACAACACCCTGCTGTCCATCCTTATCGGCACGGTGCTATATATGGTGCTGGTGCAGAAAGTGTTTATCTAAGCAGCCCACATTATCCTCTCCAGTCAATGACATCCTGTCGTCTGGGCCGGGCTGCCGGACCTTCCGCGGCATAGCCCACTGCCAGCACCGCATAGAGCTCGCCGCCCGCCCAGGCGCTCAGCTCCTCCTGCGCAAAGAAGGAATCGCAGATCCAGAGACTGCCGAGTCCCAATGCCGTGGCTGCCAACGTCATGTTCTCAATGGCCGCACCCATGGATTGGGCATTACAGATCTCCGCCACGCGTTCGTCCGTCGTCAGCTCCTTCTTTTTACCGTCCTCCGTGAACGGCAGTGATAATGCATTCGTTACAAAAATGAGGGCCGGCGCCTGCTGCATGATCTGCAGCGTATAATCAGCGCCGGAAATCAGTCCGGCACTTTCCGGCAGAAAGGGCTTCTGCTTTTCACGGGCCAGTCCCGCCGCCATGGCCTGTACCGCTTCCTTCTTTGCCTCGCCCGTGGCCACCACGAAGCGCCAGGGCTGCCGATTCTTCGATGAAGGCGCCGCAATTCCCGCCTGCAGAATCTTCTCCAGCAGCTCCCGGGGCACCGGTTTGTCCTCATACTTTCGAATACTGCGGCGCACTTTGATACATTCTAATGTTTCCATGGGGTGTCCTTTCTGCGTAAAACCGTCACAAGGCGCGGAACGCCTCTAAACCGCCACGTCACGCAACGCGAAGCGATGTAGTGATGTGGTGCTAAACACTTACTCAAATTTAAATTCATTACACCATCAGCTTCATGGCCTTCTTCTCCACCCGAATCTCCGTGTGCTCGGCTGCACCGCCGGCCTCCCCATCCAGCGTCCAGCTCACAGGTTCCTCGAAGTCAAAACAGATATGATCTGTCTGAAAAACCTCGATGTATGGATTGTCCGCATTGATCGTCCCCAGAGACAGGGCCGCCACAATTTCCCCGAGCTCATAGACATTTGCCGGTGCCTTCACAAGAAGAACCTCGAAAAGGCCGTCATTCAGCTCTGCGCTGTGCGTAAACGGCAGTGAAAAGCCGCCGATGGAGGTTGTGTTGGAAACCGAGCCGAAAATATAATTTCCGGAATGCTCTGTCGTCTCGGTCCGATAATGAAGCGCAATGTTCTGGCTCAGACTCTGCGGAAGGCTCGCAATGCCGTTTACCACATAGGCCATATGGCCAAGCGCATTTTTGAACTCCTGTTCCGTGCTGTAGCTCACATCCGTAAAAGCCCCGAACGCTGCCACATAGTTGAAATAACGAGCATTAAACAAACCAATGTCGTAGCAAAAGCATTCCCCCTCCGCAATGGAGCGGCTGATGCTCCGAATATCCGGATGCTTCCAGATCGTTCTCGCGAAATCATTGGTGCTTCCGAGCGGATAATACCCGATTGGCTGCTCCATGCCAAGAGATTTGTATGCATTGATAAAATGATTCAGCGTCCCATCTCCGCCGCAGCATGCATAGACATCAAAGCCGCTCGGATGATTCCGAAGAATCTCTTCCACCGGCCGATGCTCCGGCGATATCACAGACACCGAGACCTCACAGTCAAGGTCATTCAGCGACGCCACGATATCAAACAATTTGCTTTTTGACTTTCCGACCCCCGCCCGAGGGTTAATACATAATAAAATCTTTTTCATAATATCATCATACTATCTTTTTCTTGAAAGAAACAGTCTGTTTCGATGCAGCTGATCATGTTCAAAGAGGGAGAGCAACTCGGCTCTCCCTCTTCCGCTTCATCAGAATGCTCCCATTCCTCTGCTCTGTACCGTCTTTACGTAATTCATTGCATTTTTCTGCATTGCATTATTCTTCAGTGTACTCTTTGCAAATTTCAGTTCCCGATCAATTCTGACGTATCTGTCCTTGTCCATGGTAACGATCTGTCCCTTGCTCTTATGCATTGTGATAAATTTCTTCATTTCCTCCGGCTCAACCTTCGGATATCCGTTCTTCACCATTCTTGCATTCATAAGCTTCACCATCTGCTGTGCAAATGAAGGTGCCGCCGCTGTCCGTGTCGCTGTCTGCACTCTCGGCTTCACCTGCTGCTGAAGTCCCGCGAAATTGATCTGCTTCTTCTGCGGCTGTACTGCCTTCTTTGCTACGGATTTATGTCCCATCGTCTTGCTTTGCTTTTTGATGGTTTCCATAAACTTCTCAAACGCCTTGGTCTTACGCTTCTCCTCAGCTGCTGCAATCTTCAGCGCCTTAGCCTTGGCTTCCTTCATCTCCTTCAGGCTTCTCTTCTCTTCAGCCTTTCTCTTCGCCTCAGCCGCCTTTTGGGCTTTCTCAGCCGCTTTCATTTCTTTTCCGATCTTTTCCACGAACTTCTGAAATGCCTTGGCCTTACGCTTTTCCTCAGCTGCGTAAATCTTCAGTGCCTTAGCCTTGGCTTCCTTCATTTCCTTCAGGCTTCTCTTCTCTTCAGCCTTTCTCTTCGCCTCAGCCGCCTTTTTAGCCTTCTCGTCTGCTCTCTTAGCTCTTGCCTGCTCCCGCTTACGTTCAGCCTCCTCCTCTGCCTCCAGACGCTTCATCGCCGCATCTGCCTTTGCTGCCATCTTCTGTGCCTTCTTGATTGCATTCATATCGATCTCGTATCCCATATCCTTACCCCCTGTTTTGCTGTGGTTTTGTTTTGGATTTCTTTTATGGACACAGTCTAGCACATGAAGAGACACACAACAGACACACTTTTAAATTCAGCTTATTCACTTATGCCATCACAAGCGGCTCTGACAGCCACTCTTCGACCTGCTGCACCGACACCTTAACGGCTTTGGCGATTTTTCTGGTGGCGGGCAAGGCGCACAGCGTCTCTGAACCGCCACATCGCGCAGTGCGTAGCACTGTGGCGATGCGGTGCTAAACAGCTACTTTCATCTCCAACATAGCGAGTTTCTTCAATGTTCGCAAGCAGATTTTTAGCATCCAGAGCCTGCAGTCGATTCGTCAGACTCTGCAGCCATACGGCATCCTTCTCCGGCAGTTCGTCGCTGACGATGAGTTGCATCGGAAACAGCCCTGCCTGTTCAATGTAGTAGACGCCGGGATGCGTTTCCTCCACCGCATAATTCT
>CAZJQX010000006.1:0-9634 GCA_964548305.1 uncultured Lachnospiraceae bacterium
TATATGACGGAGATCGACGAAAACAGCAAAGTTTTGAAGAAACAGCAGAAATGCATGATTAAAACTTTGAAGAAATGACAGAAATTGGTGTTTTGAATCTCGAAGAAATGACAGAAATCGACAATCTTGACCTTGAAGAAACAACGGAAATACACTAAAATAATTTTGAAGAAATGACGGAAATGCCGCGAATGGACATGGAAGAAATTGCATTTTCATTCACAAGAAGGGAAGGTGCGGTTTATGTATTTCAAAAGAAAAGCATATGAGAGCCTGCGGGAATGGAAGTCGAAATATGCGGATCGGTATGCAATGCTGCTGGAAGGTGCAAGACGGGTAGGAAAATCTACGATCGCGGAGGCGTTTGCCAGAAATGAGTACAGATCCTATATTCTGATTGATTTTTCAAAAACCTCAGATGCGGTAAAGGACTGTTTTGACGATATCAGCAATCTGAATCTGTTTTTTCTGCGGCTGCAGGCGGAAACCGGCGTGACGCTGTATGAGAAGGAATCGCTGATTGTTTTTGATGAGGTCCAACTTTTTCCGAAGGCACGGCAGGCGATCAAACACCTTGTCGCAGACGGCAGATACCATTATATAGAAACGGGATCACTGATTTCGATAAAGAAAAATGTAAAGGACATTCTGATCCCCTCGGAAGAGATGAAAATACAGGTATATCCGATGGACTATGAGGAGTTCTGCAATGCAACAGGCGGAAACTATGCGCTCCTCCGGCAGATTTATGACTTGAAAAAGCCGATCGGACAGGCAACGAACCGTAAGCTAATGAAGGATTTTCGGCTATATATGGCTGTAGGCGGTATGCCGCAGGCTGTGGAAGCATATACAGAGGGAAAAAATTTTTCCGAAATCGATATGGTAAAGAGGCAAATCATAGCTTTGTATGAAGAGGATTTTAAGAAGATAGATGCGTCCGGAAGGATATCCGCTATTTATCATTCTATTCCTGCACAGCTTTCAAAGGATAATAAAAAGTACCGGATTACCGCGGCTACAGGAATGCGGAAGAGCGCAAGATCAGAAGAAATGCTGTATGATCTGATCGATTCCAGGACCATTCTGCCGTGCTATAATGCTGTGAATCCGGAAATCGGTCTGGCGGGTTCCAAGGATATGGACAGCTATAAGCTTTATCTTTCGGATACCGGGCTGTTCGTGACACTTATGTTTATAGATCGGCCATCTGCTGAAAATGAAATTTATACGAAACTGCTGTCGGACAGATTGCCGGCAAATCTGGGATACTTGTATGAAAATGCAGTTGCGCAAATGATTGCATCTTCCGGCAGAGAGCTTTATTATCATACATGGGAAAAGTCGGACAGCACGCATTACTATGAGATTGATTTTCTGGTATCCTGCGGTGCGAAAATTAATGTTATGGAAGTGAAATCTGCAGGCCTTGGACGGCATGCGTCTATTCATGAATTTTGCCGGAAGTTTTCAAAAGTTGTCGGCAATGCTTATATATTGTCTCAAAAGGACGTCGGGAAAGAGGAAAGCATACATTTGCTGCCGCTGTATCTGCTGTCGTGTTTGCTGGGAGATTTGAATAGAGAATAGTTTGCAATAAAAAAACAAGGTGGAACAAAAATGCCGCACAATGCGGGCAGACGATGTCGGGATAATCCATTATTTGCAGTCACCTTGTAAGTTCGTCTTGTAGTATATCATTAACCATCGTAACTGTTTAGAACCCCCTATCATTGAAAAGTTCTTTGATAAAAATGAAATTATAGGAAGGATTTGATGAAAAATATGGAAAAAATCGCAAGCTTTACGGTTAATCATCTTTCACTGCTGCCCGGGGTTTATGTATCCCGGAAGGACAGAGTGGGAGAGAACTGCATTACAACATTTGACATCCGCATGACGCGGCCGAATTTTGAGCCGGTCATGAATACAGCCGAAGTGCATACGATGGAGCATCTCGGCGCGACCTTCCTGCGGAATCATCCGGACTATAAGGACAGGATCATTTACTTCGGACCCATGGGCTGCCGCACCGGATTCTATCTTCTGATGGCGGGGGACTATGTGTCCGCCGACATCGTTCCGCTGCTGCGGGAAATGTATCTCTTTATTCGGGATTTTGAAGGTGAGGTGCCGGGCGCAGCTGCCCGGGACTGCGGAAATTACCTTGATATGAATCTGCCGATGGCGAAGTACCTTGCCGGGAAGTACTATGATGAGGTGCTGAAGGATATCTCGGCGGAACGTCTGAATTATCCGGAATAATAGGGAGGCGTCTATGGGGCGTTTTGTGAATCCGGACGGCGGTGCTTTTCAGGCCATGCTGTCATCGAAAATTTATGTGGATAAGAGCGGCCTTCTGGAATATACAAATCAGGTTTTAGGCAGCATGGATGCCTATATCTGCAGCAGCCGGCCGCGGCGTTTCGGAAAGTCCACGACGGCGAATATGCTGACGGCCTATTACAGTCGGGGCTGTGATTCCGGGGAAATGTTTTCAGATCTGGAAATTGGCAGCAGCCCGGATTTTCGGGAGCACCTGAATAAATATGATGTGATTCACATGGATATCCAATTGTGTCTCGAACCGGCAGGCGGACCGGACAAGCTCGTGTATTATCTTACGGAGCATGTTCTTTCAGAGTTGCGGGGATATTATTCGAGGGAGCTGCCGGTGGGGATACAGTCGCTGCCGGAGGCACTGTCTGTCATCAATAATGCAACGGGCAGGAAATTTGTGGTGATCATTGATGAGTGGGACGTACTGATCCGGGATGCCGCAGCAGATAAAAAGGCGGTGGAAAGGTATATTTCTTTTCTTCGTGCTATGTTCAAGGGTACGGAGCCGACGAAATATATTCTGCTGGCTTACTTAACCGGAATTCTCCCAATCAAAAAGGAAACAACACAGTCTTCGCTGAATAATTTTGATGAATTTACTATGCTGAATCCGGGGCAGTTGGCGCCCTTTATCGGCTTTACGGAAGAGGAAGTGCAGACGCTCTCAAAACGCTACGGCCGGAACTTTCCGGAGGTGAAGCGCTGGTACGATGGCTATATTCTGCGGGATATTCAGGTCTACAATCCGAGGGCTGTGGTGAAGGTGATGCAGAATGGCAGCTTTCAAAGCTATTGGTCGGAAACCGCATCCTTTGAAACCATTGCGCCGCTGATCGGTATGGATTTTGACGGCCTTAGAACGTCAATCATTGAAATGCTGTCGGGCGGAGCTGTGCGGGTGGAGACGGCAACATTTACCAATGATGCAAAAAATATCAAAAACAGGGATGATGTGCTTACTTATATGATCCACCTCGGCTATTTGGCTTATGATGAGCGGCTGCGGCAGGCTTTTGTTCCGAATGAAGAATTGCGACAGGTGCTTTGCAGGGCAGTGGAGAGTCGAAAATGGCAGGAATTGCTGTCACTGCAGCGGGAATCCGAGGCACTGCTGGAGGCTGCATTGGATGAAGATGAAGCGGCAGTGGCTGAGGGGCTGGAACGAATTCATCGAGAATATACTTCGGTAATTCAGTATAACAATGAAAATTCGCTGAGCAGTGTGCTGACGATTGCTTTTCTCAGTGCAATGGCATATTATTTCAAGCCGATTCGGGAAATGCCGACGGGGCGGGGATTCGCTGATTTTGTATATATTCCGAAGCCGGAATACCGCGGCAGTTATCCGGCACTTGTGATTGAACTTAAGTGGAATCAGAATGCGGAAACAGCAGTGCAGCAGATTCTGGATAAGAAATACCCGTCGTCTATGGAAGCCTATGCTGGTACTATCCTGCTGATTGGCATCAATTACGACCGGAAGAGCAAGGCACACAGCTGTCGAATTAAGGTGTATGAGAAGCGGAGCTGAGCTGGAACGGCATACCACCCATGTGCAGCGGCTATATCCGCGACGGGCAAAATTGCTTGACAGGACCGCTGTGCAGTGCTAAAGTACGAAACAATAAAGAACAAACCGAAGACAGAGAGGAGTAGTCCTTCTTTCAAGATCAGAGAGAGCCGCTGATGATGGAAATGTGGTATGGCGAAGCTGGACGAATGGACTCTGGAGGGCGCGACAGAAGCAGAGTATGAAGCGACGGGTTCTGCACCGTTATCAGGCAGCGCATATGTTGGTATGCGAAGAGGGATCCATTTTGGATAAAATGAGTGGCACCGCGGATTAGTTATTTCGTCTCATACATGGCTTAAGCTGTGTATGAGACTTTTTATTTGTAATTGTTCAGCACCACCGGAGAAATCCGTAAAATGCGGAGATGAGCTTGCTCTGCGAAGCGATAGCGCGATGCGGTGCAGAATAATTACATTCATTTAGCAAGAGGAGGCAACATTATGAAAAAGGCAATGGCAGGAACGATGGCAATGATGATGGCGGCAGCAGCGCTGACCGGCTGCGGCAGTTCATCCGGAACAGCGGCAGCCACAACGGCAGCAGCCGCAGAGACAGAGAAGGCAGCAGAGACCACCGCTGCTGCGGAGGCAGAGACAAAGGCAGCAGACGGCGAGAGCAAGACCTATAAGGTCGGCATTCTGAAGTACATGGATCACCCGTCTCTGAACCAGATTGAGGAAAATGTCTGCCAGGAGTTGGATGCACTTTCCGCTGACGGCGTGACCTATGAGTACAAGGATTATGATCTTAACGGACAGGGCGATGCCTCTGTGCTGAATCAGATGGCAGCACAGCTTATTGCCGACGGCGTAGATGCCATTGTGCCGATTGCCACACCGGCCGCACAGATCGTACAGTCCGCTACAGAGGGACAGGATCTGCCGATCGTATTCTCAGCTGTATCCGATCCGGTTTCGGCAAACCTCGTGGCTTCCATGGATGAGCCGGGTGCCAACATTACCGGAACCTCGGATTTCCTGAACACCAACGCGATCATGGATCTCATGCTGGCAGCAAATCCGGATACCAAGTATGTCGGACTGCTCTATTCGAAGAGTGAGGATTCTTCTACAGCACCCATTGCTGACGCTAAGGCATATCTGGATGAGAAGGGTATCAAGTACATCGAGAAGACAGGTACATCTACCGATGAGGTGTCCCAGGCTGTGGATGCGCTGATTGCTGAGGGCGTTGACGCCATCTTCACACCGACCGACAATACCATCCAGAAGGCAGAGCTTGCGTTCTACGAGAAGCTGCAGGATGCAGGCATTCCGCACTACGCAGGTGCTGACTCCTTCGCGCTGAACGGCGCATTTGTGGGCTATGGTGTGGATTATGAGAACCTCGGCAAGGCAACCGCAGACATGGTGGCAGAGATTCTGGACAAGGGTGCAGATCCCGCCAAGACCGCAGTGGAAACCTTTGACAACGGTATCGCCACCATTAACACAGACACCTGTGAGAAGCTCGGCCTCAAGCTGGACGATGTAAAGGCTGCCTTCGAGCCGCTCTGCACACAGATCGTAGAGACCACAACACAGCAGTCCTTTAACTAAGTACAAAAGCTGAAGACATTTATCTGAGATGATATCAAACGGGTTCCGTAATGAGGGAGCCCGTTTGACATGCTTTTATGGAAGGGGAAGAATTTGACTGGATTTTTGACGGCAGGCATTATACGGACGGCGATGGAGGTCGGACTGGTGTATTCACTGGTGGCGCTGTCTCTGTTTATCAGCTACAGCATACTGAACATCTGTGATCTGTCCACGGACGGCTGCTATACATTGGGCTGCGCGGTGGGCGCCATGATCACCATCGCCGGGCATCCGATCCTTGGCATTCTTGCGGCAATGCTGGCGGGCGTTTGCTCCGGGTATATCACTGCACTTCTGCAGACCCGCTTCGGTGTGGAAAGTATTCTGGCCGGTATCATTGTGAATACCGGCCTATATACCATCAATCTGGCGGTGATGGGCTTTTCCTCCAATGTATCGATTTTTGGAACCGCAACGGTGTTCTCCATGTTCAAGAGTCTGTCCGGAAGCAAATTCTGGCAGAGCTGGAGCAGCCTGATTCTGCTGGCACTGATTCTGCTCTGCAGCTGCTTCCTGATTCGCTGGTTCCTGGGCACCAGACTGGGACTTTCCATTCGGGCCACCGGTGACAGCCCGGCTATGGTGCGGGCCTCGTCCATCAATCCGGCCTTCACCATCACAGTGGGACTCTGTGCTTCCAATGCGCTGACGGGGCTTGCCGGTGCGCTGATCGGTCAGTATAACAAGACCTGCGACATTAACCTGGGTACCGGCATGGTGACCATCGCGCTGGCATCCCTGGTTATCGGTGAAACCCTTTTCGGCCGGAGACGAATGCTGACCCGCATCTTCGGCGTGGTGGTGGGCTCTTGCCTGTATCGCTTCGTGATTTCCCTGGCGCTCCGCCTCAATGTGCCCACAGAGGCTTTCAAGCTGGTGTCTGCACTCATTGTGGCCATCGCCATTGCTATGCCCAGGGCCCGTCAGATCATCAGCTTTGAGGCCAAGAAGCAGCTCGCCATGCGGGAAAGAAAACGGCAGAGAGGAGGCAGCCATGCTTAAGCTCGAAGGCATTTCCAAAACATTCAATCCGGGAACGGTCAATGAGAAGAAGGCGCTCAACAATCTGTCTTTGGAGTTAAATGAAGGCGATTTCGCCACAATTGTGGGTTCCAACGGTGCGGGAAAGTCCACGATGTTCAATGCCATTGCGGGCAGCTTCCTGACAGACAGCGGCTACATTGAGCTGGACGGCGAAGACATTACCTTCCAGCCGGAGCATCTTCGGAGTCGCCGGATGGGACGTCTGTTCCAGGATCCGCTTATGGGCACAGCTCCCCACATGACCATTGAGGAAAATATGTCCGTGGCGTATCTCAGGGCCGCGAAGCACAGCTATGCGGTATTCAGCCGGGTGACGAAAGCGGAGAAGCAGCGCTTCCGGGAGCAGCTGAGTCTCCTGAACATGGGACTCGAGGACCGGATGAATCAGCCGGTGGGGCTTCTTTCCGGCGGACAGCGGCAGGCACTGACTCTGCTGATGGCCACTATGGTGACGCCGAAGCTGCTGCTTCTGGACGAGCATACGGCGGCGCTGGATCCGGCTACCGCCAAGAAGGTGCTGGAGCTGACAAAGTCCATTGTGGCGGAGCGGAAAATTACCTGTCTGATGGTGACCCACAATATGAATCAGGCTCTGGAGCTGGGCAACCGGACGCTCATGATGAATCAGGGGCAGATTGTGTTTGATACCTCCGGTGCGGAACGGGCAAGCATGACGGTGGAGGATCTTCTGGAGAAATTTGCCGTGGGTGCCGGGAAAGAATTCAACAATGACCGCATCCTCCTTTCCACAAAGGAAGGCGTGTAGAAATGAAAGAAAGTTCCGCCGATTTCTTGAAGCGGGGCTTTCTTTCTATTATAATATAATTAGACAAAAGCGAAAGGAGGCTCGTTATGTTGAAAAAGCATTTCGTGATTACTATCGGCAGGCAGTATGGCTCAGGCGGACGCATTGTCGGACAGCGGCTGGCGGAAAAGCTGGGCATTCATTTTTATGACAAGGACATCCTGAAGCTGACCTCGGAGCAGGCAGCCATCGGCGAGGAATATTTCCGGCTGGCAGATGAGAAGGCCGGCAACAACATTTTATATAAGATTGTTGACAGCATGAAGCCGGATATCGGCAAGCCGAAGCTGGATGATAGTATCGTATCCCCGGAAAATCTTTTCCGGTTCCAGGCGGAGGTACTTCGTGGAATCGCGGAGAAGGAAAGCTGCATTATCGCGGGCCGCTGCGGAAACTACATCCTGACAGAGGCGAACATGAAGGAGCATGTGGATTTCTTCGTCTATGCGGATCTGGTGACGAGGACCAAGCGCGTCATGGACTATTGCAAGGTGGATGAGCAGGAGGCACTGCGCCGCATTCGCAAGATCGATAAGGAGCGGAAGGAATACCATAAGTACTACACAGGCGAGGACTGGATGCAGCCGGACAATTATGATCTCATGATCAACGCAAGCCGGATTGATTATGATGAGATGGAAGTGCTGATGATGGATTATATTCGAATGAGGGGATTTATAGACTGATGAACAGAAGGATTGGCGGCGCAGGCAGAGCGCTGAGAGGTGAGATCACGGTGCCGGGGGACAAAAGCATTTCCCACAGAGCGGTAATGCTGGGAGCCCTTTCGGAGGGCACAACCCATGTGAAGGGCTTCCTGAACGGCGCGGACTGCCTGTCCACCATCGGATGCTTCCGGAAAATGGGAATTGACATCCGACTTTCTGCAGATGAAACAGAGCTTTGGATTGAGGGCAAGGGCCTTCATGGACTCAAGGCTCCCGGGGAAATGCTGGACTGCGGAAATTCCGGCACCACCACCCGGCTTCTTTCCGGCATTTTAGCAGCGCAGTCCTTCACAGCGGAGCTGACGGGGGATGCCAGCATACAGAAGCGACCGATGGGACGTGTGATCCGGCCTCTGACCGAAATGGGCGCCAGGATTTCTTCCCTGCAGGGAAATGACTGTGCGCCGCTGCATATCGAGGGAAGCCGGCTGCATGGGATTCGCTACGATTCGCCGGTGGCCTCCGCGCAGGTGAAGTCGGCCATTCTTTTTGCGGGGCTTTATGCAGACAGCGCTGCCACGGTACATGAGCCGGCACTGTCCCGGGATCATTCCGAGCGTATGCTGCGGGCCCTGGGGGCAGAGGTGGAAACGAAAATTCTACCGGATGGCAGTGCAGAGATCACGGTGCAGCCGGCGGCGAAGCTGATGGCTCCTGCGGAAACACTGCTGGTGCCCGGCGATATTTCCAGTGCGGCTTACTTCATTTCTGCGGCAATGCTGGTGCCGGGATCAGAGCTTCTGATCCGGAATGTGGGGATCAATCCCACCCGGGACGGCATTCTGGAGGTGTACCGGAATATGGGAGCGGACATTACGCTCCTGAACAGCCGTATGTCCGGTTCGGAACCGGTAGCCGATCTTCTGGTGAAGCATTCTTCGCTGAAGGGCACTGTGATCGGCGGGTCTGTGATCCCGCGTCTTATTGATGAGCTTCCTATGATCGCTGCCGTGGCGGCAGCGGCAGAGGGGGAGACGGTCATCAGGGATGCGGCGGAACTGAAGGTCAAGGAGTCGAACCGCATTCGTGTTATGACGGAGGGACTCACGGCGTTGGGCATTGACTGCCGGGAAACCGAAGACGGCATGGTGATTCGGGGCCAGGGAGCCGGGGTGTCTTTGAAGAGTGCAGAGATTGACAGTCATAAGGATCATCGGATTGCCATGACCTTTGCCGTTCTGGGGCTCTTGCAGAAGGAAGGCGAGCTCATGATCCGGGATGCGGACTGCATCGATATTTCCTACCCAACTTTTTTTGAAGATTTGGAAAAAATTTGTTGACAGACGATTTATGATTTGCTATCATACACGAGTCGCTGATATGCGGCGACTCATTAAGGCGGATTGGTCAAGCGGTTAAGACGTAGCCCTCTCACGGCTGAATCCCGGGTTCGATTCCCGGATCCGTCACTCATCAACTGTTGGGCTCAGCGTAAGCTTGGCTTGCGGGCGCCCAACAGTTGATCACCAGGATAGAAAATCTTATAGTTAAGGCGGATTGGTCAAGCGGTTAAGACGTAGCCCTCTCACGGCTGAATCCCGGG
>CAZJQX010000006.1:9734-56689 GCA_964548305.1 uncultured Lachnospiraceae bacterium
GTTAAGACGTAGCCCTCTCACGGCTGAATCCCGGGTTCGATTCCCGGATCCGTCATCTGTTGTCCGATGGGCTGAGCGGGAGCTAGGCTCACGGGTGCCCATCGGCAATCCCTAGGACATTAAGACAGTGGAGAGTCTCAAGCGAATGCTTGAGACTTTTTTGGATTTGTTTAGCACCAATGAGGTACACAATGAAAAACATCAAGGATTACAAAAACATCGTTTTCGACATGGGAGACGTGCTGATCGAGTACGAATCCGATCTCGTGACAAAGCATTATACTGAGGATCCGGCGATCATAAAGGAAATTCACAATGTCATGTTCTGCTCCCAGGAGTGGTTCAAGTTGGACGGCGGACTCATCACCGAGGAGGTGGCGGAGTCCCGCTGGCTGCCCCGCATGTCTTCGGATGCAGTGCGCGACATTGCACGTCTCTGCTTCCGGGACTGGGACAAATACAACATGTGGCAGAAGCCGGGAATGGCGGCTGTGGTGGAAGCTTTGAAGGCCAGAGGGCAGCATATCTATATCCTGTCGAATGCAAGCCTGCGTCTGCCGAAATGCTATCGTGAGGTCATGCCGCGGGCCGATCTCTATGACGGCGTATTCTTCTCGGCAGAAGAGAAGTGCGTGAAGCCGCAGGATGTGATCTTCCAGCGCTTTTTCCGCCGCTTTGGCCTGCAGCCGTCGGACTGCTTCTTTATCGACGATCTGCCGGAGAACATTGCGGGAGCTGCGGAAGTCGGCATGGACGGCTATGTCTTCCGGGATGGGAAGGCAGAGACCCTGCGGAAGGTTCTGGAGGTCTGAGGGATGTCCGGGGAAATGTCTTCGGCGGTGAAGATCCGGCGAAAGGGTACTGCTCCGGCACTCCGACTGTCGGAGGGGCGTGACGGCCTTTGCGTATTGGCGTCTCCGCTTCTTGAGAAAACCGGTCTTGTGCGGCACTGCTTTTCGACCCGCCTGGGCGGCGTCAGTGAGGGGCATTACAGCAGCATGAACCTGAGCTTTACACGCGGCGACCGGGAGGAGGCCGTCCGGGAAAATTATCACCGGATTGCTTCCTATCTGCAGGTGCCCGATGAGCGCTTTGTGCTGACCTATCAGACGCATACTGACAATATCCGCAGGGTAACGGAAGCGGATGCCGGAAAGGGTCTGACCTGTTCGCGGGATTATACAGATGTGGACGGACTGATTACCAATGTGCCGGGAATTGCCCTCGGTGTGTTCTGGGCAGACTGTGTGCCGATTCTTCTGCTGGATCCGGTACACCGTGCCATCGGTGCGGTGCATTCCGGCTGGCGGGGTACTGTGCAGCGCATCGGTGCGAAGGCGTTGGAAGCCATGGGCGCAGCCTACGGCACCCGCCCTCAGGATGTGCTGGCGGTGATCGGTCCCAGCATCTGTCAGGATTGCTATGAGGTTTCAGAGGACGTGGCCGGGCGCTTCCGGACGGCTTTCCCGGAAGAACGGAAAATTCTTCTGGACAAGGGCCTCAATGCGGCAGGGGAGCATAAGTACCAGCTGAATCTCTGGGAGGCCAACCGGGAAATGCTGCTTGCGGCAGGACTTCGTGCCGAAAACATTTCCCTGACGGATATCTGCACCTGCTGCAATCCGGCGCTGCTGTTTTCGCATCGGGCCATGGGTGAGAAGAGGGGCAACAACGGCGCGTTTATTGCACTTTGCTGATCTTTTTACTTGCCATGCGTTTCGACAGGGGATAAGATAGTAAAGTTTAATTGAACTGTTTAGGGAGGACAAAATAAGATGGGACTGATCATTCCGAAGAATTATGATCCGCGCCTTTCCGTACGGGAGACGCAGGAGGCCATCAAGTACATCAGAGATACCTTTCAGAAGGAATTTGGCAGGGAAATGCAGCTGTCCAGAATTTCGGCACCGCTTTTCGTGGAGAAGAGCACCGGACTCAACGACAATCTGAACGGCTATGAGCGGCCGGTAAGCTTTGATGTTCCCTGGAAGCCGGAGGAGACCATTGAGGTGGTGCATTCCCTGGCCAAGTGGAAGCGTATGGCGCTGAAGCGCTACGGATTCGAACCGGGAGAGGGACTGTATACCAATATGAACGCCATTCGGCGGGATGAGGAGCTGGACAACCTGCACAGCTGCTATGTGGACCAGTGGGACTGGGAAAAGGTGATTCGCAAGGAGGACCGGAATGAGGTGACCCTGGAGGGTACCGTGCGCATGATCTTCCGCATCATCAAGCATATGGAGCATGAGGTCTGGTACAAGTACCCCAATGCGGTGAAAAAGCTGCCGGATGATATTTATTTTATTGATTCCGAGTCACTTCTTAAGATGTATCCGGACAAGACGCCGAAGGAGCGTGAGAATCTGATCACGAAGGAGCACGGCTGTGTCTTCATTTCCCGCATCGGCGACAAGCTTTCCAACGGCGAGCCGCATGACGGACGTGCACCGGACTATGATGACTGGAGCCTGAACGGCGACATCCTGTTCTGGTTTGACACTCTGAACTGTGCGCTGGAGATTTCCTCCATGGGCATCCGCGTTTCCGAGGAATCCCTGCGTGAGCAGCTGAAGAAGGCGGGCTGTGAAGAACGTGCTGAGCTTCCGTATCATAAGATGCTGCTGAACGGCGAGCTTCCCTATACCATCGGCGGCGGCATCGGTCAGAGCCGTCTGTGCATGCTGCTGCTGGACAGAGCACACATCGGTGAGGTACAGGCCTCCATTTGGCCTGAGGACATGGTGGAGACCTGCCGGGAAAACAACATTATCCTGCTGTGACGCCTGCGGCCTGCTTCGCAAGCTGATCCGCCATCTCATTGAAACGGACCCCGGAGTGGGCCTTTACCTTTTGAAAATGAATCTCAATGGCCTGCCGCTGCTTCGCAATGAAGTCCCGGTAGGCCTTTGTGCCCTCTTTATTGCATTTCCAGCTGCCCTCGGCCCAGCACTGAATTCCCATATAATCATAAAATACAGTGATGGAGGGATAATGTCTTTGCACCGCCTCTTCTACGGCTCGCATGGCGCCGTGGATTTCCCCGGCAACGTTTCGCATGGAAGCGAGCTCCGGATCCTGGCCGCTGCCCTGGAAAGTGGTATATTCACCGCTTTCTTCGATCAGAACCACGCCGTAGCCGTAGGTTTTGCTTTTGGCTTCGAAGCTGCCGTCCACATAGGCGATGCAGGCGGTATGGATCTCGTCCGGGTGCGTGATTTCAGTCTGCGCTGCTCCGGCTTTCGGGCCGACAGCATTATCCTCCCGGACAAAGGCCTGCGCCTCCTCCTCGGTTTTGAATTTTTTGTATACGGCAGCAGGATAGCCCATGACCTGTGCCTTGCATGTGTCCCAGCTCCGGTAAATGCCGGGCTGACGTCCTTTGCGGACAGCATAATAAAATTGCATAAAAGTACTCCTATAATATCCAACGGGTTAAGTGCAGGCTTGGCCTGTGGAAGGTTTTTCGTTTTGTCCGTGAAAGCATAGCACAAGTATGCTATGATGGGAATGGCTTGAATTCTTGAGATGAGGAGGAAACCTTCATGAAAAAAATTAAGGCGGTTCTGTTTGATCTGGACGGAACCCTTGTGAATTCGATTTACAGTCTGCAGGATACCATGAACAAGACCATGGAGCATTTCGGACTGGACAGCATCACGGAGGCCCAGACGAAGCAGTATGTGGGAAACGGCTATCACGCTTTTGTGGAGAAGTCTCTGGCGGCCACTGCAGAGCGTCTCTATCGGGAGGCGGAGAAGTGGGAACGGAAGGACGAGGATCGGGCCTTCGAGTTGGATCAGCAGGCGGATGAGGTTATGGAAAATTATGATGATGCCTGTGAATACTATCTCTCTATTTTCGGGGACAACTGTTGCTATCGGGCAGAGGCTTATCCGGGGATGAAGGAATCGCTGGCAGTGCTGCGGGAGCAGGGCGTGAAGCTGGGCTGTGTGACCAACAAGCCGCTGGCCCAGGCGGAGAAGGTGCTGGACACGGTATTTGGCGCGGGATATTTCGATTATGTGTCGGCGGATGACGGTACGCATCCGCTGAAGCCGGATCCGGGCGTGATCCTTGATGCCTGCGCGCATCTTTCTGTGGAAAAGGAGTCCTGCGTCTTTGTGGGAGACACAAAAACGGATATGGATGCGGCAGCAGCAGCGAAGGTTCCGGCCATCGGCTGTGTTTATGGCTTCCGGGGTCGGAAGGAGCTGGAGGCGCACGGCGCTGCGGTATTGATTGAAACGGCGGCTGAGCTGGCGGACGCGGTAGTGTCTTTGGATGCGTAAGCTGCTGACATAAATGCAGTTCATTTGCAAATTTTGCCGCGCGGCTGTTGACAAAGCAAATTCAGCGGCACTATAATCAGCACTGTTGATGAAAGAGTGCTAAACATTTGCGGCAATCTTCGAAAGGAGCAAATTGATTATGACAAGTATAGATATCGTATCCGGCTTTCTCGGCGCCGGAAAAACCACCTTTATTCAGAAACTGCTGGGTGAAGCGTTGAAGACAGAAAAGGTAGTGCTCATTGAGAATGAGTTCGGTGAGATCGGCATTGACGGCGGCTTCCTGAAGGATTCCGGCATTGAAATCCGGGAAATGAACCAGGGCTGTATCTGCTGCTCTCTGGTGGGAGATTTTGAGACATCCTTAACTGAGGTCGTAGAGAAGTATCATCCGGACCGTATCATTATCGAGCCCTCAGGCGTCGGCAAGCTCTCCGACATCATCGGTGCGGTGAAGTCCATTGCCGGCAAGCTGGAGGTGGAGCTGCATGCAGCTGTAACGGTTGTGGATGCGCAGAAGGCCAAGCTGTATTCCAAGAATTTCGGTGAGTTCTTCAACAACCAGATTCAGTATGCCGGTGCTGTTGTTCTCTCCAGAACCGATGTGGCGAAGGAGGAGAAGGTCAATGAGGCGGTGGAGATCATCAAGTCTCTGAATCCCCAGGCCACGGTGATCACCACACCGGCAGCGGAGCTCAGCGGCGCACAGCTGATGGAGATCATTTCCAAGCCGGACAACATGGAGGCGGAGATGCTCCGTGAGGTTATGGAGCGTGTGAAGGAGCATGAGCATCATCATGATGACGATGAGGATGAAGAGTGCTGCTGCGGACATCATCACCATCACCACGACGAGGATGAGGAGGAACACGAGCATCACCATCATCATGACGAGGATGAAGAGGAGCACGAGCATCACCATCATCATGGCGAGGATGAAGAGGAGCATGAGCACCATCATCACGACGATGAGGATGAAGAAGAGCATGAGCACCATCATCATTACGATGAGCACGGTGTCTGCTGCTGCGGTCATCACCATGACGACGATGATGACGAAGAGGAGCATGAGCATCATCACCATCATGAGGAGGAGATTGAGGGCGTCCACATCCACAACCATCATCACCATCACCATCACCATCACGGCGAGGGCGAGCACGATGCAGATGAAATCTTCACCAGCTGGGGTCTGGAGACTGTGCATGCCTTTGACCGTCAGAAGCTGGAGGGCATTCTGGCTGAGATGGCAGAGAGTGAGAAATACGGTATGGTTGTCCGCTGCAAGGGTATGCTGAAGGATACCGACGGTCAGTGGATGTATTTCGATCTGGTGCCGGGTGAGACCGAGATTCGTCAGGGTTCTCCGGAATATACCGGAAAGGTAGTGGTCATCGGTGCCAAGCTCAATGAGGCACTGCTGAAGGAAGCCTTTGTGGGCTGACATTAGCTGAATAAGACGAGGATTGCGAGTGCGTAGAGCGCACAGCAATCCGGGAATAATGTAAGTATAAAAGATGTCCCCGGACGGAGCGCGCCGGGGACATCTGAGTATAAAGGAAAGAGGAAAAAGAATGGCAACAAGCGACAACTATGATCTGGATGATGACAGCTTGCCTGTATTTCTGATCAACGGCTTCCTGGAGGCCGGAAAAACAGAGTTTATCAAATATACCATGGCCCAGGAGTATTTCCAGTCCGAGGGTACCACACTGCTGCTGCTTTGTGAGGAAGGTGAAAATGAATATGAGCCGGATTTCCTGAAGCAATACAACACGATCCCGGTTGTTATGGAAAACATTTCCCAGTTTAACCGGGAATATCTCAGTGAGCTGGAGAAGAAGTACCAGCCGGAGAGAATTCTGATTGAGTGGAACGGCATGTGGAACCAGGACGATCTCTATGACGGGCCCATGAGCGAAAAGGTTCTGGCAGAGCAGCAGGGACGTGAGCCGGCCTATCATGTATCTCTTCCGGAAAGCTGGGTAATCTATCAGGTTATTACCATTGTGGATGGTTCTACATTGGATCTGTATCTCAACAACATGAAGGCCTTCCTGGGACAGATGCTCCGGCAGGCTGAGCTCTGCATCGTGAACCGCTGCGATGACATCCCGCAGGACAAGCTGGTGGACTACCGCCGGAAGATTCGTGCCATGGGTCAGAATGCCATGCTGATCCTGGAGGGTAAGGACGGCGAGATTCCGCAGGATATGCTGCCGGAGGATCTGCCCTATGATCTGAACCAGCCGAATATTGAGGTAAAGCCGGAGGACTACGGCATCTGGTTCGTAGACTGCATGGATAATCCGGAACGCTATCTCGGGAAGGACATCAGCTTCTCGGCTATGGTACTGAAGCGGAAGCAGATGCCGGCGACGGAATTCATTCCCGGACGTATGGCCATGACCTGCTGTGCACAGGACATGACCTTCCTGGGCTTTGTCTGCCGGGGCGATGAGGCACAGGTTGCACCCTATGCTACCCGGGACTGGGTGAAGCTGACGGCAGAGGTGAGCATGGAGGAACGGGAGGAGTATCACGGCGAAGGCCCGGTGCTCCTGCTGAAGGACATTGCCCGGACTGGCGAGATCGAGGAGCCGGTGAATTTCTAAACCGCCACGCCGCGCATTGCGCAGCAATGTGGGAATGCGGTGTCAAACAGTTACAAAAGCTTTTGGAATAAAAGAACAGTCGGAATGCGATGCTTGCGTTCCGGCTGTTTTTACGTGTTTTGTGGCCGGCGGACAGAACCGAGTGAAAGAGATATAACAGCAGGGAATACAAGATATGAAACGCCATTCCGCTCTTGCATTTCGGAAGGATCTGTCCTATAATACATCCATCAATACATCAACGCTTTAAAGCGCAACGCTACAAAGCGCTGAGACGGGAGGATTATTATGAAAATGAAGAAATGGGCGGCAGCCTCTATGGCGGCAATGATGGCAGTATCCATGGCTGGATGTGGTTCCGGATCCACCGGTACGGCAACAACGGCAGCGGCAACAGAGGCGGATTCCGAGGCAGCGACAACAGCCGCAGCGGCAGAGGAAACAGAAGCTGCTTCTGAGGCAGCTAAGGCCGACGACGGCAAGACCTACAAGATCGGTGTACTGCAGCTCGTACAGCATGCAGCACTGGACAAGAGCAACGAGGGATTTGTGGCAGCACTGGATGATGCGGGTCTTAACTATGAGATCGATCAGCAGAATGCTTCCGGCGAGCAGTCAGCCTGCCAGACCATTTCCGAGAAGTTTGTCAACGATGGAGATGATCTTATCTTTGCAATTGCTACACCTGCAGCTCAGGCGGCTTCCGCAGCCACCACAGAGATTCCCATCGTGCTGACTGCTGTAACTGATCCGGCCGGTTCCGGACTTGTAGAGTCCAATGATGCACCCGGCGGAAATGTGACCGGTACTTCCGATCTGACACCGGTAGCGGAGCAGATCGAGCTTCTGCAGAAGCTGATTCCGGATGCCAAGAGCGTTGGTATCCTGTACTGCTCCGCAGAGTCCAATTCAGAGATTCAGGCTGAGATGGCGAGAGAGGCACTGGATGCCGCCGGCATTTCCCACGAGGATTATACCGTTTCCAACTCCAACGAGATTCAGACTGTTGTAGAATCCATGATCGGCAAGGTGGATGCAATCTATGCACCTACAGACAATACCATTGCAGCCGGTATGGCTACTGTTGGACAGGTGGCAGATGACAACAAGATTCCGGTAATCTGTGGTGAGGCCGGTATGACTAATGAAGGCGGTCTCGCAACCTATGGCATCGACTACTATCAGCTGGGCTATCTGGCAGGACAGCAGGCGGTGGAGATTCTGACCGAGGGCAAGAGCCCTGCAGACATCCCGATTGGCTACCTCGATGCAGATAAGTGTGAACTGACCATTAACCAGGAGACAGCAGATCTTCTCGGCATTGATACATCAGTAGTGAAGTGATGATGAACACATGACAAAGGGGCGTCCTTCGATTTGGAGGACGCTCCTTTTGTCTTGCATTACATCGCGCAATATTTTATAATACCTGCATATTGCATCATGGCTTTAACGCGTTGATGCGGAAAAACAGGTTTTGCAGGAGGTTTTGGATGAGCGGTTTGCTGGCTTCGATGCTCGGTGCGGTTTCGCAGGGACTGATCTGGTCTATCATGGTACTGGGCGTTTACATTACATTTAAACTTTTGGACATCGCGGATATGACGACGGACGGTGCCTTTGCCCTGGGCGGCTGTGTCTGTGCGACACTGATGCTGAACGGCTGTGATCCCACGGTGGCACTGATCTGCGGTGCGCTGGCCGGCGGTGTAGCCGGTGCGGTAACCGGAGTGCTGCACACTTTTTTCGGTATACCGGCTATTCTGGCAGGAATTCTGACACAGATTTCGCTCTGGTCCATCAATCTTCGGATCATGTCCGACAAGTCCAATCAGTCTGTTAATAAAATCAATTCGGATATTACCTTCTGGGTGGATAAGCTTGGCATTTCCCAGTCTCAGGCATCTATGATCGTCGGCGTTATTGTCGTGCTTCTGGCGGTTGCGGCACTTTACTGGTTTTTCGGTACAGAGCTCGGCGCTGCCCTTCGCGCGACGGGAAACAATGAGGCGATGATCCGGGCGCTGGGCGTGGATACCAACAAATCCAAGCTGATGGGGCTTGTACTCGCCAATGCGCTGGTGGGATTATCCGGTGCCCTGATCTGTCAGTCTACGAAGTATGCGGATGTCGGCATGGGAACCGGCGCCATTGTCATCGGTCTCGCTGCCATCGTTATCGGTGAAGTGCTCTTCGGTAAAGCCCGGAATTTCGGCGCGAAGCTTCTGGCGGCTGTAGCCGGCTGTGTGATCTACTTCCTGATTCGTGCCATCGTGCTGCGGATGGGTATGAAGGCCAACGATATGAAGCTGCTGTCCGCCCTCATTGTAGGCGCAGCGCTGTGTATTCCGGTTGCTGTGGCCAAGATGAAAGCCAATCGTGCGTACCGCGAGAGCGTGGGGGATGAGGAAGAGGCTGTGGAAGAGAAGGGAGAGCAGAACTGATGCTGAAGATATCCAATGTTCGTAAGACCTTTAATAAGGGAACCGTTAACGAGAAAAAAGCGCTTCGCGGCATTGATCTTGTGTTAAATGATGGCGATTTCGTCACCATCATCGGCGGCAACGGTGCGGGCAAGTCCACAATGCTGAACATGATTGCCGGCGCCTATCCCGTGGATTCCGGTGTCATTGAGATTAATGGACAGAATATCACCCGGATGCCGGAATATCAGAGAGCGAAATACATCGGCCGCGTGTTCCAGGATCCCATGAAGGGAACGGCTGCGGACATGCAGATCGAGGAAAATCTGGCTCTGGCTTTCCGCCGCGGAGATCGTCGCCGTCTGCGCTGGGCTGTAACACAGAAGGAACGTGAGTTTTACCGTGATGCTGTGGAACGTCTTGGACTGGGACTGCAGGGCCGCATGACCTCAAAGGTGGGCCTTCTGTCCGGCGGACAGCGGCAGGCGCTGACGCTTCTGATGGCCACGCTGAAGAAGCCGCAGCTGCTTCTGCTGGATGAGCATACGGCGGCGCTGGATCCGAAGACAGCCTCCAAGGTGCTGAAGCTCACGGAGGAAATTGTAGAGGGAGATCATCTCACCGCGCTGATGGTAACCCACAATATGCATGACGCCATCAGCATCGGAAACCGTCTCATCATGATGGACAACGGAAAAATCATCTATGATGTGCAGGGCGAGGAGAAGAAGAAGCTGACCGTAGAGGATCTGCTGAAGAAATTTGAGGAGGCATCCGGCGGAAGCTTTGCCAATGACCGCATGATGCTTGCCCGCTGAGAGAACCTATGAAGATTCCCAAATTTGTGATCAAAGGGGAAAACGGCAGTACGCTGGACCGGAAAATCATCGGATTTTCCGCCGGCGTTTTTGTCGTTTTATGTATTCTGTTGACGGCTGTGCTCCTGGGCCGGAAGGCTAATGCTGTCGGGCCGGAGGAGCCGTCGGAGGCGGAGGAAGTGACTGCTCTGCAGGAAGACATTTCCACAGCTTCGGTGATACGGCGGCTGACGGATCAGCTGCGGGAGACCCGGCGGCAGGAGGCGATGGAGAGCTACGGCACACTCGGCATTGTGCAGTGCAGCTCCTACATTAACTTCCGTACCAAGCCGGACCAGACGGACATCACCAATATTCAGGGTATGCTGAAGAACGGTGCAGCGGTGGACATCCTGGCGCTGAACCCGGAAGGCGCAGAGGGCTGGGCCCAGGTGCGCTCCGGCGGCATGGAGGGCTATATTTCCGCAAGCTATCTGCTGCAGGGAGAGGAAGCTGAGGCGAAGGTGGATGAGCTGATGGACGTGCGGGCTACGGTGATCTGCGATAAGCTGCGCATTCGTTCAACACCGGAAATTGCGGACGGCAATACCATCGGTTCTGCGGCTAAGGGAGAAAAGTATCGGGTATTGCGCCGGGTGAATGCGGATTGGATTGAGATTGAAACGGACAACATTGACGGCACGGATGTGGGATATATGTCCGCTTCCCGGGAGCATGTTTCGCTTGCTTACGGGCTGGACGAGGCCCGTTCCCTGGATCTTCGCCAGAAGGTCCTGAATATGTATGATGTGCTGGGCGTATCGAAGGCGCAGGATTACGTCAACATCCGCTCCTCACCGAAGGAGGACGGCATCAACAACATTGTCGGGAAATTCCCGGGTTATGCCGGTGCCAACATTCTGGGCGAAGAGGACGGCTGGTACAAGATTCAGTCCGGTGCGGTGACCGGTTATGTCCGAAAGGATCTGGTGGCTACCGGTGCTGAGGCGGAAAGCCTGGCAGTGAGTCATGCCTCGGTCATGGCAATCGTGAATACGGATTCCTTGAATGTCCGGTCAGAGCCTTCAACGGACGCGCAGGCCTGGACGAAGATTACGAAGGATCAGCGCTACAATGTCATTAACCAGTTGGACGGCTGGGTGCAGCTGGAGCTGGATACCGGTGATGATGAGGACAGCGAGCAGGGCGCCTATGTATCCACGAGAGACAACAATGTTTCTGTAACCTATGCCCTGCAGGAGGCGGTGGAATATAAGCCGGCGGTGGAGGCTGCCAACGCTGCAGCGGCTTTCCGCAATCAGATTGTGAACTATGCGTGTCAGTTTGTCGGCAATCGCTATGTCTGGGGCGGTACTTCATTGACCAACGGTTGCGACTGTTCCGGCTTCACGCAGTCGGTGCTGAAGCATTTCGGCATTTCCATTCCCCGGGTGTCCAGGGATCAGGCCAGAAGCGGCGTCAAGGTAGACAGCAGCAGTATGCGGCCGGGAGATCTGATCTTCTATGCCAACAAGAGAGGCACGATCAATCATGTGGGCATGTACATCGGCAACGGACAGGTGGTGAATGCCGCTTCCACACGCTCCGGCATCCGCATTTACCGCTGGAATTACCGGACACCGGTGGCGATTAGAAATGTGATAGGAAATTAGCGCCGCAGCAAAAGAGAGAGGGGACTCCCCGGAAGCTTGCTTCCAAGGGGAGTCCCCTCTCTCTTTTGCTATGATGTAATCAGAAACATCGAAAACCCGAACGAAGTGAGGGTTTGAGATGAGTGGCGCTAATTTCCGTAAGCGGCGAGGTGTCATCTCTCAAACCCGAACGAAGTGAGGGTTTGAGATGAGCGGCGCTAATTTCCAATCAAAGCAGCGCCGCCTTGAATTCTGCGGGGCAGAAGCAGTAGAAATGGGTGGGCCGTCCCTGTCGTGTCTGTCCCGGCTGGCGGCGGTTGTCTTCCGTGAGCGCAACCAGCCGGAGCTCCAGAAGCTTTGCCAGAATACGGCTGGCAGAGCGGGGCGTGATGCCCAGGAGCTTGGCAATGCTCTGAGAACTGAGAATCTGTTTTTCGTCCTGCTGGAACATGCTGCAGAGCTTCAGAATATTGGTCTCATTGATGCCGTAGGTTCTGGCAAACTGCAGAGCCTTCTCATTAGAATAATTATAAATCAGCTTGGTATCGGCGGAGAGAGGACCTGCTACAGTGCCCTCTTCGCCCACAAAAAAGGCGTCATTCCGGCCGTAACGGTTGGCCTCCAGCAGCGCATGCTCGGAAAAATAACGGCTGCGTTCCTGAGAGGAGCCGATACCGGCACCGATGCGGAAGGGAAAATTGATTTTTTTCTTGAATTCCAGAAGCGCCGGACGAAGAAAGTCAATGTCCGTTGTGCCGGCCTCTACCTGAGCGTGCAGTTCAAACTGGTTAAAGCCCTGCTTGATGGAAAAGTGATGGTGGCTGCTCTTCCGGTAATCCGTCAGAAGCTTGTAGACAGTGGCTTCACGGTATTCCTGCTCCTCCTGCTCGATGTCTTCGGAGAAGGGAAGACGAATGAGGATGTTCAGCTCGTCCTTCTGGCTGATTTTGTTGAGCTTCAGCTCGTTCAATGCGTTTCGGATGGACTTGATGATCATGTCCTCAGAGGGGAAAACCGCATAGTAGGGAATACCCAGCTCATCCAGTCTGCGGAGATTGTTGATGGAACGGGAGAGAATGCAGTCGATGCGGCCGTCATTCCAGAGCCGCTGTGCGAAGCCGGTAATGTGCTTATAATCGTAATGGGTGTCAGTGAAGAAATAGGGACATTCCTCCTCCGGCAGATACTGGGGCACATCCATATAGGAATTGGTCACGGTCAGGAAGTCGCAGAATACCCGGTTCAGTCGGATATCCGGATGCTCGATCTGGAATTTCAGCAGAATGGACAGCACATCAATGGGCTCATAAGCGGTAAAGGCGCAGGGAATCCGGATATCCGGAAATTTGCTTTTGATGTAATGATAGCCCAGCTCGCCTGAAAAGAAAATAACATCACATTTCTCCCGGCAGTCTGCGTAAATCTCATCAATATCGCTCATTTTCCGATAGATGTACTTGTAGAACTGACAGCCGAAATCATGCTCGGCAATTACCTTGTCCACCGGCTCCAGGGAATGGTCCGGGCTTACGATGGCTACATTGATCATGCAACGATACCTCCCTTACTTTGCCGCTATTCTAGCACCGATTAAAGACATGGTCAAACCATTATCTTGTGAACAGATTTTCTAATTTTTCTGGTGGATTTTGCGTCGGAAATGGAGTATACTAGTGTCGTTTTACATTGTAGTGCAGATGGGAAAGGGTTACATGTCTAGACCGAAGGGAAGCAAAAACAGAAAAAGCAGCGGAAAAACTGCCGCAAAAAAGAATACAAAACGTACAGAAGTGAAAAATGAGCCGCTGATGGGAGATGAGGTTGCCATTATCGTGACCTTTGCGATCGCCATGATCCTGCTGCTCAGCAATTTTGGACTCTGCGGACCGTTCGGAGCGGCATTCCGGGGGCTGCAGCTGGGGCTGTTCGGCACTATCGGCTACATTTTCCCGCTGGTGCTGCTCTTTGCGGTGGTCTTTCTTCTGTCCAATGCGGACAATGCCCATGCGGTGCTGAAGATGACAGCGGCGCTTTTTATGCTGGTCTTTTTTGCCGGTATACTGGCGCTCTGCACAGGCTACGGCGTGGAGGGGATGAGCCTCTGGGAGTTTTTTGAAGCCGGTGCGGAGGGAACGTTGGGCGGCGGCGCCGTGGGCGGTGCGCTGGGACTCGTTCTGCACATGGTCTTCGGACAGATCGGTGCCGTGCTGCTGCTTCTGGTGGCGATTCTGATCTGTCTTGTCTATATCACGGAGAAGCCGCTGATGCGGATGCTGGCGAAGGGATCGATTTCGGCGGCAGGACGCGCCGGGGAGCGTGCCCGTGAGGATTTTGAGCAGCTTTCGGCTTCTGCCCGGAGTTATCGGGATGCCCGCAGCCGTGACCGGGAGAAAAAGCAGGCTGAGGCAGCAGAGCGTCGCCGGCGGGAGGAAATGGACGCCGGGCTGGACCTGCCCCTTGGCGGGAAGCATACGGAAACTAACGGCAGAAGCAGCCGACTGGAAAGGGCGGAGGTCCCGGAGTCTCTGGGGCTGGATCTTCCTTTAAACAATGCGCACAGTGACGGACGGATTTCCAAGGCAGAGCTTCTGAAGCGCCGCCAGGAAACGGCGGATGAGCTGCCGGAGAAGACAGAGCCTGCGGAGATTCTCACCATTGAGCATGTCAAGAAGCGCACCGCATCAGCCAAAGAGGCTTTCCGGGAGATTCTGGATCAGAGCAGTACCTTCACCGGCAGGATCACCGGCGCATACAGTGCACCGGAGGAGGACGGTGACGCAGAGGCGGCAGCCGAGGCTGAGACCGCTACAGAGGAGGAGCTTCTGCCGGATGAGGAAAATGTCTTCGAGCCTGAAAACGAGGTGGATACCGTACAGACTGAAGCTGCGCTGATGCTGGAAACAGAGGACATGACTGTGTCTCCGGAGGAAGCGGAGCTGATGCCCTGGAGGGTTGAATCCGATGCGGATATGTCTGAGACGGCTTCTCAGGACGAAAGTGATGCCGGGGATATTGCCTCTGCAGATACAGGATTTGCAGAAAACAGCGTGCCGGAGAACACAGAGGCACAGACGGCTGTGGATGAGATACATGAGGAGATCGCCGATGAAGAGGCGGCACCCGACCCGGATGAACGGCTTCTTCGCGCGGATGAAACCGGCAACGGTACCCGCAGGGTAGTGACGTCCAACGGCAAAATCATTGATTCCGATGTGGAGGATGTGCGGAAGCGGGTAGAGCAGAAGCGCGTTGCCGCAGCCACAGAGGCAGAGAATGCCAGCGTGAAGCAGCAGATCGAGTCGCAGCAGAAGCCCAAGCGCCCCTATCGTTTCCCGCCGCTGTCTCTGCTGGAGCAGGGCGGTGCCCAGGATACGGACACCAGAGAAGAGATCGAAAAAAATGCCATTACTCTGCAGCAGACACTGAAGAGCTTCGGCGTGGGTGTGACAGTGACGGATGTTTCCGTGGGACCTGCGGTGACCCGCTATGAACTGCAGCCGGAGCAGGGCGTCAAGGTATCGAAGATCGTTGCCCTGACCAATGATATCAAGATGCGTCTTGCCGCAGCGGATATCCGTATCGAGGCGCCGATCCCCGGAAAATCTGCCGTGGGCATTGAGGTGCCCAACAAGAAGGGACAGACCGTTTATCTCGGAGATGTACTGAATTCCCGGGAATTTCAGGATGCAAAGGCAAAGCTGGCCTTTGGTGTGGGTAAGGACATTGCCGGAAAGATCGTGGTGACGGACATTGCGAAGATGCCGCATCTGCTTATTGCCGGTGCCACCGGTTCCGGTAAGTCTGTGTCCATCAATACGCTGGTTATGTCTATTATTTATAAGTACAAGCCGGAGGAAGTCCGCATGATCATGGTGGATCCTAAGGTGGTGGAGCTGCAGGTTTACAACGGCATTCCGCATCTCCTGATTCCGGTGGTGACCGATCCCAAGAAGGCGGCGGCAGCCCTGAACTGGGCTGTGGCGGAAATGCAGGAGCGCTATCGGAAATTTGCGGCCACCGGTGCTCGGGATCTGCAGCGCTACAATGAAAAGGTGGAGGCGGTTCGCCGGGATCCTTCGGTACCCGAGAAGGACAAGCCGGAAAAGCTGCCGCAGATCATCATTATCATCGACGAGCTGGCAGACCTTATGATGGTTTCCGCCCAGGAGGTGGAGGATGCCATCTGCCGGCTGGCACAGCTGGCCAGAGCCTGCGGCATGCACCTGGTGATCGCTACCCAGCGGCCCTCGGTAAATGTCATTACGGGCCTCATCAAAGCAAATGTTCCTTCACGTATCGCATTTGCAGTATCCTCGGGAGTGGATTCCCGTACCATTATTGACATGAACGGTGCGGAGAAGCTACTGGGCAAGGGCGACATGCTTTTCTTCCCGCAGGGCATTCCGAAGCCGATTCGTGTACAGGGTGCCTTCGTTTCGGACCAGGAGGTGCAGGCAGTGGTGGATTTCCTGAAGGAAAACACCGATGTCGATTATAATGAAAGCATCAAGTCGACACTGGAGAGCCCGGGCAGCGGTGACGGCAGCGGTGCTGCCGACACAGACGAGCTGTTTGCCGAGGCCGGCAGGCTGATTGTGGAGTCGGAAAAGGCTTCCATCGGTCTTCTGCAGCGGAAATTCCGCATCGGATTTAACCGGGCCGCCCGCATTATGGATCAGCTGGCTGAGGCCGGCGTGGTGGGACCTGAGGAGGGCACGAAGCCCCGTAGGATTTTAATGAGTGTGGAAGAGTTCGACGAGCTCTTTTCATAGATCACAGCACACTAAGGAGGAGAGGCAGATGAAAACAGATATCGAGATCGCTCAGGCGGCGGAGATGATGAAAATTCGCGATGTAGCGGCAAAATATGACATTGAGGAGGATGAGCTGGAGCAGTACGGCAAGTACAAGGCTAAGCTCTCCGATGACCTCTGGGACAAGGTGAAGGATCGTCCGGACGGAAAGCTGGTGCTGGTGACTGCCATCAACCCGACACCGGCCGGTGAGGGTAAGACCACAACATCTATCGGTCTCTGCGATGCCCTGAATGCCATTGGCGTTAAGGCTGCCTGCGCACTTCGTGAGCCGAGCCTGGGCCCCTGCTTCGGCATCAAAGGCGGTGCAGCCGGCGGCGGATATGCACAGGTTGTGCCGATGGAGGATCTGAACCTTCACTTCACTGGTGATTTCCATGCCATCACCAGCGCCAACAATCTTCTGGCGGCTCTCCTGGACAACCACATCAAGCAGGGAAATGAGCTGGACATCGATCTGAAGCGCATCAACTGGAAGCGCTGTCTGGATATGAATGACCGTGTGCTGCGAAATATTGTTGTGGGCCTGGGCGGCCGGGGAGACGGCGTGGTCCGGGAGGATCACTTTGTGATCACTGTGGCATCGGAGATTATGGCTATCCTCTGTCTTGCTTATGATATGGAGGATCTGAAGGAGCGCCTGGGACGCATAGTGGTGGCTTACAATTCCAAGAATGAGCCGGTGACCGCAAAGGATCTTCATGCAGTTGGCGCTATGGCCGCCCTTCTGAAGGACGCCATCAAGCCGAATATCGTGCAGACGCTGGAGCACAACATGGCTTTTGTGCACGGCGGTCCCTTCGCCAACATTGCACACGGATGCAACTCCGTACAGGCAACGCGCTTTGCCCTGAAGCTTTCCGATGTGGCCATTACCGAGGCCGGCTTCGGTGCGGATCTGGGAGCAGAGAAATTCTTCGATATCAAGTGTCAGATGGCGGGCCTGAAGCCGGATGCGGCAGTGCTGGTGGCTACGGTCCGGGCGCTGAAGTACAACGGCGGCGTGGCCAAGACAGACCTGGTGCCGGAGAATCTGGAGGCCCTGCGGAAGGGTATTGTGAATCTGGAGAAGCATATCGAAAACCTGCAGACCTTCGGTGTACCGGTGGTGGTGGCCATCAACCAGTTCGCCACGGATACCGAGGCAGAGCTGCAGCTTATTGAGGACTTCTGTCGTGAGCACGGTGCGGAATTTGCGCTTTCCCGCGTTCATGGGGAAGGCAGCAAGGGCGGCGTGGAGCTGGCAAAGACGGTGATGAAGACATTATCCGAAAAGAAAGCCGAATTCACGCCGGTGCAGAAGCTCAGCGATTCCCTGGAGGAGAAGGTGCGTGCGGTGGCCACGAAGATCTACGGCGCCGGACGTGTCGTGTTTGCACCAAAGGTAAAGAAGGAATTTGAGCGGCTGACAGAGCTTGGCTTCGGCGAGTTCCCGGTCTGCATGGCCAAGACCCAGTACAGCCTGTCGGATGACCCGAAGAAGCTGGGACGCCCGACGGATTTTGAGATCAATGTGCGGGATTGCTACGTATCGGCGGGTGCCGGCTTTGTGGTTTGCCTGACCGGCGACATTATGACAATGCCGGGACTGCCGAAGACACCGGCGGCTTATGGCATTGATGTAGTAAACGGAAAGATCACAGGTCTGTTCTGATCTGTGCAGAGAGGAGAATGAGAAAGCATGGCGAAGTTCAGTGAATGGCTCAGTAAGCTGGAATATGAGGTACTGCATGGGGATCCGGCAGCAGTGGAGGTAAATGAAGTCGTATTCGACTCCCGCAAAGCCGACCGCAATGCGGTCTTTGTCTGCATGAAGGGAGCCAACACGGACTCCCATGCCTTCCTTCCCGAGGTGCTGGAGAAGGGCGTCAGTGCGATCGTGGTGGAGGAAGACGAGGATGAACTGCCGGTGGATCTTCATGAAATCTATGATGGCATTGCCGTGGTAAAGGTGGATTCGTCCCGACATGCCCTTGCACTTCTGTCGGCGGCCCGTTTCGGATATCCCGCCGAGAAAATGACGGTGATTGCTGTGACGGGAACAAAGGGAAAGACCACCACAGCGCACATGATTCGCTCAGTGCTGAAGACTGCCGGAAAGCAGGTGGGTATCATCGGCACCACCGGTGTGGAGTATGGAGATGTGCATATTGATACAAGAAATACCACACCGGAGTCCTATGATCTCCATAAGTATTTTGCGGAGATGGCGGAAGAGGGCTGCGACTATCTGGTGATGGAGGCGAGCTCCCAGGGCTTTAAGCTGCACCGGACAGACGGCATTGTTTTCGATTACGGTATCTTTACCAACATTGAGCCGGATCATATCGGCCCCAATGAGCACGCGGATTTTGAGGAATATAAGTATTATAAGTCCTGCATTTTCAAGCAGAGCCGGGTGGGGCTCATTAACATGGATGCGGACTACGCAGACTGGTTCCTGGAGGGATCTCCCTGCAAGACCTATACCTATGGCATAGAGAAGACGGCGGACTATATGGCACAGTCCATTCATCATGTACATTCCGCGGAGTTTGTGGGTGTGGAATTTGATGTCCTTGGGCTCACTGATCTGGATGTTCAGCTGAATATGCCGGGTAAGTATAATGTATACAACGCTCTGGCGGCCATTTCCGTCTGCTCCCTGATTGGCCTTAATAAGAAGACCATACTGCAGGCCATGCGTCACATTCAGGTGGACGGCCGAATGGAGGTCTGCTTCAAGAATGAGGATATGACGGTTCTTGTGGACTATGCGCATAATGCCATGGGTATGAAGAATCTGCTCGGTACCCTGCGGGAATATCAGCCGAAGCGGCTGGTGGTGGTATTCGGCTGCGGCGGCAACCGCTCTAAGGAGCGGCGCTACGGCATGGGCGAGACAGCGGCCGAAATGGCGGATTTCAGTGTTCTCACGGCCGACAATTCCCGTTATGAAAAGACAGAGGATATCATTGCAGACATTAAGTCTACACTGGTGCCGGCAGGCGGAAAATTCGTCGAGATTCCCGATCGTCGTTCGGCCATTGAATATGCCATGACCCACGCGGAAAAGGGGGACATGATCGCTGTGATCGGCAAGGGCCATGAGGATTACAATGAGGTGAACGGTGTCAGAACCCATTTCCTGGATCGTGAGGTGATTCAGGAGACGGCGGTTAAATTCGGACTCTAAGGAGGCAGCGCATGAGATCAGCAGCGGAAAGCTTCGGATTCTCTGATGAAGGCATTACACAAATCGTTCTGGATTCCAGAAAGGACATCAGCAACGGACTTTTTGTGCCCATTGTCGGTGAGCGGAGCGACGGACATGATTATATCGAGATGGCCATAGAGCATGGCGCTGCAGCCGTGCTTTCGCAGCGGGATGTATCGGCTCTGCAGGAAAAGTATCCCAATGTGCGCTTCTATCATGTGGAGGATACCCGTCTCGCACTGCAGGAAATCGGATATATGGAGCGGCAGAAGTTTCATGGCACCGTCATCGGCGTTACCGGATCTGTGGGAAAAACCACCACGAGAAATATGATTGCGGCGGCCCTGGGCTCCCAGCGAAGGGTTTTCCAGACCGCGGGAAATGCCAATTCCCAGGTGGGGGTACCCATTACGATGTTTGAAATGGCACGGAGCGGAGCAGAACTGGCGGTGATTGAGCTGGGTATGTCCGAGCCGGGAGAAATGACCCGCATTGCCCGGGTGGCCTGTGTGGACATGGCAGTGATGACCAATATCGGCATTGCCCACATTGAACAGCTGAAGACCCAGGAGAACATCCTCCGGGAGAAGCTGCATATTCTGGACGGCATGAAGGACGGCGGTCTTCTTCTGCTGAACGGAGAAGATCCGCTGCTTTCTTCGGTAACAGAAGAGATGCTGCATGACTGGGGCATCATGACTGACCGCAGTATGCGTATTCAGCAGTACCGGAGCACGGATTTCACCTCGCCGCTCAGTGTGCGGGGAGAGCATATGCGGCAGAACGCGGCGGCTGCGATGGAGGTATGCCGTGCCCTGGGACTGGAGGAAGGGGCGGCAGAAGAGGCGCTGGCCGGCTTCACCGGTGTTAAGGGCCGGGGCGAGGTGCTGCGGCTTTCCAACGGTGTGACGGTTATTGATGATGCCTATAATGCATCACCGGTATCCATGAAGGCCGGACTTTCTGTGCTGGCAGAGATGGAGGGAGAAAGACGCATCGCTGTGCTGGCGGATATGCTGGAGCTAGGAGAAAAAAGTGCGGAATATCATGCCGAGGTGGGGGCATATCTTGCGAAGCTTCCCATTGAGACCGTATTCCTGTATGGAGAGCGGGCGAAGAACATCGGTGCCGGATTGCAGCGTGCCCTGGGGCCGGACAACAAGGCACCGGAGCTTCATAGCTTTACGGATTTCTCTGAGCTGGAGAAGGCTGTGACGCATGCCGCCGATCCGGGCACGGTATTTCTCTTTAAGGGATCCAATTCCATGGGACTTTCCCGGCTGGTGGAGAATTTTCGGCAGCAGGAGGCAGCTTGTACGCAAGAGTCATAATTGATATCACCAATGAGGCGCTGGATCGTGCCTATACCTATCATGTGCCGGAGAACATGAGCCTGCAGGTGGGGGACAAGGTGAAGGTGCCCTTCGGCACGGCTCGGGGCCCCCGGAGTGCTTATGTTTTGCAGCTGACAGAGCAGGCGGATTATGCGCCGGAGCGCATCAAGGACATTCTGGAGAAGGATAAGCAGGCCATTTCCGTGACAGATCAGCTGATGCAGCTGGCGGTCTGGATGTCCGGGGAGTACGGCACTACCTTGAATCAATGCCTGAAAACCGTTCTGCCGGTGAAGCGCACGGTGCGGCGGAATTCCCGCCGCATGGATCCGCTGGCTTCTTATCAGGAGCAGGATCGTGGACATACGCTGAATGCGGAGCAGCAGGCGGCGGCGGAGCAGGTGATCGCAGGGCTGTCTGGCGATGACAGCAGAAATGCAGGGGAGGCACCGAGGCGGTACCTCCTTTTCGGTATCACGGGCTCCGGCAAAACAGAGGTCTATCTGCGGATCATAGAGGAAGTGCTGCAGCGGGGACGGCAGGTGATTCTGCTGATTCCGGAAATTTCCCTGACCTACCAGATGGTCCTGCGGGTTTCCGCCCGCTTCCGGGGCAGAGTGGCGATACTGCATTCCCGCATGAGCCTGGGAGAACGCTATGAGCAGTATCTTCGCTGTGCCGAGGGCGAGGTGGATATTCTGGTGGGGCCTCGCTCGGCAATTTTTGCACCCTTTGCGAAGCTTGGCCTCATTATCATGGACGAAGAGCATGAGGGTGCCTACAAATCCGAGACAGCGCCGCGCTATGAAACCCGGGAGGTGGCCCGGCAGAGGGCTTTGCTGGCGGGCTGCCCCGTGCTCTATGGCTCGGCGACGCCGTCCCTCGATATTTATACTGAGGCGCTGAACGGCAGTGTGACACTGCTGCGGCTGACAAAGCGGGCGCATCCCGGCAGCCATGTCTCAGAGACGGAAATTGTGGATTTGAGGGAGGAACTGCTGCAGGGCAACCGTTCTGTTTTTTCGGCGGCACTTCGGCAGCAGATGGAGGAGGCCCTGGGCCGAAGGGAGCAGATTATGCTCTTTATGAACCGGCGGGGATACTCCAGCTTTGTGAGCTGCCGCAGCTGCGGTGAGGCCGTGAAATGCCCGCATTGCGACGTTTCGCTGACGCTGCATCGGGATGGTCAGCTGCGCTGCCATTATTGCGGCTATCAGGAGCCGCTGATGAAGAGGTGTCCGAAGTGCGGCAGTCCTTATCTTGCGCCCTTCGGCTTCGGTACGGAGAAACTGGAAACGGTCACGAAGGAGCTGTTTCCGGCAGCCCGCGTGCTTCGCATGGATGCGGACACCACGAAACGGAAGGGCGGACATGAGGCGATTCTTCGTGCCTTTCGGGAGGAAAAGGCGGACATACTGATCGGTACGCAGATGATTGTAAAGGGACATGATTTTCCCAAGGTCACGGTGGTGGGGCTCATCGCCGCGGATCTGTCGCTGTCGGCACCGGACTTTCATGCCCAGGAGAGAACCTTCCAGCTGATCACCCAGGCAGCAGGACGGGCCGGAAGGGACAGTCGGCCGGGACATGTGGTGATCCAGACCTATCAGCCGGAGCATTATGCGATCCTGCTGGCCTGCCGACAGGACTATGAAGGCTTTTATCAGAGGGAAATGTTGTATCGCCGCATGCTGGGCTACCCGCCGCAGGAGCATCTTCTGACCATACAGCTCGCATCGGGAGATGAAAATTTCCTGAGCTACGTGGCGGCGCAGTCGGTACAGCGGCTTCAGCCCTATGCGGCCCGGCAGGAGGCTGAGCTCATCGGCCCACTGAATGCCGGCATCTATCGGATTAAGGATGTCTATCGGAAAATTGTCTATATAAAACATCCCAACCATGATATAATCATACGATTGCGAGAGCAGTATCAGGGATTGTGCCGGGAGCTTGACCGCCGGGGACTGGTGCTGCTGAATTATGATCTGCAGTAGGCTTTGTTTATAGAAGGAGAAAATACAATGGCATTGAGAACCATAAGAACCATCGGAGATCCCATTCTGGAGAAGGAATGCAAGGAGATCAAAACCATGACAGACCGCACCCGTGAGCTGGCGGCGGATATGTTTGAGACCATGTACCAGGCCAACGGTGTGGGACTGGCAGCACCCCAGGTGGGCATTCTGAAGCGGCTTTTTGTGGTGGACATCGGAGACGGCAAGCGTTATGTCTGCATCAATCCCACTGTGACTGCTATCGGTACGGAGACGCAGACCGGAGATGAGGGCTGCCTGTCCGTTCCCGGCAAGGAGGGTGTAGTGACCCGGGCTATGCGGGTTCATGTGGAAGCGCTGGATATCGATCTGAAGCCCTATTCCTTCGATGCAGAGGGACTGCTGGCACGGGCCATGGCACACGAAAATGACCATCTGAACGGCATATTGTATACCACCAAGGTGGAGGGTGAGCTTAATGATGTAAACTATGAAGCTCTTGAGGAAGAGGATTACGAGGACTACGAGGCGTAAAACAGGAAGCCGGGAGGTGCGGAATGAAGATTGTGTTTATGGGCACACCGGATTTTGCGGTGGCAACCTTGGAGGCGCTGGTGACGGCAGGTCATGAGGTCTGTCTGGTGATGACCCAGCCGGACCGGCCCAAGGGACGGCATGGCGAGCTGCAGAAGTCAGATGTGCGTATCGCTGCAGAAAAATACGGCATTCCCGTGATGACGCCGCTGCGGCTTCGAAAGGATGAAGCTGCCATTGCAGAGCTGAAGGCCTTGCAGCCGGATGCCATTGTGGTGACAGCCTTCGGACAGATTCTGCCGAAGGAGGTGCTGGAGATTCCGCGCCTCGGCTGTGTCAATGTGCATGCCTCTCTGCTGCCGAAGTACCGCGGTGCGGCACCGATTCAGTGGGCAGTGCTGAACGGTGATGCGGAGAGCGGCGTCACCACCATGATGATGAACGAGGGACTGGACACGGGTGATATCCTGATGACGGCAAGGCTTGCGCTGGACCCGAAGGAAACCGGCGGCAGTCTCTTCGACCGGCTGGCACCCCTCGGCGGTGAACTGATTGTAAAAACGCTGGCGGCACTGGAGGCAGGAAACTGTCCCCGGGTGCCCCAGGACGAAGCGCAGGCCAGCAAGGTATCCGTGTTCACCAAAACCTTCGGCCTTATTTTCTGGGAGGAAACCGCTGCTGTGCTGGAGCGGAAGGTACGGGGACTGAATCCCTGGCCCTCGGCCTATACTTATCTTTCCGGAAAGCAGCTGAAGCTCTGGGATACGGCGGTTAGTGAGACGCTGCCGGAGGGCAGCAGGCTGCTGGGACAGGCGGATCTTGAGAAGAGCCGGTCTGTACTGGAGAAGGCCGGGGATGAAAGGGCAAAGACATTATCCTGGAAGGATGCAGAGGGATGCTTCTACACGGACGGCACGGGTCTCTATGTGCAGACGGGAGAGGCATATCTTCAGATTCTGGAGCTGCAGCTGGAAGGAAAAAAGCGAATGAAGGCAGCAGATTTCCTGCGGGGCTATAAGTGGTAAAGGAGAAAGTTGTGAGGGGAGAAGAGCAGAAGGGCAGAAAGCCGATCAGGGAGCGGAAGCTGCCGACACCGAAGAAGCAGCCGGAAAGAAGCAGCCGTGCCATTGCACTGGAAATCCTGATGGATATTTTTGAGGACGGACGCTTTTCGCACCTTGCGCTGCGGGAAACGCTGGCGAAGGAAACGGCGCTGTCTGAGAAGGACAGGGCTCTGATTACCCGGATTGTGGAGGGAACCACAGAGCTGTCTATTCAGTTGGATTATATTCTGAACCGGTATTCCAGCATCAAGGTTAAGAAAATGAAGCCGCTTATTCGCAATATACTTCGGATGGGTGCCTATCAGCTTCTTTATCTCGAACGGATTCCCGACAGCGCCGCCATCAATGAGGCGGTGAAGCTGATTAAGAAGAGGGGCCTTCAGGGACTGGCGGGCTTCGGCAATGCCGTGCTGCGCCGGATTTCCCGGGAGAAGGAAGAAATTCAGACCTGGCTGCAGTCGGAGGAGGTACCGGCCTATGTTCGCTACAGCCTGCCGGAGTGGCTCTACAACTATATGTGCCTCAATTTCGGAGAGGAAGAAACCATTCGCATGGCGCAGTACTTCCTTTCAGATGACAACAGCATTTATGTGCGTTATAAAGATGGCCGCACAGAGCAGGTGCACGGCAATGTGGCCCGTCAGGCGGACTTTAAGAGCGGTGAAATGACGGTGCAGGATTATGCTTCGCAGCAGGTGGGCATATGGGCGGCGCCGAAGCCGGGAGACTATGTGGTGGATCTTTGCAGTGCACCGGGCGGAAAGGCCTGTCATGTGGCTTCCCTGCTGCAGGGCACGGGCCGGGTGGATGCCCGGGATGTGAGCCGAGAGAAAACCGCCATGATTCTGGAGAATGTGCGCCGACTGGGACTTGAAAATGTTTCGGTAAAGGTCTGGGACGGCCGTGTGCGGGATGCCTCCCTGGTGCGGGACGGCGAGGGCATTGCAGACATTGTGCTCTGCGATCTGCCCTGCTCCGGTCTGGGAATTCTGGCCAAGAAGCCGGATATTCGTTTTTCTGCGAGCCTCGAGGGCATTCAGTCTCTGCAGAGGCTGCAGAGGGAGCTCCTGCAGGTAGCGGTACAGTATGTGAAGCACGGCGGACGACTGCTGTATTCCACATGCACCATTACCCGGGAGGAAAATGAACAGAATGTGCGCTTTATGACGGAGCAGCTGGGGCTTCGGCTGCTGCGCTCCCAGCGCTTCATGCCGGGGCAGCCCTCGGATGGATTTTTTATTGCTGAGCTTGTAAAGGATTGATTATGGAGAATCTGAGAGACTATGAGCTGCCGGCGCTGAAGGCGCTGCTGACAGAACTGGGGGAAAAGCCCTTCCGGGCAAAGCAGCTCTATGCCTGGCTGCACCAGCGGCTGGCGGCATCCTATGAGGAAATGACGGACCTCAGTAAGGGACTGCGGGAGAAGCTGGCGGAAAAGTATACCGCGGCACTTCCGGAGGCGGCGGAGATCCTGACATCGAAGATCGACGGTACGAAAAAGTTTATTTTCCGCCTTGCGGACGGTCATGTCATTGAATCCGTATGGATGCAGTATCAGCACGGCAATTCGGTATGCATTTCAAGCCAGGTGGGCTGCCGTATGGGCTGCCGCTTCTGCGCGTCTACCCTTGACGGTCTGGCCCGGAACCTGAGCAGCGGGGAAATGTTGTCTCAGATCTATGCCATTCAGCGAATCACCGGAGAGAGGGTTTCCAATGTGGTTATCATGGGCAGCGGAGAACCTCTGGACAATTATGATGAATTTACCCGTTTTGTCCGCATACTGTCGGATGAGAACGGACTGCATATTTCCCGGCGGAACATTACCGTGTCCACCTGCGGCATTGTGCCGCGGATACGGCAGCTGGCTGAGGAAAACTACGGCATCACATTGGCACTTTCTCTTCATGCGCCCAATGATGCGGTGCGGAAGACCCTGATGCCCATTGCCAATAAGTATTCGCTCAAAGAAATTCTTCCGGCGGTGGAGTACTATTTCGAAAAAACCGGCCGGCGGGTGACCTTTGAGTATTCCGTTGTAGAAGGCGTCAATGACAACCGGCAGGAGGCCCTGGAGCTGGCAGCCCTCATCGGCAGCATGAAAAACGGCGGTACACTGCAGTGTCATGTGAACCTGATTCCGGTGAATCCCATTAAGGAACGGGACTGGAAGCGGCCGGACCGCCGGAAGGTGGAAGCGTTTCAGCATATCCTGGAGCGTCACGGCATCAATGCGACAATCCGCAGAGAGATGGGCAGTGACATTTCCGGTGCCTGCGGGCAGCTGAGAAGAGATTATCTGGAGGAACAGCAGGATGGAGTTCTACGCGAGGACGGATAAAGGCAGACGCCGAAAAATGAATCAGGACTATGTCTTTGCATCGGACAGGGCAGTGGGAAATTTTCCCAATCTGTTTCTTCTGGCAGACGGCATGGGCGGACACAAGGCGGGGGACTATGCCTCCCGCTATCTGGTGGAGGGACTTCGGCAGTATGTGGAAAAGGCAGAGCCGGGGCCTCTGGTTCGCGTACTGGAAAACGGCATTGCCGCGTTGAACGGAGAGCTGTACCAGCTGTCACTGCAGCATGAGGAGCTCAGTGGCATGGGCACCACCCTGGTGGCAGCCGTAGTGGACGAAGAGGGCATTCTGAATGTGGCCAACATCGGAGATTCCCGGGCTTATCTCATCCGGGGCAACACCATCCGTCAGATCACAAGAGATCACAGCTACGTGGAGGAAATGGTGGAAAAGGGATATATGCGGAGAGGCTCCGAGGATTATCTGCAGTCCCGCAACATCATTACCCGGGCGGTGGGTGTGCAGCAGCGTGTGCATGCGGATTTTTTTGAGCTGGAGCTCAGCGAGGGGGATTTTCTGCTTCTGTGCTCTGACGGGCTCAGCAATATGGCAGACAATGAAAGCATTTTAAATGTGGTGCAGGACGCTTCATCGGTGCAGGCGAAGGTGGAGGCACTTATAGATCTTGCCAATTTGAACGGGGGCAGAGACAACATCGGCGTGATTCTGCTGGATCCCTTCGGAAAGGAGGTGCAGGCATGATTCTTCAGGACGGTACGCTTTTAAACGAGCGCTATGAGATTGAATCCATGATCGGACAGGGCGGCATGAGCTATGTCTATCGTGCTCTGGACCGGAAAATGGGACGTGAGGTGGCCGTTAAGGTGCTGAAGGAGGAATACTGCGAGGATGCGGATTTTATCCGGAAGTTCCAGAATGAGGCACAGGCAGCCGCCAAGCTGAACCATCCGAACATTGTGGCGGCCTACGATGTGGTGGACGATGAAGAACAGCGGCTCCACTATATTGTGATGGAGCTGGTCAGCGGCATCACGCTGAAAAATTATATCCAGCGGAAGGGCAGACTCAACAACCGGGAATCCATCGGCATTGCACTGCAGGTGATTGACGGCATGGAGCAGGCCCATAAAATGCGCATTGTACACCGGGATATCAAGCCGCAGAACATGATCGTCGGTGAGGATGGTGTGGTGAAGGTGGCGGATTTCGGCATTGCGAGAGCGGCTACCCAGCAGACGGTGAATGCTACAGTCATGGGCTCTGTGCATTACATTTCCCCGGAGCAGGCGCGTTCCGGCATTTCGGATGAGCGGTCGGATATCTATTCTCTGGGCTGTACCATCTATGAGATGCTGACGGGTCATGTGCCCTATGACGGGGACACATCGGTGGCGGTGGTTTTTTCTCATCTGGAGAATCCGATACCCCATGTACGGGAGCAGCAGCCGGATGTGTATCCGGCACTGGATGCGGCTGTGTACAAATGTATGCAGAAGAAGCCGGACCTGCGGTACCAGCACATCGGTGAGCTGGGAAGAGACCTGCGGCATGCCCTGGAGGATCCCAGCGGCAGTTTTATGGAGACGGTGCCGGAGGATGCAGCAGAGGGACGGGCGCTTTCCGACAAGGAGGTGACTGCCATCCGGGAGCACGTGAAGACGCCAGCGGATCATGTACTGGAACGTCTGCTGCGCAAAAAGGACGGCGAGATGAGCCGCCGGGAGCTGGACGAAAGCATGGCGAAGATGTACCGCTTTATTGCCATGGTCTGTGTGGCGGTGATCGTGCTTCTGCTGGCGCTTGCCGGCACGCGGCTGCTGCGTTTTCTGCACCGAGAGGATACCGTGCTCCAGACCTCGCAGGCAAGCACCGAAAGCTCTGCACCAGTAAGCATTACCATCTCCGGACTGGATACGATGCTGCCGGGCATCATCGGCAAGACCGTGGATGAGGCGGAAAACTATCTCTCGGATTATGACATTCATATCGAAAGCAGTACGGAGGAGTATTCGGACCGCTACAACGAGGGCATGATCATTAGTTATCCGGACGGCTGCTACAGTGCAGGAGATACCATCAATGTGACGGTTTCCAAGGGCGCTGCCACGATCAGCTTTTATGATCCGGCGAAGCCGGAGGACCTGGACAGTCTCCATGCCACCCGATTTGAGGATCTGGAGAAGGAGCTTAAGGCCCGGAACATTTCTTATACGGTGGAATACAGCTATTCGGATACTGTGGAAGAGGGAAATGTCATCAGCACCAACAAGGCGGACAGCAGCGGTGCACAGCAGCTGAAGCTTGTGGTCTCCAAGGGGCTGCCGGCGGATGAAGCGCTGGTGCCGTCTCTTGTGGGCTGTACCGAGGAAGAGGCGCTGTCGCTGCTGGCGGAGGCCGGACTGAATGCCGGTGCCATCACTGAGGAGCCTTCGGATGAAGAGGAGGGAATCGTGACGGCACAGACGCCGGAAGCGGGTTCTCTGATGACACTCAGTTCGTCTGTGGACTTTACGGTCAGCTCGGGCAAAGATGGGGAAAGCACGGTGCGGGAGAGTAAGTCAAGTTCTCATTGGTATTCCAGCATCAACCAGACCGTGATGATCGGCGGCGGCGGTCCCGGCATTACCGGAACCATGGTGGTGTCCATTCAGCTTTGTCAGAATCTGAACGGCACTGACATTTACACCACCCTGCAGAGCCCCCGGAGCTACTCGCTGGGAACCGAGCTGCAGGTGGTCTTCAGCAGGATCGAAGGTGCCGCCGGTGTGTCGACGGGTACAATTTATGTCATGGACGCAGAAAATGATACGGTGCTGGCTTCCTTTGAGCTGAACTTCGCACCGGCTGACTGAGAAAAGGAGAGGCATGGGTCTGGAAGGCAAGATTTTCAAGGGCATCGGCGGATTTTACTATGTGCACACACCGGAGGGTGACTATGAGTGCCGCGCCAGGGGCCTGTTTCGAAATCGGAAGGAAAAACCTCTGGTGGGAGACTTGGTGGAGCTGGAGCCGGTGGTTGATTCGGAAAAGGAGAAAACCGGAAATGTGGTGAGAATCCTTCCCCGGAAGAATCAGCTGATCCGGCCGGAGGTCAGCAATGTGGATCAGGCGGTGGTGATCTTTGCACTGAAAAATCCGGATCCCAGTCTGCCGCTGTTGGACCGCTTTCTGATCAATATGGAGGAGAAGCAGATCCCCACGGTGATTTTCTTCAATAAGTCGGATCTGCTGGAGGACAGCGAAGAAGGGAAAGCCTTCATTGACCATGTTCGGGAGATTTATACGTCGGCGGGCTATGAGGTGCATATCCTGAATACCCGCAGCGAGCAGTATCTTCCGGAGGTCATGGCGGTGCTCCGGGGTAAGACAACGGTTCTTTCAGGCCCCTCCGGGGTAGGAAAATCCACCCTCACCAATCTCATCCATCCGGCAGCGGAAATGGAAACCGGCGAGCTGTCCAAAAAGATCGAACGGGGAAAGAATACCACTAGGCACAGTGAGTTCTTTTACATAGATGATGACACCTATGTGTTGGATACGCCGGGCTTCACCTCTCTTTATGTCATGGATGTACTGCCGGAACGTCTTATGTACTTTTTTCCGGAATTTGAGGCATACCGCAGCAAATGCCGTTATAATACCTGCGTACATATCGGCGAACCGGTGCGGGATTGTGCGGTGAAGGCTGCGGTGAAGGCAGGTGCCATCCCCCGGGAGCGCTACGACAGCTACCGGAAGCTCTTTGAGGAGCTTCGCGAGCAGCAGAGATTCTAGGACAACAGGGGGAGACAAGAGATGAAAAACTATCTGGCACCATCCATTTTGGCAGCAGATTTCGGGGCATTGCGGGAGGATATCGGAAAAGCAGAGGCAGCAGGTGTGAAATACCTGCATTTTGATGTGATGGACGGCTGCTTTGTGCCGAATATTTCCTTCGGACAGCCGCTGATCCAGTCTATGCGGAAGCAGAGCAGTGCCTTCTTTGATGTACATATGATGGTGGAGGATCCGGGCCGTTACATCGATGATATGCTGCACTGCGGCGCCGACGGCATCACGGTGCATGCGGAGGCCACAAAGCATCTGGACCGGGTGCTGCAGCAGATCCGCGAGGGCGGCGCAAAGGCCGGTGTGGCACTGAATCCGGCAACGCCGATACAGGCGTTGGAGCCGGTGCTGCCCATGCTGGATCTCGTGCTGATCATGTCGGTGAATCCGGGCTTCGGCGGACAGAAGCTGATTCCCTATACCATTGACAAGATTCGTGAGCTGCGGTCCCTTGCGGATGCCCGGGGGCTTTCTCTGAACATCGGCATCGACGGCGGTGTGAATCTGGATAATGTCTTAGACATCGCAGCTGCGGGCTGCAACTACTTTATCGCGGGCTCTGCCGTTTTCCGTCCGCAGGAGGCCATTACGGAAAATGCGGCGGCTTTCCTGGAAAAGCTGCAGAGCAAATGAACAGATAAAACAGGAAGAAAAGCAGACGAAGGAGCAGGTATGAAGAAAATTGCACTGATCAATGACATCAGCGGGGTGGGGCGCTGTTCGCTGGGCATCGCGTTGCCGGTGCTGGCCACCATGGGATTTACCGGCTGTCCGTTGCCGACCGCAGTGCTCAGCAGCCATACCGGTTTTCCGCACGCGGTGGTGACAGATCTCAGCGATCGTCTGGCCGACTGCTTTTCCTCCTGGCAGCAGAATGATTTTCACTTCGATGCGGTGCTGTCCGGCTATCTGGGCAGTGCAGCGGCAGCAGAAGCCATTCTGCAGTGGATCGCAGCAGAGAAGGAGACAGCCGCCGCACAGGGAAAGGATGCGCCGCTGCTTTTTCTGGATCCCGTAATGGCGGATCACGGAAAGCTGTATCAGGGAATGGGCGAAGCGCATGTGGATGCGTTCCGAAAGCTGCTGGCGGAAGCAGATTATGCCTTCCCGAATCTGACGGAGGCCTGTCTCATTGCGGATTTTGATTATGAAGGCTTGAAGGAGGCACTGGATTCCTGTGAAACCGACAGCGGTCGTCTGTTTGTGCTTCAGTCCCTCTGTGCGGAGCTTGGCGCCCTTTCCCGCGCCTCTATTGTGATCACCGGCATTGAGGCGGGAGATATGCTGATGAACTGCGTGGCGGAACCTGGCCGACTGCCGGTGTTTCTCCGGAATCCCCGGGTGGGCGCAGGCCGTGCCGGCACGGGAGACCTGTTTGCTGCCATTACGGCTGGACGGATACTGCAGGGACAGTCACTGACGGAGGCAGCGGCATCGGCGGTGGACTTTATCGAGGCGGCGGTCCGGCATACGGAGGCTGAAGACATTTCCCCGCTTATGGGTGTGCAGTTCGAGGATATGCTGGAGAAGCTTGCATAAGGAACGTAGATCAAAGAAAGACCGAATGCAGAGGGCTGCATCCGGTCTTTTCGCGTTAAGGCCCGCCGCGGAACGGCAGGCGCATTTTTTTGAGATTTTTAGATCAATGCTTAGGGAAGCGCTGATTAAATCAGCGTTTCCTTAGCCAGAAATGCGCGGCCTGCGGCATTCTGCTCGGACATGGCCTTGATGTAGTCCTCGCGGGTCACAGATGGCTTCCGGAATGCCCATTCGGTGGTGGTGCAGGCTGTGTCCATCATGTGCTCGAATTCGCTCTCATCGATGTTGACATCATCGAAGCATACCGGCAGACCGATGCTGTGGTTGAATTCCATCACGCGGTCCCGCAGTTCGTACTGCTTATCGTAGGTGAGGAGGCAGAGCACACCGAGAGAAACCACCTCGCCGTGCAGATGCTTGTGGCCGCCCTTCGTCACCGTGGAACCGTAGTAGACCACATGTGCGAGGGAAGAGTTGTAGTAGTAATCCGGCATTTTCGTGGTCATGTTGGATACGAGACCGGTGGATATAATGATGTCGAGAACGACTTCCTCCAGCGCCTCGGAGGACTGCTTTGCCCTGCAGGAGGCCAATGCTTCCTTGCCGTACTTCAGGAGAGGCTCCGTACAGATCCTGCTGAGCTGTACACCCATGAGTGGTGTGTGGGAAAGCTTGTCGCCGCGGCTGGAGAAGACGGCCTCACATTCCTTGGAGAGTGCATCGCCGATGCCGGCCCAGAGCAGCTCATAGGGAGAGTCTGCAATGACGGCGGTGTTGATGAAGGTATGCTCTGCAGGCTTCGGGTAGTAATATTCGCGGAAGCCGCCGTCTGTGTTGTAGATCACGCAGATCGAGGTAACAGAAGTGCAGTTGCTGCCGACGGTCGGGAAGGTAAAGAGCGGTTTGTCGAGCTTGTCCGCCACATATTTACAGGTATCGCAGGCTCTGCCGCCGCCGACGCCGAAGATAATGTCGGCAGTTCGTACGGTTTCATTGGCGATTAGTGCATCGCCGTTCTCATAAGTGGAATCTCCGCCGTAGGGAATGAAATCCAGAATTTCTATATCGGATCCTTTGAGACCCTCCAGCAATGCCGGCTTTGCCTTGGACATGGCGGTGATGCCGCCGATTACAACGGCCTTGCTGCCGTAGAATCTGGCATAATGCGGAACCTCTTTATAACAATCATCTCCCACGGAATAGTGGGGCAGACAAACTGTATAGCTCATAATGTTAACCTCCTGTTATGGAACTGTTTTTCTATACTGCCAGTTGTTATATATCCAAACAACACCGAAATTCAATCGGGTTCAGGTATTTTCAGAGATACAGGTTCACATTTACGAGCCGGTGCGGAAAAGGTATAATTTACAGTTAGAAGCAAAGTGATAAGTCGGTATTGATTTTTGGATCTGAGGAAGGCGGGTGGAACTATGGCCAAGGTGATCAGCATCGGGAAGCAGGATTTTGCCTCTTTGCGTGAAAATGATTATTTTTTCATAGATAAATCAAGGCTGATTCGCGAGTGGTGGGAATCGGGAGATGAGATCACGTTGATTACCCGGCCGCGCCGATTCGGAAAAACGCTGAACATGAGCATGCTGGACTGCTTTTTTTCGAATCGTTATGCCGGACGTGCTGATCTGTTTGCGGGGCTTGAAATCTGGCAGGACGAGCGATACAGGAGCTTGCAGGGAAAATGGCCGGTTCTGTTTTTGAGCTTTGCGTCGGTCAAGGCGGACAATCTCTCGGATGCGAAGCGGCAGATCAATGCCTTAATTGCCAAAAAATATGAAGAGCATCGTTTTCTGCTGGATGGCTCGCTGCTCAGCGAGAATGAGAAAAGAGCTTTTAACCGGGTGGACATGGAAATGGAGGATGCCCGGGCTTCTGTTGCATTGAATGATCTTTGTTGTTACCTCAAACGCTGTTACGGAAAAAATGTCATAGTGCTGCTGGATGAATACGACACCCCGATGCAGGAGGCGTATCTGAGAGGCTATTGGGACGGCTTCATTTCCTATATCCGCAGTCTGTTCAATGCACTTTTCAAAACGAATCCGTATCTGGAGCGTGCTATGATGACCGGAATCACCAGAATTTCAAAGGAATCGGTCTTTTCGGATCTCAATAATTTAAATGTTGTCACGACAACATCGGAAGAATATGCAGACTGCTTCGGCTTTACGGAAAATGAGGTATTTCAGGCGCTTAAAGAATACGGACTATATGCTGATCGTGAAAAGGTAAAGCAGTGGTATGATGGTTTCATTTTCGGCAGCTGCCGGGATATCTATAATCCGTGGTCGATCACAAATTATCTTGACAAGAAGCAGCTTCGGCCCTATTGGGCAGCCACCAGCTCCAATGCGCTGGTAAATCGGTTGATACAGACGGCATCCGGCGATGTGAAGCAGAAGATGGAGCAGCTGATCAGCGGAAGTCCGATTACCGTAAGCTTCGATGAGCAGATTGTATACAATCAGCTGGATATGGATGAGCGGGCCATCTGGAGCCTGCTGCTGGCCGGCGGCTATCTGAAGGCGGTGCATGTGGAATATTGCGGGATCTTTCAGGAACCCTGGTACCAGCTGCAGATTACCAATCAGGAAACTTACGGAATGTTTGCGGCCATGTTCAGGGGCTGGTTCGCCCGATCGCTGTCAAGCTACAACGGTTTCGTACAGGCGCTTTTGAGCGGAAACAAGAAGGAAATGAATGCCTATATGAATGAGGTTGCATTGACGACCTTCAGCAGCTTTGATACGGGCAGACATCCATCTGAGAAAATGCAGCCGGAGCGCTTCTATCACGGCTTTGTGCTGGGACTTCTGGTGGAGCTTCGTGAAAGGTACCGGATTGAATCGAACGGGGAAAGCGGGTACGGCCGCTATGACATAATGATGACGCCTTTGCAGAAAAACGAAGATGCGATTCTGATTGAATTCAAGGTACATGATCCGGAGGATGAACGGACACTGGAGGATACAGTGCAGGCTGCACTCCGGCAGATTCAGGAAAGACAATATGACGCAAAACTCAGGGCGGCCGGCATTCCTGCCGACAGAATCCGCAGCTACGGATTTGCATTCGAAGGGAAAAAGGTGCTGATTGGGTGAAAAAATGCGAAATTTGCAAAATTATCAGATAAGGGAAACGCCGATGAAAGCGGTTTCTCAGTTTAAAATGCCCTTGCCTTTAAAAGGGCATTTTTGGTGCGAAATTTTTGAATTATTAAATCTGCAGTCCATTTTCAGCGGACAGGATATGCGATATAATTATCACCAGCAAATGTAGATGAGATTTTTGTGAAAATTGCACACATGATGGAGGAAACAACGTGCTGGCAAAACTGGACATAAAGCTGGACAGCGGTGAGAATCTGCTGTCGTATCTGATGAGTTCATCCTTTCACGGGGCACTTATGAAGATGCTTCCGGGGGATTATGCAGATGAATTGCACGAATCCGCCTTGCATCCCTATACGCAGCATCTGGAGGAGGATAATGAAGGCGGCTGGCATTGGGTGATTACGGCGCTGAATCAGGAGACGACGGAAAAACTGATACAGGAAAATGTTATGCGGGAGAAGGAAATATATCTCGACAAGCATGATTTCTCTGTGCAGCTTCTTGAAAAAAAGTATACAGAAGTGTCGGAGGATGCGCTGGATCGTTACTTCTATCGAAAGGAAGCGGAACGCAGCCTGACAATACGATTCCTGACGCCGACAGCATTTAAACAAAGGAAAAGATACGTGAATTATCCGGATTTACGGCTTATTTACGGCAGTCTTCTCAAAAAATACGCTGCTGCAAGACAGGAAGAGATGGCCGAGGAATTGCTGGAGCAGCTGGTCAGTGCAACATCAATCAGCCGGTATTCGCTGCACAGCACCTGGTTTTCGCTGGAAAATGTACAGGTTCCGGCTTTTGCCGGCAGCATGACATTGCGGCTCGATGGCACACCGATGCAGGCCAATCTGGCGCAGTTGTTGTTTTTTTTCGGCAGCTACTCCGGCATAGGTATTAAGGCGTCCATCGGAATGGGCGCAATTGCGGTCGGTAAGACAGATAAAAGGAAGATAGTGAAATGAGCATTATAAATCTGACTAACCATCCTTCTGTCGCTTGGGGAGAAGAACAAAAAACTGCGGCGCAGAGATATGGAAATATTATTGATTTGCCTTTTCCGGATATAGGTGCAACATTAGATGAAACGGATATACAGAGACTCGCGTATGATTATGTGAGAAAAGTTATAGAGTTGCATCCGCAGGCTGTGATCTGCCAAGGCGAATTTACTTTTGTATATGCGGTGGTGACAGAGCTGAGAAAAAAAGGAATCAGGGTGCTGTCTGCCTGTAGCGAACGGAAGGCGGCAGAAAAGTTCATGCCGGATGGTTCAGTACAGAAGACGGCTGTATTTAAATTTGTAAGATTCAGAGAATATACAGAATGCGGGGAGGGCGTATGAGCGAGAAACATGGAAATAAGAAAAATGTACTGTTGTTGTGTCTGAGTCCATTGGCGACAAGACCAAAGAAGAACAGTTACAGCTATGGCAACAAAGAAGGTGTTGCACTGACTGGATTTATGACGAACGAGGCACCGACCAAGGCTGTTATTGAAATTCTGAAGCGGAAAAATGAACGTCTGGACAAAATCGTTATCATTTGTTCAGAAAAAACCTCCGAGGTGATAAAGCTGGATGAAAAATGGGCGCAGGAGAATGCTGATGAGCTGAATGGAATCATTGCCAATCAAAATGCAACGCATAAAGAGCTTTATAAAAAGCTCATTAATGAATATGCCGTGAAGACGGATGCAAGGTATCAGGCAATGCCCATTGAATATGCAGAGATCAATATTCCTAACCAGACAGAGGATTATGAAGTATCCGGAACGGTGATCGATGCAGCAACTGCTGTCGGAAGTGATGTGGATTTGTATATAGATTTCAATGGCGGACAAAGATACATAGCATTCATGATTGTGGCCATTTCAAATCTTATGAAAAATCGGTCGGTGGAAATCAGTCAGATTTTGACGATGAATTTTGATGATAAAGCGGGCGGTATTACACCGATTCAGAACATGAACGCGGTATTCAACAGCTTTGATCTGGTTTCCGGCATCAATGAGTATACGAACTACGGAAGAATCAAAACGCTGAAGGAATATTTTGATAAAAATCTGAAAATTACGGAGAGGGTAAATAAAGAGCTGGCGAAAAAAATCGAAAAGATATTGAAGGATATGAAAATGCTTTCTGAGAATCTGCAGTTGTGCAGAACCGGATATATCATGGAAAACCGGGAGGCTTTGTGGAAAGAACTGAATGAGTACAGTGAGAGAATGGATTTGCAGACAGATATGGAGAAGAGTCGAAATGTCTATGAACAGCTTTTTGGATATGTGATCCAGGACATTATCAAAGGCTACAAAGATCTGCTGACTGGTGAAATGCCGGCGGTTATCGGTTGGTGTATTGCAAGAGATTTCGTGCAGCAGGCCCTGACCTTTATTACGGAGGAAATGCCGGGATATTTTAATACTAAAAAGATATTTTACGGAACACCGGGCGAACAGCAGGAATTCAGGATGTTTGTAGCAAATGCGAAGAACTTTTATGAAACGTTCGAAAGCAGAATGAGTGCAGCGTCCGAAAATGAAAAAAACTCATTGAAAAGACATAAGAAGCAGCTGATGAATATGTGTCGGGAAAATTGTCGGGAGGGATCATCGCAATATTTTTATTCCTGGATGGTTCAATATTTGCCCTGGTCTTCATCGAATCAGGATGCTATTAGCTATATCATAAATGACCCTAGAAACCGACCGAGACTTGCGTTTACACGTTTTACGAATAAAAACAGAAACGAACAAGAAGTCATTCGATGCGCAAGCAGCATCTTAACATCGTTACAGACAAGAGTTAGTGGCGTTGAGAATTCAAACAGGCTGCCAAGCTCTCAAATGGAAGATATACGAAGGGATGCTGAAAGTGTGGCTCCACATGTGGCAAAGCTGTTGTGCTATAAGAGGCAAAGTACGGACAGACGGGCAGGGAGCTGCTTGAATGATATGAATGATGGAAAATTGAAGAAGATTTTATGCTGGTACTTTTTGCTGAAGGGACAGAGGAATCAAACTAACCATGCTGCGGAGGAATCGAATAACGGCGGCGAAATGTGGTCTTATGACAAGTTGATTATGGCTATTCAGGAGTTTATAGAGACATTGAAGTGAAACACGAGGTACCCATATGAGAAAGGAATTGCAGGATAAGGAAGTTCTGGCGATGTATGACGTCAGAGGAATACAGAGCTATATCTTCAAGACAAACAAGGTGAAGGAGATCATCGGTGCGTCTGTGCTGGTGGAGAACATCATTACAGAGGGCATGGCGGCGTATGTTGCGGAAAAAGTGCAGGCAGAGGATAAAGCGAAATATCTTCTGCATTGGAAAGCAGAAAATGGCAGCGGGGCTCCGGAGGATGCACCGACGGCATTTATTCAGGATTCTTCTGTGAAAATGCAGGTGATGTTTGTGGGCGGCGGCAATGCCTATGTGTTATTTCGGAAGGGCGCAGACTGTGAAAAGCTGAATCGGTTTCTGGGTGTGTATGTCTTGAAGAAGAGCTATTCGCTGAAGCTCGCGGTGGCGGCCGTAGAAAAAACGGAGTCCTACAAAAAGGACTATGATGCGATCAACATGGAAATGCGAAGGATCAAGGCCTATATGCCGGCAGCAGATCCGCTGGGGGCACTTCCCTTCATGGCGGCGGATTCCATTACCGGCTATCCGCTCACAAAGGAGGAAAACGGAGAGCTCTACTGCACGGAATCGGCATTGAAGAGAGCAAATTTTCCAAAGGATACAGACGAGAAAGTCTTTGACAACATGGTCACCGAAAAGGGAGACAACAGCACGCTGGCCATCTGCCACATCGACGGCAACAACATGGGAAAACGTATTCAGCGCGAGATGCGGGATGTAGAGCGGTATGAAGATGCGGTTCCGAAGATGCGGAAGCTGTCGCTGGAGATCTCCAGGATTTTCCGGGAGACACTGGACGGTACCGCAAGTGAAATGCGGCAGCTTTTCGGTGCTGTAAGAGCAGACATCTCCACACAGCTGTTCCGGGAAATCGTTGCGGCGGGAGATGATATTACCTTCGTATGCAACGCAAAGATCGCAATTCCGGCAGTGAAGTATTTTCTCCGGCATGTCGGGGACACCAACATTGGCACAGAGAAGGAACCGGACGGTTACAGTGCCTGCGGCGGCATCGCATATTTCAACAGCCATTTCCCGTTCTCGGATGCTTATCAGGTGGCGGAGGCCTGCTGCGAAAGTGCCAAGAAGCTTGCGAAGCAGCTTGAAAGCAGAACAGGAAAACCGGCAAGCGGGATCAGTGAAGAGGAAAAGCGGCATCTGCCGATCGGCAATTTCTTCGATTTTCAGATCTGCAGCAACATCCGTGCGGCGGATCTCGAGGAGTATCGGGAGCGGCATTATACCGATGCGGAGGGAAGCTTCCTGGCAAGACCCTATTACGTGGCGATGGAGAAGAATGATGCGCACGGCCTGAATGAGATCAACAAAGCCCGGGATGTGGAGAGGCTCGACAAGTGGTCGGCGTTTTTCGCCGCGCGTCCGCGGAACAAGGTGAAGGCACTTCGAAATGTCATCCCCATGGGAGAAAATGAACGGAACAAGGCAGTTTCCTTCCTGGAGTCCCGCAGCTTCTTTGACGGAGCGGAGGTGAATTTCGCGGATGATTATAGGGTATGGTATGACGCAATGGAAATCATGGATTTTCAGATCCGGAAGGAGGCCCTAAATGAAGATTAAAATCAAGCTTTTAAGCGATCTTTGCACGTATTCGGGCGAAACCTACAACAGCATGGTGGATACCGATGTGGTGTACGATGACTATGGACTTCCGTATATACCGGCCAAGCGGATCCGCGGCTGCATTCGTGAAGCGGCGCTGGAAATGCAGGAAATGGGACAGATTTCGGAAGTGGATTATCACAGGATTTTCGGCACCGGCGGAAGACAGGAAAACAGAGCCGGCTTTACATTGTCCAATGCCTATCTGGAGAACTATACAGAAACAGTGGATGCTTTGAAACGGCTGAAGGCAGATCCACAGTGCAGTGGACTTGCGGCGCAGCAGAATGTCCTGAATCAGTACACCTATACCCGGGCGCAGACCGCTGTGGATCCGGAGACCGGCATTGCGGAAACCAATTCGCTCAGAGTGATGCGCGTGGTGAAGAAGGGGCTGACATTTTCGGCAGAGCTTCATATGTTAGACGAGGAAAATGTCGGCGGGCTGCAGACACTGGTATCTGCTGTATCTCTTGTGAAGCACATGGGCATGGCGCGGACAAGGGGCCTCGGCCTTGTGGATATGTGGCTGGATTCTTCAGAGAAGAATGCTGAAGGGAAGCATAAGCGAGTATGTATAGATCGGAATCAGCTTGGCGCGCACAATAAACTGCAGTACCGCATCGAACTCAAGTCTGCCGTCATCTGCAAGTCGGCACAGGGAAATCAGGCGGAGACGGAAGATTATATGTCAGGAAGCAAGGTGCTGGGGTTCATTGCCGGTACGCTGGGAAGAGCGCGCTACCGGGCGTTGCTTCATGAGGGCGCGGAGCTGATCGTGTCCAACGCCTACATCACAGATGGTACGCATCGCTGCATTCCGGCCAGGGCATCTTTGCAGAAGGAAAAGGATCAGCAACCGGAAAAGAGCGGTGCGCATGTTGGAAGCCTTCGTCTTACGGATATGCTGTATGAACCGGATACTGCAGGAAAGCAGATGACACCGGCGGGCATTGCGTATATGTATACGGATGGCACGCAAGGCATGAAGCAGAATGTCGGAACCGAAATCAGCTATCATCACCAGCGACCGACAGACAAATCCATCGGCAGAGCCACCGGAAACGACGACGGCTCCAGCTTCTATCAGCTGAGCAGCATTCGGCCCGGACAGTGCTTTTTGGGATATATCTATGCGGACAGAGAGGCGGCGGAGGCCGTGCTGGATGCAGTGGAATCGGCCGGCGAAATCCGGATGGGTTACGGCAGAAGCAGTGAATTCGGTGCGGTAGAGCTGAGCATTGATGCCGCTCTGCCGGCGAAACAGAGGCCGGAGATGGTGAAGAAGGCAATTGTGACCCTTGCCTCCGATGTGATTTTGTATAATGAAGGCGGTGCCCAGACAACCGAGCTAAGCACATTGGAGAAGTACCTTGCGGATATGTTGGGAACAGACGTGGAGATCAGCCATCCGTTCCTAAAATTCACAACCATCGGCGGCTATAATGTCACTTGGGGAAGACGGAAGCCGTGCTTCAGTGCATTGGGGAAGGGAAGTACATTTAAGCTGCAGTCGAAGAAAGACTTTGATCTTGCGAAGCTGGACGGTGCTTTCGTGGGTGAGCGCACTACGGAGGGCTACGGTGAGCTGAAGGCGGAGAAGCCTGCAGAGGATGCATACCTTTATGTATCATCGGCGGAGCCGAAAGTGGAAACCGGCGACAGCGCCTATCGGCAGACCGAAATCGTGCAGCTGCTGCGGGATGCGGAATTCAAGCGGATGATGCAGAGCAGAGTCAGAGAAAAGCTTGATGACAATAAGAGAACGTTTGAACGGCACAGCCTCGGCATGAATGCGGCGGTGGCAAAGCTTCGCCTGATTTACCGTGATGCCAAAACCTATGAAGATATGAAGGCGCAGATCGAAGGAATTGAGAGTGAAGGGAAGAATGGTCTCTGCAATGACATTGCTGAGCTGATCAAGCCGGAAGAAATCAAACGTGATGTGAATGAAAGCATGAAGCGGCAATATGGCGAGGATATGCAGGCCGGCAGCACGTGGGATGACGCACAGAAGCTGTACAAGTATGTTTACGGCGCGTACATCACGGAGCTTAAGCATTTTGTGAAGAAGCTGAATCTGCAGTCAGCAGAGGAAGGAGGCAAGGCATGAGCAAGCTTGTGAAACGGATCGTAATCTATGTAGAAACGCAGCTGCATAGCCCGCTGAGCGTTTCCTCCGGTGAGGATGAGTGGACGGATTCGGACGTGCTGAAGGATGCTGACGGTGTGCCTTTTGTATCAGGTGCATCGCTGGCGGGTGCTATGTGGGCCTATCTGGAATATCAGAAAAACGAAAGCTGTCTCATGGGCTATGCCGGACGGAGCGGGACGGATGATACCGGCAGGATGAGCTCGCTTTTCATATCCGATATGACCTTCGATGAGCCGACCGTTTCTTCTGTGCGGGACGGTGTGCGTCTGGACGCAAACAAAACCGCGGTGGACGGCAGTAAGTATGACATGGAGATTCTGGAGGCCGGCAGCAGGGCGCATTTTTATATGGAGCTTGCCATACGAAGCGGTGATGACGAAGCGGGGATGAAGGCGGAAATTTCCAAGGTGTTCCACGGTATCCGCGCAGGAGAGATTCGGCTCGGCAAGAAGAAAACCAGAGGCTTCGGCGAGCTCGCGCTTCTTTCGGTTCGGAGCAGAACCTACAACGGGGACAACCTGCTGGAATATGCCAAGGCCTATCAGCAGAGCAGCTGGGAAAAGGCAGCGGATCGGCTGACAGAATGGCTTTCTTATGCAGCGGAAGAGACAAAGCTGCTGCACATCGAGGTTCCGCTTAAGCTGCAGGGCGGCATCAGCATTCGGCAGTATGCGGCAAAGAAAGGCGAACCGGATTTCCGTCATATCTGCGATCATGGTGTGCCGGTCATTCCGGGCAGCAGCCTGGCCGGCGCGGTACGGCACAGAATGGATGACATTCTGAGAGACCTGTATGGAAGTGTTGAAGCACCGGCAGAGAGCGGGAAAAAGCCGTCCAGTCTGATGAAGTACAGCAAGGCCGACGTGATGCACCGGGCCTTCGGCTGTGTGGAGAAAACGGAGGCCAAGGCATCAGATATCATTTTTAGCGAGGCGGAAATTCAAAATGCCAGGGAGCTTACGATGGTACGGACCGGCGTCAGCCGCTTCGAATCAGCCGTAAAGAAGGGCGCACTGTATAAGGAAAAAACCTATGTGGGCGGAGAAGCGGTGCTGCATATCGCAGTTCGGAAGCGGAAGGATTCCGCTTCTGATCAGTGGATCACAGGACTGCTTCTGCTGGCGCTGAAGGATTTGCAGAACGGGTTCCTGGCAGTGGGCGGACAAACCGCCATCGGGCGCGGTATCTTCGCAGCGAACGGACCGATCCGAATAGATGGTGCGGAAGGAATGGAGGATGCCTGCATTTCCGAGGCATGGGAGCGGATGAACAGGGAAGGAGCGTGCTGAGAATGGACATTTCAAGAGCACCCGAAAGGGGAATTATGTATGCGCTCTACGAGGACCGGGTGGAATACCACAGGTACAGGAGAGAGGAGCTGCCGGAGGATATCGCCGAGAATCTGTTGGAGCTGCACCTCTTTGACGAAAGCATGGAGTATCGTTTTGTTCGGACAAGCAGAGGGGAAATCGAAGTTTGCGTGGATGACCATGTAAGGCATGACGACATTTACACAGAAGAAATCTATACGCTGAATCCGGATACGGAGGAGCCGGACCGAAAGCATCGCATTGCGGTTGTGAACTATATCACGTTTGATGAGAATGACATGATGAGCATTCCGAACTATCGTCTGAAGGAGGTGCGGGAATCATGAACAGGGGATTTGTCAATCCATACAACTTCATTTCGTTTCCGGCGCATAAGGCGAAGGCCTACACAGACAGCGACCGGCATACCGGTGTGATTCACTATACTGTGACAACGAAATCGCCGCTCTTTATTCCGAATTCGAGCTCGGAGCAGGCATTCACAGAATCGGATAAGGACAGGGATCATAAGTCCTACGATTTCTTCTCCTATACGGAGCTGGACGAAAGCAAAAGATACGAAAATGTTTACCACACGCCGGTGATTCCGGGCAGCGAGATGCGGGGTGTGGTCAGAAGCGTCTACGAGGCGCTGACAGACTCCTGTATGGGAAATCTCAATGAAAATACCTATCCGGTGAAGCGGAGCGCGGCAAGGTTCAATCCGGGTCTGATCTGCCGGGATAAGTATGGAAGGTATACGCTGCACGCAGCAGAATCCCTGCGGATTGCCATGCAGTCAGATGATAAAGATGGTGATATGCGGAACCTGAAGGATGGTGAGATTGTGCACTTTTCCAATCCGCAGAAGGGCGACAAAGGACGGCCGAAGCCTATCCGGTTTTATGGCAGAAAGTCACCGCAGCATGTGAAAAATGGATATCTTATCAAGTGGGGCATGGGGGTAAAGAAAGCATATTATCATGTTTTTGTCGATAAGAACATGACGGAAAACATCAGAAGCATCAACAGCAACGGCGGCGAGGATCTGCATGAGAAGCTGAAGGCCGTGGTGATGTCCTATCTGGAGCAGCCCGCATTAAAGAGCGAAAATAAGAAGGCATACGAGGAGTACATGGCGGCAATGGACAGGTTTTTTGCCGGCAAGGGCGAGGGCTGTTTTCCGATCAACTATTCAATCGAGGGAAAAGGTGCTTCACAGCTTTTTTATCCGGCACCGGCAGTCTATTCCAAGGAAGTATCGATGCGGAACCTCCGGCAGCTGGCGGGGGAATTTGCACCCTGTGATGCACCGGACAATGCAGACCGCTGCCCGGCCTGTGACCTGTTTGGGTATATCGGCAGCGGCAAGGGTCGAGGAAAGGCATCGCGTATTCGCTTTGCGGACCTGCAGGTGAAGAGCGTCGGGGATCCGAAGGGGCTGTATATGTGTGATAAAATCACCCTGCAGGCGCTGGGAGAGCCGAAGCTCGGAAATGTGGAGTTCTATCTGAAGAAGCCGACAGACGACGCCTCCTACTGGACATACGATTACTATGTTGAAAACGGAAAGCTGTATGTAAAAACGGGAGCGCTTCGCGGCAGAAAGTTTTACTGGCACAATCAGAATGTGTTCAAGAAGTCTGTTGAGGTGTCAAAGCTTAACAAAACGGTGCGTCCGGTAAAGGAAAATGTCAGCTTCACAGGAGAGCTGTTCTTTGAAGATATTTCGACGAAACAGCTGAAGCAGCTGGTATGGATCCTGAATTCGGGTTCAGAAAAGCTTGGCCTGAAGCTGGGCGGTGCGAAGCCGTTGGGCTTCGGCAGCGTGTCCTGCAGGGTGGATCAGGTTTCTGAAAGAAGCATTTCGATTCAGGAAGGAAAGCTTTCCTACCGGGTGGAGCAGGTAAATGTCGGCGGGGTCAGCTATGAGGAGGCCGGCTTCAGCACGGCAGTGCAGAAGGAATTTTACATGATTGCCGGACTGGAAAGCATTCCGGCGGATGTGGAAATCACCTATCCGAAGGACATCCGGCAGAAGGGACAGGCGATTGACAAGGGCTATACCTGGTTTGTGGATAATCACGGCAGGGGAATGCCGAAAGCCAGAGAGGATGCGCTCATCAAGAATGCGCTGCCGGGAATTCTGGATGTACTGAAGCATCCGCTGGAGTATTGTGAGAGCGGAAACAGCAGAAGCACGAGGGACTATAAGTCGTCTAACGGCAGTTTTCATAATGGCGGATACAGGAGAGGCAACGGTGGTTATTCCGGAGGCAGAAAATGGCATTGACAGATGAAACGGTTCAGCGTTACCATTGATGCATCCGTAGAAAAATGGTGCTTTTGCACCGCGCCACGTGTTTATGCGGTTTTCGGCGGTTTTGAAGCGAAAAAAACGGCGGAACGGGAGACAAAAAGCGTTTGCACCGCAAACCGCACGTTTACACCGCATAAACACTGGCTTCCAGAGGACAGGATTTGAACGGATAAGACCCCTCACGGGGATGGACACTCGCTCAGAGTCGGCACAAAGCCGGCACAAAAAGCTGTTATTTGAACGGATAAGACCCCTCACGGGGATGGACACAATACACACTTTTCTACATATCCATCACAATCACAAATTTGAACGGATAAGACCCCTCACGGGGATGGACACACCATTTCAGACTCACTAAGTACCTTGCCATCATTTGAACGGATAAGACCCCTCACGGGGATGGACACTTGTAGTTCTCATAAATCGTCTTACCTTCTTATTTGAACGGATAAGACCCCTCACGGGGATGGACACTCTTATTTTTCATTTAGCACACTTTCTAATGGCGAATTTGAACGGATAAGACCCCTCACGGGGATGGACACCGTGGACAGATAGCGGTTAAACGGAACATGAACGATGATTTGAACGGATAAGACCCCTCACGGGGATGGACACCAGTCAGGAGTTGGATAATAATGGATGCTGAAATGATTTGAACGGATAAGACCCCTCACGGGGATGGACACTGTCATCAATCGCAGAAATAAATATACACAGTATTTGAACGGATAAGACCCCTCACGGGGATGGACACGCCATTTCCACAACCTTAGCCATCTTTGTCATCTATTTGAACGGATAAGCCCCCTCACGGGGATGACAAATGGCAATAGGCAATCGAAAAAGGAGGCCTCATATG
>CAZJQX010000007.1:0-15157 GCA_964548305.1 uncultured Lachnospiraceae bacterium
CGCTCATCAGCCGCGCCCCCTCAGGTATGCTTCAATTCAAAAAGAGCTGTCGCATCTGGCGACAGCTCTTTTTCATATTACTATTCCGCAGCCTTCAGATACTGGCTTGCGACGTAGGCCTCCTGACCGTTGTAGTCAATGATGGCCCATTCGTTATCATAAGCACCCTTGTAGGTCACCTCGGTATCCGGATCAAGTACATCCAATACCTCAGAGTCCTCGGTGGAGGGCTTGGTCCGTACCCGGACGCCGCTGGTGGTCACCATCTTCTCCGGCACTGCCTCAGTGGTTTCCTCCTCGGTGGTTTCTTCCTCCGTGGTCTCCGGTTCTGCCGTTGTGGTCTCAATGGCTGCCGGCGTGGTAGGTACCGCGGTGGTCTCAATGGTAGCGCTGCCCATGGTCAGTACCCGGATCAGAATGATCACCAGAAGAACGCAGGCCACCGGAATGGCGATCTTCAGCACACTGTAGATATCGATCTCCATGGGCTGCTCATTCCGCGCATTCCGACGGGTGCCTTCACTGCTCCTGCCGCTTCTTCCGCTGCGGTTCGCTGTACTTCTTCCTGCGCCCGTACGGCCGCTGCGGCCTGCACCGCTTCTGCCCGATGCCTTGCCGGAACTGCCGAGACGGCTCATCTCCCGGGCACGCTCTGTGCCGGCGCCGCTGCGTCCCACCTTTCCGCTGAGAGCTACGCGCGGACGTTCCTCGCTCTCCTCAGAGGCTGCCCGACTTACCGGTGCCGCCGTCCGCGGTGCGGAATTCATATACTTTTCCAGCTCATCCCGCATTAAGGAAAAGGCCTGGTTGGCACCCTGGGCGCCCGGATTCACGCCGGCTTCAGCCTGCTCCGCATAATTCCGGATCTCATTATAATGATCCCGGGACGCGGCATCAATGGCCCTGGCACTGAAGAGCTGCTGGATGTCCGCCGGCAGGCTGTCTGCCACGAGACAGGCTCTGTCCACCTGCAGACGCACCACCGTCTTCAGAATTTCCCGGTTCAGGATAACGGCGTTCTGATAACGCCCGTTGAGAATCAGATTCTGTACCTCATTCAGCTGTACACGAATATTTCCCCAGATATTTTTTTCTCTTGGTGACGGCATAATTCTTACCTCCCGGTTGATATGATCTTGCCCGCAGCCGCACTGCAGCGCCCGCCGACATTAGCTGAAGATTCTCCAGCCTGTGATGAAGTTGTTGGCCCACCAGCTGCCCAGGCTTCTGTGTACCACCCGGCCGTTGGAGGAGGATGCGTCAATGACGGTGCCGCCGCCGGCGCAGATGCCCACATGTCCGCTGACCACGATGATATCGCCGGCCTGCAGCTCATTGTAGGATACGCGCTTGAATCGTCCCGGATTCCGCCAGCCGGAGGATGTCATGTAGGACACACCCACGCCCGCCTGGTTCAGGCACCAGTATACGAAGCCGGAGCAGTCGAAGGAATTCGGTCCCTTGGAGCCCCATACGTAAGGACATCCGATCTTGGAGGACGCAATGGAAATCAATGTTCCCGCAGAGCCGGATACGGTAGCGCCGCCGCTGCCGACAGATGCACTGCTGCCCTTTCCGGAGCTGCCGGAGGATGTGCTGCCGTTGTTCTTGCCCGAGCTCGAGCTGCTGCCGCTGGCTGCCTTCTTCACGTTGCCGGAATTCAGCTTCTCCATGGTCTTGGCACCGGCGGTTCCGTCTGACGTCAGTCCGTTCCGACTCTGGAAATTCGCCACTGCCTGCTTCGTCAGCTCGCCGAAGTAGCCTGTATCCTTTCCGGAAGGGAGATAGCCGTACTTCACGAGCAGGCTCTGCAGATTCTTAACGTCATCGCTCTGCTCACCGAGACGGATCGCATAAGGGATCGCCGTATCGGAATCCAGTGCTGTTCGTGTATCCGGTCCGAGATAGCCGTCCACCACGAGGTCATTTCTTGACTGGAAGGCCTTGATTGCAGTCTGTGTGCCGGTACCGAAATTGCCGTCGGCCTCGCCGGACATGTATCCCAATGCAATCAGCCGCTCCTGATACTTCTTTACGAGGTCGCTCTGTTCACCGAGCGCGACGACATTTGCCTTCACCTCATCGGAATACAGCAGATTTGATGTGGTGATGCCTACGGTGCCGTCCGCCGTCAGTCCGTTCAGCTGCTGCAGCTTCTTTACTGCCTCTTCCGTGGTCTCCGTATAAGTGCCGGTAATATCTCCGGCATTGGTAAGATATCCGAGGTTATACAGACGGTACTGAATGTTGGTGACATCGTCGCCGGTGAAGCCCAGCTTCACCGCATATTTCTGCGCGTTGTCCGCCATAATGGCGTCCCAGGTTTCCACGCCGGTGATGCCGTCCTGCGTCATACCCGTCTGCCGCTGGAAATACTGCACCGCCTTGGAAGTCGCATCACCATAATAGGTGGTGGGTTCATCCGCATCCATATAGCCAAGGTCCATCAAACGCTGCTGCAGCTCTGCCACCACTGAATTGATGACACCCACCGTCAGGTTCACCGGTGCCAGCTCCTCGGCATTTTCATCAATGGTAACGCCCTCTATAGAAGGAAGTACATTGGCATTGACGCCAAGAGCAGCCACACCCACTACAGCCTCTGTCTCTTCCGCCGTGGTCACCACGATCTCTGAGCTGTCCTCAGGTGCTGTCGTCTCCTGCAGCTTCGCCTCACAGCCGGTCATGGTCAGCATCGTCAGCGCCATGGCCAAGGCAGTTCCTCGTTTTGCTAAAGTCTTTTTCTTCATAGGCTCCTGTTAAAAATCTCAAAATTACCCATAACTGTTTAGCACCACATCGAACATTGCGAAGCAAAGCTCAATGTAGCGGTTCAGAGGCGATTCGCGCCTTGTCCATGCTAAACAGTTACAGTATACCACAGCTTAACGCTGCTTTTTCTGTTCTGCAAAAATTTTTTCCTTAAATCTTTTGACAGATAACAAAAATCCGGACACTCATCAGAGCATCCGGTCTTTGTATCATGCGCCCTCAGGGACTCGAACCCTGGACAAATAGATTAAGAGTCTACTGCTCTACCAACTGAGCTAAGGGCGCATATTTTTGAACTTTTTTGTTGCCGTCCTCTTGACGACTCCGTTATAATACTAAAGTCGCGTTTACTTGTCAACAGTTTTTTCAAATTTTTTTCTGACTGCGCAATACGCAAAAGGTCCCGGGAAATCCGGGGCCTTTGCGAGGTCTTATCACTGGATCGCCACCAGCTTGTAGATGGGATTTCCTTTTGCTGAGAATTTCTCCTCGTACTCGGTCATGACATTGCCCTCGTTCATCGCCGGGTCATGGTGCAGATCCCGGGTGACGGCGCAGATCGTCCAGCCGGCCTCCGGAATGGATTCCAGAGAATAGTCGAAGAGATCCATATTGTCAGTCTTGAAGCAGAGCTCGCCGTCCTTCTCCAGGAACTGACTGTAGACCTTCATGAAGACCGGGCTTGTCAGCCGGCGGTTTGCCTGCCGCGCCTTCGGCCAGGGGTCGGAGAAGTTCAGATAGATGCGCTCGACTTCATTTTCCGCAAAGACCTCCGCCAGCAAACGGGCATCGATGCTCATAAAGATGAGATTGCTGAGATCCGCTCCCTCCTCCTGCATCCGCTCACGCTTGTGGATCGCCTTCATTAGCACGGTATCATAGCGCTCGATGCCGATGTAGTTGATGTCCGGGTTCCGTCTCGCCAGCTCTGTGATGAACTGTCCCTTGCCCATGCCGATCTCCACATGGATCGGATTGCCGTTTCCGAAGAAGCCGCGGCTCCAGTGTCCTCTGTACTGCTGCGGCTCGTGGACCACGTATTCTGAATTGGCCACGAAATCCTCGGAGCCGGTAATATGTCTCAGTCTCATAATTTTCTCCTGTAAAGGGATGCCGCGCGGCACCCGCTTGATGCTTCACTGCGATGAAGTGTATCATGTCTTTTTCAAATGTACAAGGTCTGTGTTCTGCGATATAATAAGAAGGAATATTGCCTGAAATTGCGATTCGGCGGCTGCCGGATCATGACATAACAGCATGGCAGAAGGAGGACGCACAATGCAGACGATTCTGGTTTGTGATGACGATAAACAGATTGTGGAGGCCATCTCCATTTACCTGACCGGTGAGGGCTTTCAGGTTTTGAAGGCTTACGACGGCTATGACGCACTGGACATCATGGAGAAGGAGACCGTGGATCTCCTCATTATCGATGTGATGATGCCGGGACTGGACGGCATCCGCACCACCCTGAAGATCCGGGAGAAAAGCTCCGTCCCCATCATTATCCTCTCTGCAAAAAGCGAGGACAACGACAAAATCCTGGGCCTCAACATCGGTGCCGATGACTACCTGACGAAGCCCTTCAATCCGCTGGAGCTGGTGGCCCGGGTGAAGTCCCAGCTGCGCCGCTATACCCAGCTCGGAAAGCTCGGCGAAAGCGCCCCGGTCAGCGACAGCGTTTACCGGAACGGCGGCCTCATGATCAACGACGACACCAAGGAGGTGACTGTGGACGGCGAGCCGGTGAAGCTCACGCCCATTGAATACAATATTCTGCTCCTCCTGGTGAAGAACGCCGGAAAGGTCTTCTCCATTGATGAGATTTATACCTCCATCTGGAATGAGGAAGCCATCGGTGCCGACAATACGGTAGCCGTACACATCCGGCACATCCGGGAAAAAATCGAGATCAATCCCCGGGAGCCCCGCTACCTCAAGGTGGTCTGGGGCGTCGGCTACAAGATTGAAAAGCAGAGCAGCGAGGACAAGGCATGAAAAAAATTCTCACCGCAGCGGTGAATCTCTGTGCTCTGGTGCTGGTTACCGTAAGCCTATTCATTCTCTCCCGGAATGCCTCCGGGGGTAATGTCTTCGCATGCCTGTCGCAGCCGGATTTCATCGAATCCCAGAGCTATGAGGGACTGTTCAGCGAGGCCGTAACGGATATCTTCGAATACATTGACCTGCGGGACGTCTTTGAGACCAACGGCAAGCTGGATCTCAACAAGATGATCGCCAAGGCGGATGTCAACGGCACCACAGTATCCTACAGTCTGGACACCCTGATTCGCTACGCCCGCTCCATGGGCTACTATTTAAATGAGAAGAATGAGGTGATCACCGGCGGCAATGCCAGCATCAGCGAGGCGGAGGACGTGCTAAATTCCTCCATCCGCGTCACCTACCGTTCCTATATGCCGGACTACAATCCCGCCAGCCCCACCGACGGCATGACCACCGTCGGAAAGCTTTCCTATGAGATGCTGGACTATCTCGCAAAATATTACACTGCCCGGAGTCAGTTCTTCGATCACCCCAGCAACCTGAAGTTCTGTATTTCCTATTCTGACGGCACCGCGGAAACCACCTATACCAATGCCGCCGATATGGATCAGGACAGCATTCTTTCCCTCGGCAGCTTCCTGGCAACGGATTCGGAAACTCTGGAAATCCGCTCCAGCCTCCGTACCCCGCCGGGAAATCTGGTGCCCCTTCTGACGGCCCACGATCCCTATGAGGAGGGCAGCTATTCCCTGACCATCGGCGTGGATACCTCCTTTCCGTCCAAGGACAGCTTTTCAACCGCTTCCGCGAGCTACAAAGGACGTCGGCAGAATGTGGTGGTGGCACTGTGTCTGCTGGGTCTTGGTGTCCTGCTCTTCGGCCTCAGCTTCTCGGCACTGCTGGCCCTGTGCACCACTGTCACGGCACGGCCGCATCCCATTGACCGTCTGCCGGCAGAGCTTCTGGCCATCATCTTCCTGCTGTGGCTCCGCGGGGCCGACATACTGTCTGCCGCCCTGCTGAACGCCGCATCGGAGATCGTCGGTGTCATCGACGCCTTCCGCTTCTGGGAGGGCATTCTGGCTTTCCTGCTGAAGTATCTGCTGTTCCTGCCTCTCTGCCTCTCACTGGCCAGAAGCTACCGGAACGACAGCCTGTGGGAGAAGTCCCTCTGCTGCCGCCTGCTGACGGCGCTGAAGCATTATCTCACAGCTGCCGCACTGACCATGCCCCGGCTCTACAGCACACTGCTTTTCCTGCTGCCCAATGCCGCCGGCCTATTGCTGATCGTGATGCTCTATGTCCGTTTCTTCCGGATGCAGAGTCTGATGTCCTTCCTGACGGCCACGCTGCTGCTGGCCATCCTCATCTGCATCGACAGCTACAGCTACCGCATTGCTGCGGGACTGCAGCAGGCCGTAAACGAGCAGGTGAAATCCGAACGTCTGAAGGCCGACCTCATCACCAATGTTTCCCATGATCTCAAGACACCGCTGACCTCCATCATCAACTATGTGGATCTCATGAAGCGGGAGGAGATCACCAATCCGAAGCTGCAGCAGTATCTGGATGTGCTGGATCAGAAATCCAACCGACTGAAGACCCTGACCGAGGATCTGGTGGAAGCCAGCAAGGCAAGCTCCGGCAACGTAAACATCGAATTCATGCAGCTGGACTACAGCGAAATGGTGCAGCAGGCTCTGGGCGAATTCGAGGACAAGCTTCAGGCCGCCAAGCTGGAGATCATCCCCAGCTTCCCGGAGAATCCGGCCCTTATCATGGCAGACGGCCGCCGTCTCTGGCGCGTTATCGAAAACCTCCTGAACAACTGCTGCAAGTATGCACTGCGCGGCAGCCGGGTCTACGTGGAGGTGACGGAAACCGAGGATAATGTTGCCTGCACCATCAAGAACATCTCCGCCTCACCGCTGAATATTTCACCGGAGGAGCTGACGGAGCGTTTTGTCCGCGGCGATGTGAGCCGCACCACCGAGGGCTCCGGCCTGGGTCTATCCATTGCCAAGAGCCTCACCACCCTGATGAAGGGACGTCTCGAAATCACCATCGACGGCGATCTCTATAAGGCCGCCGTCATTTTCCCGCGGGTACAGAAGAACGACACTGCACCCAGGAAGGATACCATATGATCAACAAGGAACAGCAGCGGCCCTGCCTCCGGCGGGTGCTCTGCCTTCTGCTTTGCCTTTTCCTCTGCCTCCCGCAGTCTCTGACGGCCCGGGCAGCGGACTGGCCCACCCTCTCCGCCGCCATCGAGTCCGAGGGCGCCATCCTCATTGACGCAGATTCCGGTGCCGTGCTTTACGGAAAGAACGAGCACACAGCCTACTATCCCGCTTCCATCACCAAGGTGCTGACGGCCATTGTGGTGCTGGAAAATGTCACGGATCTGGATGACATGGTGACCTTCTCCTTTGCGGCCACCAACACCAATCTGGACACCAACTCCACCGTCATCGGTGCCGTGGCCGGGGATCAGCTTTCCGTCCGGGACTGTCTCTACTCTCTCCTGCTGCATTCCGCCAATGACTGCGCCAATGCGCTGGCCGAATACGTTGCCGGCTCCAATGCCGCCTTTGCGGAGCTGATGAATGAGAAGGCCGCCGCCATCGGCTGCACGGATTCCCACTTCATGAATCCCTCCGGTCTCAATGACCCGGAGCACTATACCAGCTGTGCCGACATGGCGAAGATTCTTCAGTATGCCATTCAGAATCCTACCTTCCGGCAGATCGACAGCACACAGGTCTATACCCACGGTCCCATCGCGAAGTACCCGGAGGGAGACAGCCACAACACGGTTTATGCCCATCACCACATGATGCGGAAATCCTACAGCGAATATTACCCCGGTGTCTTCGCCGGAAAGACAGGCTATACCATGGCCGCCGGCAACACACTGGTGACAGCCTGCGAGCGGGACGGCATGACGCTCATTGCCGTGATCCTGAACGGTCACAGCTCCCAATATCGGGACAGCAAGGCCCTCTTCGATTTCGGCTATGAGCAGTTTTCCTCTCCTTCGGTTTCCGAAAAGGATAATGCCTATACCGCCATCGGCAATCACTTCTCCGTAGACGGCATTTCCCTGGTGGATGCACTGGAGTTCAGCATTGATGAAAAGTATCATGTGACGCTGCCGAAATCTGCGGATTTCTTCGAAACAGAATCCACCCTCAGCTATGACCTGACAGATGAAGAGAAAGCCGACGGCAGCGTGGCTCGGATCGACTACAGCTTCGCAGGAAGGGATGTGGGACACGCTTATGTGCAGCTGCTGGACCGGCGCGAGGAGCATGAGGCCGGTGCCCGGGATGCGGCTGCCGTGGAGGCAAAGGTGCAGGAAGCCGTTCCGGAAACCATCACTGTGGACAAGACGCAGCAGAATGAGAGCAGCAATGCAGACACGGATGCCCTGAATTCCGCCACTAAAAACAGCCCCATTCTGCTTGACAAATCGAGCGGTCACATTGTGATCCAGAAGCCCCTTCTGCTGTCTATTCTGGTGCTCTCCGGCATTGCCGCCGTCGCCTTACTTATTTTCCTAATGATCCGCTTCGTCGCCTGGCTGCGGGCCGCCCGGAAAAAGCATCGTCGGCATCGGCTTCTTCGACATACGCGCGAGCTCACCCAGGAGCAGAAGGCCCGCCGGGATATGATGCTGAACAAGAGAAAAACGAAACGACGGAAATAATGAAGCTGTTTCGCATACACAAAAAGAAGGCTTTGCATTCGCAAGGCCTTCTTTTTACATACCATCGACCGGGCCGCTGCGCCCGGTCAATCCATTTCAAGTCACAATAATCCAGTCAACTAAGCTGTCACGGTACCAGACTTATACCAGGAACTCATGAAGATGTCTGTGTACCTCTGATGCATGATCTGTCGGCACAGTGAGCCGCAGAATCTTGCCTACACCCAGATACAGAACGCCGAGTATGGACTTGGCATCCACAACGCGTGTACCGGCACCGAGATTCAGATCGAATGGCATTGCTGCTGCTCTTGCACAGAAATCATCTACCGCCTCTGCACTGGGAATCATGATGTTAAATGTACTCATTTCCATACCTCCTTAATCTATCAAAAGCCCTGTCGCATTCTCATTCAAGCCACGCTGCTATGAATTATATCTATCTCAGTCATAGGCAGCATCTATACATTTGTTCGTCTTCGCTGGACTTTGCTATATCCTACTATCGGAGTTCGCCGCTGACAATTGGGAAATATGCCAAATGATTTGTATTTACCGCGATATTTTTGCTTCAACTTGTCCTGCGCGTTTTGACGGTTTGTTCAAAGTGCTCAGCTTTTCACCGTATTTTTTTTCGACAGATTCACCAGGAATTCACGCACAAAATCCGGTTTATTGGTGATAATGGCATCCACTCCCTGGGCATAGCAGAGTGCAATCTCCTCCGCCTCGTTCACCGTCCAGACATGGACCTTCAGATCCTTTTTGTGGGCCTTTTCCGTATATCCTGCCTCCAGAAGATGATAAATGGCCGGGTGCAGGGCATCCACACCCACCTCCTTCCGGGCATAATGCCGAACCCGAACAGGCGCATCGCTGTAGAGAAGGCCCAATTTTGCATTTTCATCCAATGCCTTCAGCCGGAGAAGGCTCTTGTGGCCGAAGGAGGAATAGAGCACACGGTCCTCCATACCCATCTCCTTGGTCAGGGTCAGCACCTGCTCCTCTATCCCCTCATACGGGAAAATGCCGGTCTTCAGCTCTACATTGATGCTGAGCTTTCCCGGCTTCAGCAGCTGATATACCTCGCGCAGTGTGGGAATCTCCGCCTGCGGATACTTCTCTGCAAAACCCTCCCGCGCACGATTGTAGCGGAAGCGGCGCAGCTCTGCCAGTGTCATATCCTTCACATAGCCGTGTCCGTCAGAGACCCGATCAATGGTCTCATCATGAATGACCACCAGCTCGCCGTCCTTTGTGCGCTGTACATCCAGTTCAACGCCGTCTGCGCCCATTTCCTCCGCAAGACGGAAGGCTGCCAGAGTGTTTTCCGGTGCATAGGCGGAGGCACCGCGATGCGCCCAGATCAGGGGATATGTGTTCATAAATTTTGTGCTCCTTTCTTGTTAGGGGTTGTTATGGGCTGCTGAAAATCAGGAGTCCATCGCTCCAATCGAGAGCGATCAGTCTCTGATCAATCTCGATTGGGCGATAGATTTGGCCTCGTCAGATCCCTTCGAGGCCAAACCCGAAGAAACCCAGAAACTGCCCCGCCGAGCAAGCTCTGCGTTGCAGTTTTGGGTTTTCTCCGGACTCCTGATTTTCTGTCCTTTATCCGTTTACTAGGTTATACTCACTAATTGCGGAGTTGATCTGCTCGGCCATAGCGGCTGCAGCATCCTCCGGGCTGGAGCTGTTGTTCAGCATGTTTTCGATCTCGGTCTCAACGATGGAACGTGCCTCCGGGAATACGCTGAGCAGAGCGCCTGCGGACTGCGGTGTAGAATCATGCAGCTGATCGATAGCGGTCTGGAACTGCGGATACTTTGCGATGTTGTCCTTGAATACCTGCTCGTCATGTGCAGCAGTTGTTACAGGGAAGTATCCGGTCTGTGCATTCCAGTAAGCCTGAGACTCTGCGGATACCAGGAACTTTACGAACTCCCATACTGCCTTCTGCTTGGTCTCATCCTCGTTGTTCAGAGCCCAGAGAGAACCGCCGCCGATGGATACGCCGCCCTCATCGGAATCGCTGATCTTCGGGAAGTATGCAGTACCAACCTCGAACTTGCCGTTGACATCCTCAAGCACCTGCTTCAGAGATGCAGTAGAACCAAGTGTCATAGCAGACTTGCCGGAGGAGAAGTCTACGAGACCTGCATCACCGCCGCGGCCTACATTCGGTGCAGCGCCCTGATCATAGAGGTCCTTCCATGCCTTCAGTGTAGCGGCAGCGGCACCGTTCTCGTCAAATACAACCTTAGTAGCTGCTGCCTCACGGCCATTTCCGTTGTCCACATACTCCTTGCCCTGCTTGCAGGTAAACTGCTCGAAGAACCAGCCGTAGATGCCGAGGGAAATCGCCTCACCGGCGCCGCCTTCATTAACCAGCTTGTCTGCGATCTCACCGATCTTCGGGAGAGAATCCGGAACCTCTGTGATGCCGGCCTTCTCGAACATATCCTTATTATAGTAGAGAATCGGTGTGGAAGAGTTGAACGGCATGGAATACAGTGTATTGTCCACAGAATAGTATGCTGCAATGTTCGGCTCGATCTGTGCAGTATCCCAGCCATCCGCATCAATCAGCTCCTGCATCGGGATAACCCAGCCGGAATCGATCATGAAGCGAGTACCGATATCGTAGATCTGTACGAGGTCTGCGCCCATGTTGCCGATCTGTGCACTCTTCAGCTTATTGATGGCATCATCATAAGAGCCCTGATACTCAGCTGCCACATAGATGTTCTTGTCATTTTCAGCATTGAACTTGTCGATGAGGTAGGTCATGGCCTCGCCGTTCACGCCGCCCATGGAATGCCAGAAGGTAATGGTGGTCTTGTCGCCAGTGCTCTCACTTGCAGTGGTCTCTGCTGCCTCTGCAGAGGTCTCAGCGGCGGTTGTGGCATCGCTGCTCTGTGCTGCTGTGGTGGTTGCTGTGCTGTCGCTGCTTGCGCCGCAGCCGGTTACCATCATGGAACCTACCATGGCAAGTGCCAATGCTGCGCTTACTTTTCTTCTCATAATTCTCTCCTATTGTTTTTGAATGTGCACCCCGCCGCCGTTCACGCAGCGGCAGAGCGATATATGTTATCCGCCCAGGGGGCGGGGATAACCTGATAGTCAAGTTTCGTTCTGCAGGGATTCATCTCGAGCTTGTAGCTCTTGATGAAAACGACTCCTATCCTTTCACTGCACCAGAGAACATTCCTCTGATCAGCTGCTTCTGACCGATGATGAAGACAGAGATGGACGGCAGGATGATGAGCACCACGCCGGCGATCATCAGCGCCATAGACTGAGAATCCTCAGAGTTCAGCATTGAAATACCGATCTGCACGGTTCGCATTTTCTCAGAGCCGGTCACCAGAAGCGGCCACATGTACATGTTCCAGGCGTTAATGAAGGTATAAACCGCCATGGCACCGATGCCCGACTTCGTCAGCGGAATCAGGATCTTGAAGATGAAGACAATGTTCGGACAGCCGTCGATTTTTGCCGACTCATAGAGGGAAATCGGGAAGGTCTGATAGAACTGCCGGAACAGGAAGATGCCCATCGCAGATGTCAGGTACGGCACAATCAGCACATGATAGGTATTGAGCCAGCCGAGGGAGCTGACGGTCAGATAATTCGAGATGATCGTCGCCTCGCCGGGCACCATCATGGTGGCCATCAGCAGCATGAAGAGCACGCCCTTGCCCTTGAACTCCAGGAAGGAGAATGCAAATGCTGACAGCGAGCAGGTAATGATCTGTCCCAGGGTAATGACCCCCGCCACCAGGAAAGAATTCAGTACGAAGCGGAGCAGGGGAATCTTGCTCAGCGCATCCTTGAAATTCTGCAGGGTCGGATGCTTCGGAATCAAATTCATTTCCATGGAGAAAAGCTCTCCGGAGGGCATGAATGCAATGCTCACTGCGTACAGCAGCGGCAGCAGAATGAACAGTGCAAATATAATGTTAATTCCCAGAAGGATATTCTGTTTTTTCTTGGATACCAGCATCAGCCCTTTGCTCCCTTCTTTTCAATCCGGAACATCACCAGCGTCAGCGCCATAATGATCAGGAACAGTACAACAGACTCCGCCGCTGCAGAACCGAAACGATAGTTGAAGAACGCATCCCGGTAGATGGAATACACGATGAGGTTTGTGGACTCGCCGGGGCCGCCCTGGGTCAGGATCTTCACCTGTCCGAAGGACTGGAACGCCTGAATGATGTTGACAACAATGGTATAGAACAGGATCGGGGACAGGCCCGGCAGTGTCAGATGGAAGAACTGCTGCCGCTCATTGGCGCCGTCTACCGAGGCTCTCTCATAGATGGTTTCGTCAATGTTAGCAAGACCCGCGGAGAAGTACAGGAAGTCGATGCCGCTGTTCAGCCAACCGGTGAGCACTGCGACACAGATCAGCGCATACTTGGGATCCGAGAAAAAGTTGATCTGGGTTCCCAGCAGCTTGTTGACAATACCGATGGACGGGTGAAGCATGATCTTGAAAATCATTGCCGCCGAACTGGATGCGATGGCCATAGGAAGCGCATAGGATGTACTGAAGAAGCGGATGCCCGGGAAGGTCTTGTTGCAGAGCACCGCACCGATCAGACCCAGAAGCATGCCGATGACAACGACCACCACCACGAAAATGATGGTCACCACCAAGCTGTTCAGGAACGACTTCGAGGTCAGCAATGTGGTATAGTTCTCAAGTCCCACGAACAGCTTGGCCTGACCCAGCTTATTGGTTTTGAAGAAGCTTAGGTAGATGGTCTTCACAAAGGGGAAGAACAGGAATACCGAAAAAATAATGACGGAGGGCAGAAGATACAGATACGGCTCCGTCCGTTTGAATCCTTTCATTACACGCTTTCCTTTCCTGACTTATAGAGTATATTGTTTCCGGTCTTCGGATCGAAGAGATGGATATGATCCTTCTGAATGGAGAAGGCGATCCGATCGCCGGTTTTGTAATCCCTTCCATCCTTCACACGGATGGAGATCATGTCCTTTGTGATGTCCTCCGAAACGCCCCGGTATTTATCAAGGCCAATCTGGCCATGAAGAAGGTACTCAGCGCCAAGATTTTCCTTCACATCCAGCTCGAAGGAAACCTCATTGGTTTTTGCTTCGCGGGGTGTAAAGAAGTCCTCCGGACGCACGCCGAGAATCAGCTGCCGCTCCACATAACCCCAATCCTCTGCCACTGCCGCCGCTTCCTTTGGCAATGCCAGACACAGTCCGTCGCCTACCAGCTGAACCTGGCCGTTCAGCTTAACCACATCCACCGGGATGAAGTTCATCTGGGGGGAACCGATGAATCCGGCAACAAAACGATTAATGGGATTCCGATAGATTTCGGCAGGACTGGCCGCCTGCTGCACAACACCGTGGTTCATTACCACGATCCGCGTGGCCAATGTCATCGCCTCCACCTGATCGTGGGTCACATAGACAATAGCCGCCTCCAGATTTTCATGAAGCTTGGCAATTTCCACACGCATCTGCGCACGCAGCTTAGCATCCAGGTTGGACAGGGGCTCATCCATGAGATAAGCCTTAGCCTTCCGCACAATGGACGCTCCGATGGCCACACGCTGCTTCTGTCCGCCGGAGAGTGCCGATGGCTTGCGATTCAGTAGCTGCTCGATTTCCAGCATCCGGGCTGCATCACGAACCCGGGTGTCGATTTCCGCCTTGGAAAATCCCCGTACCCGAAGGCTGAAGGCCATATTATCGTAAACACTCATATTGGGATACAGCGCATAGCTCTGAAACACCATGCTGAGATCCCGCTTCTGCGGCTCCAGCTTCGTCACATCCTTGCCGTCAATGATAATCTGTCCCTCGCTGACGCTTTCCAGTCCCGCCAGCATACGGAGGGTTGTGGATTTGCCGCAGCCGGAAGGACCGACGATCATGATCAGCTCCCGGTCCTGAATGTCGAGATTAAAATCAGAAACCGCCGTGGAACCGCCCGGATACACCTTAGAAACATGCTTTAATGAGATATCTGCCATATAAATAGACCCCTTTCATCACAAACGTGATTCTAAGGGGTCTATGTAAAGTATAATGATGGGTTTTTGTAAAGCTTTCAAATCTTGACGTCATCCGCCATCTCCGCTATGATGAGCTGACAGACGGAAGCGTCTAAAGTCAGGGGGTAGAAAATCCATGAACTATGCCAGTATCAAAGAATGTGACATTGCAAACGGACCCGGTGTCCGGGTGAGTCTCTTCGTCTCCGGCTGCCGGAACAACTGCCCCGGCTGCTTCAACCAGGGACCCCAGAGCTTTCAGTTCGGGGAAGCCTATACGCAGGATGTGGAGGATCGCATTCTCACACTTTGTCAGCCTTCCTATATTGAAGGACTATCCCTGCTGGGCGGTGAACCCATGGAACCGGAAAACCAGGAATGTCTTCTTCCCCTGCTGCAGCGCTTCCATGCGCTGTATCCGAAAAAAACAGTCTGGTGCTATACCGGCTACCTCTACGAGGATCTTCTCCCCGGGGGACGGAAGCATACTGTGTACACTGACGGACTTCTTTCCTATATAAATGTACTTGTGGACGGCCGCTTCGAGCTTGCGCTCAAGGATATTTCACTACGCTTCCGAGGCTCCTCCAACCAGCGGATCATCGATGTGCCGAAGAGCCGGGAA
>CAZJQX010000007.1:15257-31295 GCA_964548305.1 uncultured Lachnospiraceae bacterium
TATCAAAACTTTGTCTTATGGGGATAATGCTGTCGGCGCTCACAGCGGGCTGCAGCGCAGCTTCTGCCGGAAACGCCGCTGAAAGCAGCACGGCAGCCGCAGTTGAAAGCACCTCTGCTGAGGAAAGTCAGGCCGCCACAGAGGCCGCCAAAAATGCGGAAGCGGTAAAAGACACCGCCGCAGAAAACAAAAACACCGCCGGGGAAACGGCGGTGGAAACCAATGCAGAGGGCGCTTTGCTGAGCACCGGCACCTATGAAGGCGATTCGGACTTCGCAGACGAGGATCAGGCGCTCTTCATTGATGAGAACGGCATAGAATTTGTGGCACAGCTCTCCGACAGCACAGAGCTGCCGGAGGGCGGCCTTGTAGAAGGCCGCACCTATGTGGTGACCCACTCCGAAATGATGACCGCCAGCCTGCCGGGCATTTACCCGGAGGTTTACTCGATTACTGAGAAACGCTAAACAATTACAGGTGTAAAACTCTGTCTTTAATCTCCTGTGTCCGGCCCTGGTTCCAGTACTGGGTGCCGATGTAGCCGCAGGTACGCCGGGCCACCGACATCTTCGACTGGTCACGATTGCCGCAGTTCGGGCACTCCCAAACCAGCTTGCCGTGAGTATCCTCTACAATCTTGATCTCTCCGTCATAACCGCAGCACTCACAATAATCCGACTTCGTATTCAGCTCCGCATACATGATGTTTTCATAGATGAACTGCATCACGGAAAGCACCGCCGGAATGTTCTGCTGCATATTGGGCACCTCCACATAACTGATGGCGCCGCCCGGAGACAGCCGCTGGAACTCCGCCTCAAACTTCAGCTTGGTGAAGGCATCAATCTTCTCCGTCACATGCACATGATAGCTGTTGGTGATGTAGTTCTTGTCCGTCACACCCTTGATGATGCCGAAGCGCTTCTGCAGACACTTGGCAAACTTGTAAGTGGTGGACTCCAGCGGTGTGCCGTATACGGAATAGCTGATGTTCTCCGCCGCCTTCCATTCATTGCACTTATCATTCAGCTTCTGCATCACCGCGAGAGCGAAGGCCTTGCCCTCCTCTGTTGTATGAGACACACCCAGCATCCGCATGCACATCTCATAGATGCCCGCATAGCCCAATGAAATGGTGGAATAGTTGTTGAAGAGAAGCTTGTCGATGACCTCTCCCTTCTTCAGCCGGGCCAGTGCGCCGTACTGCCAGAGAATCGGGGCCACATCGCTGACGGTGCCCAGAAGCCGCTCATGCCGCAGCCGCAGTGCCCGGTGACAGAGCTCCAGACGTTCCTCCAGCAGCTCCCAGAAGCGGTCCATGTCTCCCTCTGCACTGCAGGCCACATCCACCAGATTGATGGTCACCACGCCCTGGTTAAAGCGGCCGTAGTACTTGTGCTTTCCGTTCTCTCCCATGCCCACGGTATCCTGGGTCAGGAAGGATCGGCAGCCCATACAGGGATAGACATCTCCGCCCTTGTACTCCCGCATGATCTTTGCGGAAATGTAGTCAGGCACCATACGCTTTGCGGTGCACTTCGCTGCCAGCTCCGTGAGTTCCCAGTACTTGGAGCCCTCGCGGATATTGTCCTCATCCAGCACATAGATCAGCTTCGGGAAGGCCGGTGTGATCCAAACGCCCTTCTCATTCTTCACGCCCTGCATTCTCTGGAGCAGCACCTCCCGGATAATGGCGGCAAGGTCATCCCTTGTCTGTCCCTCCGGCACCTCATCGAGATACATGAACATGGTCACGAAAGGCGCCTGACCGTTACAGGTCATCAGGGTAATGAGCTGATACTGAATGGTCTGGATACCGCTCTTGATTTCCTCAGCCAGGCGATGCTCCACCACTTTATTAATAATGGCCTCGTCCAGTGCCTCTCCGCACTCGGTCCGCTCATCGATCACCTGCTTTCGGATCTTCTGCCGGGAAACATCCACGAAGGGGGCAAGATGCGCCAGTGTGAAGGACTGTCCGCCGTACTGGTTGGACGCCACCTGCGCCACGATCTGCGTGGTGACATTGCAGGCCGTAAAGAAGCTGTGGGGCTTCTCGATCATGGTCTGGGAAATGACGGTGCCGTTCTGCAGCATGTCCTCCAGATTGATCAGGTCACAGTTGTGCTCCTTCTGGGCAAAGTAGTCGGAATCATGGAAGTGAATAATGCCCTCTTCATGGGCCTTCACGATATCTTCCGGCAGCAGCAGACGCTTCGTAAGGTCTCTGGATACCTCACCGGCCATGTAGTCACGCTGAGTGGAATTGATCACCGGGTTCTTATTGGAATTCTCCTGCTTCAGCTCTTCATTGGCCTGGTTGATCAGAGACAGAATGTCCTCGTCGGTGGTGTTCGCCTTCCGGGCAATCTCCCGCTTAAAGCGGTAACGCACATACTTCTGTGCCACCTCATAGCCGCGCATCTCCATAATGCCGGTCTCCACCATATCCTGAATGTCCTCAACATTTACCGCATGAGTAGAGCTTGCCACCTTCTTGGCCACTGTATCCGCAACACCCAGGATCTGATACTCGTTCATCCGGTAGATGGGCTCTACCTCCTTGTTGGCCTTCCGGATCGCATTGGCAATTTTCGAAATGTCGAACTGCACCTCCTGGCCGTTTCTCTTGATGACGTTGATCTTAACCTGAATATCATTTTCCATGTACAAGCCCTCCGATTCCCCATATATATAGCAATTTGGTGTATTTCCGATGGTTTTCATCGCTAAATCTGGTGTACAGCCTTTTATCCGCCCCAGATGTTGCGCCGGACACTAATATACGCCTTTCCTTCAGAAAAGGAAAGAGGGAATTGAGTTCTCTCCTCTGTTTTGTTCAAGTCCCACAAAACAGCACTGTATTTTCCGCCCATTTGTCTATTGACTACCGTGCATCTCTGGGAAATGTCTTCGGGCTATGCTATAATGAGCTAAGCCATCTGCCCAGGCCAAGGCTGCACATAGCGCCATATCCGGCGTAAGTTTAGGAGTTTTTATGCTATATCTGTTTTCCGCCCTGTACTGTGAAGTACAGCCGCTGCTGAAGCCGCTTCGGCTGAAAAGCTGTGCGGCCTCGCCCTTCCAGCAGTTTTCAAATGAAGACAAATCGATTCTGCTGACATTAACAAATCCGGGACCGATTTCCGCGGCCGCGGCAGTTTCCGCAGTGCTTGCAAAACAAGCACCGAAGGACAGCGACTTTCTTCTGAGCCTCGGCACCTGTGCAATGCCAATTTCAGATGCTGCCACAAGTGCCTCGAATTTGCCAGTCGCTCCCATCTTCCGCCTCACGAAGCTCATTGACTTTGCAAGTCTCCGGAGCTTCTACCCGGATCTGATTTATCCGTCGCACTTCCCGGAGGCGGGCTGTGTCACGGGTGCACGAGTGCTCGACACAAACGCACGAGCACTAGGCACAAGTTCACAGTCTTCAAACAGCGAATTCTCCGCTGCATCGACAGCACCAGGTTCTTCTGAAACCGGCAGGGTCAAAAACGCCGAAGCTCCATCGAAAATCCCCGCCTGGCAAGCCGATCTGCTGGCTGTCATGCATCAGCAGCACTGCCCACTTTATGATATGGAGGCTGCGGCCATTTACCAGGCGAGCAGTCTCTTCCTGGGGCCGCAGCAGCTGCATTTCCTGCGCCTTGTGACCGATGCCGGCGAAGGACAGACCGTAAAGGCCGAAGACATTACCCGGACAATGCAGAACCGGCTGCCGGAGCTGCTATCGGAAATCCAGGAATTTCTCGATCGCTCCCGCAGACTTTCCGAAAAACCGCCGGTGCTTAAGCCGGAGGACGAAACTCTGCTCGACCGGCTCTGCACGGATCTTCACTGCTCGGCGGTCATGACGGCACAGCTCCAACAGCTCGTGAAGTATTTAAGCCTCGCGGGACTTCCCTGGCAGGCACATGCGGAAGCCCTCTACGAAAACGGCACACTACCCTGCCGGGACAAGCGAAGCGGAAAGAAGGTACTGGATGCGTTCAGAGCAGAATTTCTCTGACGGGCTGCTGCCCCGTTTTTCACATATTTATATTGAGGAGGCCCTCATCGGGCGGGAGGACGCTGAGTCGATCCGAAGACATTTCCCAAAGGCCGCGGTGATTCCGATTCACCACTACAAGGATGTCTTCAACCGGCGGCATCAGGACGCCGCGCTGCAGCATGCGTCGCAGAAGCTCATTCTTGCGGAGAAGAAGGGGACGCTGGTCTATCCCGGTGCGCCGGTCTGCCAGAGCTTCGGAAACGAGCACTTCTACTACACCTCCTGCGTCATGAACTGTGTCTTCGACTGCGAATACTGTTATCTGAAGGGCATGTATCCCTCCGGGAACCTCGTGCTCTTTCTGAATCTCGAAGACATTTTCCGGGAGGTGCGGGCACTGCTGCGGCAGCATCCGGTCTATCTCTGCATTTCCTACGACACAGACCTCCTGGCGCTGGAGGGCATCACGGGCATCGTCCGGCGCTGGGCGGAGTTTGTGCTCTCCGAACCGGAACTCACCGTCGAGGTGCGGACAAAGACCGGTTCACAGGCCTTCTGGGAGGCGTTGCTGCCCTTCCGGTCCGAGCGGCTGATCTTCGCCTTCACACTGTCACCGGACGAGGTTGTAGCGCGTTACGAGCACGGCAGCGGCAGTCTCCGTGCCCGGCTCGAAAGCATTTCCCTGGGACTCTCGCTGGGCTATACGCTGCGTCTCTGCTTCGACCCCATGATTTCGATTCCGGACTGGCGCACGCATTACGGGGAAATGCTGGCGCAGGTGACCGAGGCACTGGACCTTCGGCAAATCCGCGACATGAGCATAGGCTCCTTCCGACTGTCGGAGGTGTACCTCAAGACGATGCGCCGTGCCATGCCGGATTCGGCGGTGGTGCAGTATCCCTATGAAAATACCGGCGCGGTTTACCACTATCCGGCGACACTTGCGGCGGAAATGGAGCGCTTTCTAAGGGATGCACTGCTCCAGTATGTGCCGGAGGAGCGGATTTTTACGAACTGAGGAAGGAAATTTCCATGAACATAGAAAGAAAAATTGCGATCGTAACAGGTGCGTCCTCCGGCATCGGCGCCGCCACCGCCCAAATGCTGCTCTCGCTCGGCTATGAGGTCTACGGCTTCGGGCGGACGTTTGCGGAGAATGTGGATTTCATTCCCATCATCTGCGATCTGCTGGACACAAACCGCGTGCTGCAGGAAATCCGCGCAATCGAAAAGGCAGGCCCGGTCACTGTTCTTGTGAACAATGCAGGCGCTGCCTACTATGGTCTTCACGAGGAGCTGAATCCGAAGAAGATTCAGGAAATGGTGCGGACCAATCTGGAGCTGCCCATGATTCTCTCCCAGGCACTTCTCCGAACGCTGAAGCAGAATCACGGCACAATCATCAACATCAGCTCCGTAACCGCCGTCTCTTCGAATCCGCACGGCGCCTGCTACGGTGCCGCCAAAGCCGGTCTTTCCTCCTTTTCCCGCAGCCTTTTTGAAGAAAACCGGAAGTATGGTCTGCGCGTGATTTCGATTCTGCCGGACATGACCGACACGAAGCTCTACCGGAATGCGGATTTCACCGTCGGTGAGGAGGTCGAGAGCCGTCTCGTCCCGGAGGATGTGGCCTCCGCGATCCGCTTTGCACTGACAGCCCGCCCCGGAATGGTGGTGACCGAGCTTATGCTGAGACCGCAGCTGCACCGGATCCGGCGGAAAACGAAATGATGACAAGACAACTCCAGTATATTCATGATAACTACAATACAACTTCAATATAAACTTCAAGGTCACTTCAAACAAGCTTCAAGATAAATTGAAGTACATTGAAGCAAAAGAAAAGAGGCCGATGTGAAATCGACCTCTAAGGATTGAACCTTCCTGTTCGTTTAAACTTTATTCTGCTTCTTCTTCGAAGCAAACCCTGCCAGTCAGCTCGCTCCTCAGTTCGCCTGATGCGAACTGCTCCGCTCGTATGCCTCCTCAAAGAACTGCTCCTGGGCGTTGACCTTGTTTCCATCGCCGTGAAGATCCCGGTCATGGTACTCACCGTCCATCAGCAGCTCCTTGCCCTTCTCATCATCCTGCATCAGCGTATCGAAGATATGCCGGATCTCTGCCCGTGCATCCGGATCGTAGATCGGCGCAGCCACCTCGACACGACGCAGTGTATTTCGGGTCATGAAATCAGCCGAAGCGATATACATCTTCTCCTCATCGCCGATACCGAAGCGATAAATTCTGGAGTGCTCCAGGTACCGTCCGACAATGCTGACCACACGAATCCGATCTGTCTCACCCGGAATGCCCGGAATCAGACAGCAGATGCCGCGGATTACCATTTCAATGCGGACACCGGCCTGGGATGCCTGCACCAGCTTCTGGATGATCGTCTTATCCGTCAGGGAGTTGATCTTTACGCCGATATAAGCGGGCTTTCCGTCCTCCGCCAGCGCGATCTGCTCATCCATCATTTCCAGAACGCGGTTCTGCAGACAGTTCGGTGCCACGAGGAGATGCTTCACGCCGCCGTTCTCCACGGTGTCGCCCATCATCAGGCAGCGGAATACCTCAGCCGCATCCTGTCCGATTTCCTGATTCGCCGTCATTAAGCAAAGATCCGTATAAAGACCGGCGGTCTTCTCGTTGTAGTTGCCGGTGCCGATCTGGGTAATGTAGGCGACGCCGGTCTCCTTCTTCCGCGTGATGAGACAGAGCTTCGAGTGTACCTTGTAGCTGCCGAGTCCGTAGATGATCTGGCAGCCGGCATCCTCGAGTCGATGCGACATTTCAATGTTGTTGGCCTCATCAAAGCGCGCACGCAGCTCGACCAGAACCACAACCTCCTTGCCGTTCTCAGCCGCATCGCAGAGCGCATCCACGATCTGGGAATGCCCGGCCACACGATAGAGCGTGATCTTGATGGACTGCACGCTCTTGTCTTCGGCGGCATCGCGCAGCATGCTGATGAAGCTCTTCATGCTCTCGAACGGATAGGACAGAAGCACATCCTTCTTCTCGATCTGATCGAGGATGGACTCGCCCTTCACCAGTGCCGTTGAGGTGCGCGGTGAACGCTTCTGATAGAAGAGGGATGTCTTGTCACGCAGCACGCCCTGCAGCTGAAAAACAAAGGAAAGATCCAGCGGCGTACCGCTCTTGATGATGTGCTCCTTCGGGATTTCCAGGTACTTCGCAAGCTCCTTCTTCTCCTCCTCGTTGATGTCGCGGGAAAGCTCGAGACGCACCGGATTCAGCTTGTTCCGCTTCTTGAGCAGCTCCTCCATGATGCCGCGGAAGTCCAGATCCTCATCGTAGACATCATTAGCATCAATATCCGCATTTCTGGTCACGCGGATCACCGACTTCTCCCGGATCTGATAGCCCGGATAGAGCTTGGATACAAAGTGCAGAATCAGCTCCTCGGAAAGCATGAAGGTTCCCTTCCGATCCGGAATTTCAATGAGGCGCTTGAATACCGGGTTGAAGCACGGCACGATACCGATCTTTTTCTTCTTGTTCTTGCCGGTCAGCAGCACCACCGCATAGAGCGCGCGGTTGTTGAGGAAGGGGAACGGCTGCTGCTTGCCCACGATCATCGGAGACAGATACGGACGAATTGCGGTATCAAAATAGGTCTCCAGCTGAGTCTGCTCCACCTTCGAGAGCTTCTGGAAATTGATGATGCGGATGCCCTCCGGTTCCAGCTCGCCCATCAGCTGCTCATACACTGCGGCCTTGCGCTTCTCCTGCTTCTTCACCTGCTCAATGATGGCCGCTACCTGCTCGGCGCTGGTCATATTGGTCTTGTTCTCACGTACCTTCTCGCCGGACTCGATCTGCACCATCAGGGTGCCCACCCGGACCATGAAGAACTCATCCAGGTTTGTCTGGTAAATGGAGGCGAAGGTCAGGCGCTCCGCCAGGGGCACTCTGGGGTTTCCCGCCTCAGCCAGCACACGCATATTGAACTGCAGCCAGGACAGCTCACGATTCTTGAAATAATCTGCTTTTTTCACTTTTGTATCCTTCATCCCCATTTTTATCTCCCCGGGACCTCCGGTCCCTGCTTTTTTTCTTCCGGCCGCAAAAGACCGAACTATAGATATTAGTATAAGCTTTCTTATGTAAAAAGTCTTTGAATACTTTGTAAAGTTTATGGGCAGGTGCGAAAATAATCACAATTAAAAATGTCAAAAATCCCAATTATATCAATCTGACATATCAAGGATACGAAAGTCGTATTAACCCCCTTCCATGCAAATGTGCTATCATAAGGCCGTTCGCGTGATTGTACTTACAAGAATACATAACGAGGTGACTGAAGATGAGACTGAAGTATACGGGCATAACATTTACAGATGGTTTGACCAACGGCAAAATTTACGAAGGTCGGGAGATGAATCCCTTCTGCTTCCTGGTACAGGATGACAGCGGAAGTCAGCGGATTTATTCCCGAGAAAACCCGCGTCCGGTAACCGGCAATGCTGTCGGCGGAAGATGGGATATCGTGGACTAAAAATTTTGAGGATTTAAAAAAGCCCGATCCGCCATATGGCGGGTCGGGCTTTTTTATAATTGTTTAGCATCTCTTATGCTTTCTGTTCCTTCTTGGCGATCATCGGCAGGATCATGCCCAGAGCGGTGAGCACGATTGGGGTAATGATGTTGAGCCCCATGGTGAAGATATCCTCATCATACATGCCCATCAGACAGCAGATCGCGGTTACCGCGAAGCACCAGCCGCCGACAAAAACCGCCACTCCGTGGCTCTTCACAAAGCGATACTCCGGATGGAATCGGTCGCCGGCCTTCCGCAGTGCCACATAGGCTGCGAATACCCAGAGGTAACGGAGCGGCATACACACAGAATTCAGCTTGGTCAGCTGCTTCAGCACGGCTGCGGCACCCGGTACGAAGGACTGGATCAAAATAAGGGCACCGGACAAACACATAACCATCTTAATGCCGTTGACATAAGCGCCGTTCTCATTCTGCTCAAGCAGAGCCTTCGGCACGAACTGTCTGGAATCCTCATTGTCCAACAACATACGCAGCGGTGCATCGATGGAGATGACCAGTGTAGACAACTGTCCGATGACATTACACAGGGCATAGATCACCAGCAGGGTGTCGCCGATGCCGTAATACTGACCAAGACGCTGGAAGGCCCAGTAGGAACCGTTGGAGACATAGGAATTGAAGCTCTCCTTGGAGGCATTGACAACCGCCGGATCGAACATCATGCTCATGGCAGCGGTTCCCAGCATAGCACAGACCAGAACCATGATGGCCAGTGCGATCATGCCCTTCGGGAAGCCCTTGCCTGGATCCTCCACCTTATTTACATAAGGAGAAATCTTCTCACAGCCGCCTACTGCGAATACGAGGATGGACAATGATGTGAAGTAGCCGACATTAAAATTCGGAATCAGGTTCTTGAGATTAAGGTCCACCGACACGAAGCTGGCGTTCGGATTGATGACCCGCGCACCGAACATCAGAACGATGTACAAAAGCGACATCACAAACATGCTGGTGCCGGCAATGCTGGTCATCTTCTTCAGCGGGTTCATGCCCTTGCTGGCTACCCAGCAGAAGAAGAGGAAAATGATGAGGGTGGCTAGCTGAATGGCCAGTGTCGGCAGGCTGTCGTAGGTCTCCGCATTGCGGAATACCGCCCAGGAAAGGGCCTTCAGACCGCCGCTGGATTTACTCGCAATGTAGGTGATATGGCAGGCCCAATAGGTCCAGCCGGCATAGTAGGCAAGTTTCGGACCCATGGTCTCATGAATCCAAGAGCTCACACCGCCGCCGGATTTCTTGAAGGCAGAGCCCAGCTCACCCACCATCAGTGCGTACGGCACAAAATAGAGCGCAAACATCAGAATCCAGCTGAAGATGACCTGAATGCCGTTGAAATACATGAAGCCGTTGACCACATTTCCAAAGCCCCATACCGTAGAAAAGGCCATGAAGGCCAGCACATGCCATTTAATTTTCTTTTGTTCCATAAAATACTCCCGTTAACCAATACTCCCCAGTATTTGTTAAAACTTAAGCCGATAGTTGCCGTCGCCGCTGCCCTCTACCGAAGAGGAGAACAGCACCCGGGCCGCCTCAACGAGATATGCGGTATCCTTCGCACCGGCGGTCTCATAGGGTGAATGCATTGCCAGCTGCGGCAGTCCGATATCCACCGTATTCAACGCCACCTGCGACTGTGAAATGTTGCCGAGGGTCGAGCCGCCCAGCATGTCTGACCGATTGGTAAAGGTCTGGCATGGTACGTCTGCCGCCTTGCAGATTTTCCGGAAGATGGCGCCGGAAATCGCATCCGTCGTGTACTTCTGGTTTGCGCTGTACTTGATGACAATTCCCTTGTTCATATACGGGCGGTTCGTCGGATCCGCCTTGTCCGCATGGTTCGGATGCACCGCATGGGCGTTGTCTGCGGAAACCAGAAAACTCTGCTGCAGGCTGACGAGATAGTCCTCCTCGCTTCTGCCGAAGGCCGCATGAATCCGGTGCAGCACATCCTTCAGGAAGGTGGATGCCGCGCCCTGCTTCGTACCGCTGCCTACCTCTTCATTGTCATAGACGCAGTGTACGGCAATGCTTTCCTTCGGCTCCGCTGCCAGCAGTCCCTGAAGAGATGCAAAAGCACACTGGAGATCATCCAGACGGCCGCTCGCGATATACTCGCCGTTTGCGCCCAGCACTGTGCCCTTCATCCGGTTGTAGAGATAGAGGTCTGTATCCAGGATCTGCGCTTCCTCCACACCAGCTGCCTCTGCGATCAATTTCAGGAAGCTGCCCTTCGCATCTGCGTCAACGTCGCCGTACAGCGGCAGCATGTCCACCTGCGCATTGTAGGCATAGCCGTCATTTACCTGCCGGTTCATATGAATGGCCAGATTCGGGATAATCATGAGATCCCGATCAATGTTCACGAGCCGCGTCTCAATACCATCCTCTGTCTCTACGATCACCCGGCCTGCCACAGACAGCGGTCTGTCCAGCCACGGCGCACAGAGCATGCCGCCGTACTTCTCCACATTGAGCTTCACGTAGTTTTTGTCGATCTCCATCTCTGCATTGCTCTTCACCTTGAAGACTGGTGAATCGCAATGGCTCGCCATGATCTGGAAGCCAATGAAGCCCTCCCGCGGAATCCGAAAGGCAATCAGTGCGGAATCATTCCGCGTCACATAGTAGCTTTTTCCGGCCTGCAGACTCCAGGCGCGTCCCTCATAAAGGGCCTCAAAGCCGTTCTGCTCCAGAATTGCCTTCATGTTCGCCACCGCATAGAAGGCATTCGGGCTTCTGTCCAGGAAGTCGAGAAGCGCTTTATTGGTTTCTTCGAAATTCATGTTCTTCACACTTTCTCTCCTTAAATATAGTGTCATCAGGCAGACATCTTCAGCTGCGGCTCTTGTTTCATAAAGCGATGCTATTCGGATCATTTTATTCCGTATGGATATCTCTGCCATGTCGTCAAAGTATACAATGATTCTGCGTTTAAATCAATGCACACGCAAAAAATGCACAGGAATCCGCATAACGCGGACACTTGTGCACTTCTCGCATACTATTTTTAACTGAACTTAAATTTAAAAGCCGCTTACTTCACGATCTCCGTGAGCGGGGCCACCTGGATGTCATGAGCGGCCAGCTCTGCCCGGATCTTCTCCACGAAAAGCAGGGCCTTCTCGCCGTCACCGTGAACACAAACAGAGTCTGCTTCAATATCAATGTCCTTGCCGGTAATGGTTCGCACCTTCTTCTCCTCGATCATCCGTACCACTCTGGCGATGGCCTCATCCTCATCGATGATCATAGAACCCGGCTTCTTGCGGTTCACCAATGTGCCGTCCTCCTCATAGGCTCGATCTGCAAAGACCTCTGCTGCGACCCGAAGTCCCATGTCCTTCGCCGCCTTGTAGAGATTTCCGCCGGCTAACGCCATGACAATGAGTGTCGGATCGTAGGCCTTGATGCCCTCGCAGATGGCGGCTGCCAGATCATAGTCCTTGGCTGCCATATTATAGAAAGCACCGTGCGGCTTCACATGCTGCAGCTTCATGCCGTTCGACTTCACAAAGGCATCCAGTGCGCCCAGCTGATAGAGGATGTAATTCCGTGCCTCCTCATGACTCACCACCATATTGCGGCGGCCGAAGCCCATCAGATCCGGGAAGCCCGGATGAGCGCCCACCTGAATTCCGGCGGCCTTTGCACTCTTAATGGTCTTGTCCATCACCATAGGATCCGAGGCATGGAAGCCGCAGGCCACATTGGCGGAGGAAATCAGCGGAATGATCCGATCATCCATGCCCAGTGTATAGCGTCCGAAGCTCTCTCCCAGATCGCTGTTCAAATCAACCTTCTTCATTGCTTTATCCTCCCTATTTCTGTCCCGGATTCTTCGCGGCACCGGAACCGGAAATAAATTCCTCAATAAAGCCGGTATCCGCTTTGCCCTCGGTAAAGAGCGGGGCAAACATGATCTTGTACTGGAAATCCAAGTTGGTGGAAACGCCCAAAACCAGAGTTTCATCCAATGCCGAGCGCATCTTCCGAATGGCCGCGTCCCGATCCTCCGCATGCACCAGGATCTTCGCAATCATGGAATCATACTCGGAAGGAATGCGGTATCCCGTATACAATGCCGTATCCACCCGGACACCGTTGCCGCCCGGGAAATGCAGGTGCGTGACCTTGCCCGGACTGGGCATAAAGTTCTGCTCCGGAATCTCCGCATTGATGCGGCACTCGATGGTGTGCCCGGAAATGTGAATGTCCTCCTGGCTGAAGCTGAGCTTCTCTCCCGCGGCAATGCGGATCTGCTCCTCCACCAGGTCCCGGTTTGTCTGCATCTCCGTGACGCCGTGCTCCACCTGGATACGGGTATTCATTTCCATAAAGTAGTACTCGCCGCTCTGGTCCACGATGAATTCGATGGTGCCGGCACTGGAATAGCCGGCTGCCTTTGCCGCCAATACGGCATCATTCATCATTTTCTCGCGGGTCGCCTGAGAAATGGCCGGTGACGGCGACTCTTCAATGAGCTTCTGATGATTCCGCTGTACGGAGCAGTCACGCTCGCCGAGCGCGACAACATTACCATAATCGTCTGCAATGATCTGCACCTCGACGTGACGCGGGTGCAGAATCAGCTTCTCGATATACATAGTATCATCGCCGAAAGCATTGACAGACTCACGCTGAGCCATGTTGAACTCGTTCTCGAAATCGTCCTCAGTCATGCATTCCCGCATGCCCTTGCCGCCGCCGCCGGAGGAGGCCTTGATCATCACCGGGAAGCCGATCTTCTTTGCAATCTCCTTCCCGACCTCTGCCTCATACACCGGCTCTTTGGTGCCGGGCACCACCGGCACCTGCGCCTTCATCATCATGGCACGGGCAGCGGACTTGTTGCCCATCTGATCGATGACATCCGCCTTCGGGCCAATGAAGGTGAGCCCGTTTTCCTCGCACTTCCGTGCAAATGTGCTGTTCTCCGACAGGAAGCCGTAGCCGGGATGAACCGCATCGCACTCCATGTTAATGGCCGCTGCAATCAGGCGATCCATGTTCAGATAGGATTCCCGGGCCGGACCCTCACCGATACAGATACGGAGATCGGCGAGACGGACGTGCATGGCATCCTTGTCCTCTCTGGAGTAGACCGCCACAGAGATAATGCCCATGTTCCGGAGGGCGCGGATGATACGAACCGCGATTTCTCCCCGGTTTGCAATCAATACTCGTTTAAACACTTGCTGCTCTCCTTCTCCTCATCAAAGCTTCTTCACACGGAAGAGCGGCTGACCGTACTCTACCTTCTGCTCGTTGGATACCAGCACAGCCTCGATCTCGCAGTCAAAGTCTGCGGTGATCTCGTTCATCATCTTCATGGCCTCCAGAATGCAGACGGTCTCGCCTGCCTTCACATGATCACCCACCTTGACATAAGCAGGTATCTCCGGACCGGCTGCGGAATAGAATGTTCCCACGATCGGGCTTGTGATGTTCACCTCATCGTCTTCCTCAGCTGACAGAACCACCGGCTCCACGGGCGCTGCTGTTACGGGCGCTGTGGTCGGTGCCGCTGCCACGGCCGCACCGGCGGCCACAACGGGCGGATTGTCCAGCTTGCTCATGGTGATCTTGAAATCGCCTTCCTTTATGGTCATGGTCTTCAGGGAGCTTGCCTCCAGAATCTTTACCAGTCCTTCAATCTTCTCAAGTTCCATTGTGAATACCTCTCCTTTATCTTTCGTCTGCAACATACAGTCTTTCCATTCTCTTCGCGGTCAGGCGGCACTCCAGTACCTCCCTGCAGGGCTTATGGATCTGATTCCGCATCTCCTGCAGCTCGCGCTCCTCCTCATGAATCAGCCGCTGCGCCTCGGTCACCGTAATCGGCAGGAAGCGCACCTTGTCCCCGATTCTCCGCTGACTGAGCTTCGGAAGATCCACCGTTGCCACCGTGGCGATTTTCGCATAGCCGCCGGTAGTCTGCCGGTCGGACATCAGCACGATAGGCTTGCCGTGGCTGGGCACCTGGATGGCACCGAAGGCAATGCCGTCGGAAATGATGTCGGAGCCGCGCTTCGTCTCAATGAACGGTCCCTCCAGCCGGAGCCCCATCCGGTCGAAATCGCTGGTCACGCTGTATTCGTTGTTCAGGAAGGTCTCGATACCCTTCGCCGTAAACATCTCATGCTGCGGGCCCATCACCACGCGGATGACTTCATTATCCTTATCAAATTCGTGAATCGGCAGCTCCCGGGACAGGAAGAAGGGCAGGTACTTCCGCCGCTTGATTCGTGTCGAGATGTAGTCGCCGTCCTGCAGCTTCCGTCCCTTGAAGCCGCCGATGCGGCACTTCAGGTTAGTGGAACGGGAGCCCATGATCACGGGAATCTGCAGATAGTTGGAGAAGGCAATGTAGCAGGTTCTGCCGGTTCTGGCTGCGCCGAGCTTCAGCACATCTCCCTTGTTCACATAAATTGCCTTATACATCGGAATCGGATCATCATTCAACTCCGGCCGGAAATCGCCGCCGGTGATGGCAATGATCATGCTGGAGGTGAATTCCAGTGTCGGTCCGATCAGCGTGCACTCGAGCACGGCTTCATTTTCCGGATTATCCAGCAGCAGGTTCGCAATCCGGAAGGAACGTGTATCCATCACGCCGCCAACATTAAATCCCTGGCTCTGGTAGCCGGTACGACCGTAATCCTGCACTGTCGTCAGCATACCGCCCTTCAAAACTCGAAATCCCATTTACTGCTCTCCTTCATGCACTGTACACTGATAGCTTCCGTCCTCGACGGCCGCCTTGATGTCCTTGAATTCCGCCTCTGTAATGGAGACAAAGCGGATGTAATCTCCTGCCTCCACCAGAATCGGCTTCTCCCGCAGGGGATCGTAGGTCTTCACCGGCGTCAGTCCCATCAGCTGCCAGCCGCCCGGTGAATCCATGGGGTAAATGCCGGTCTGGGAGCCACCGATGCCCACCGCACCTGCCGGAATCTTCACACGAGGATTGGCAAGACGCGGGGTATGAATTCGGGGATCCAGTCCGCCGAGATAGGTAAAACCGGGCAGGAAGCCCAGCATATATATGAGGTAATCGGTTCCGGTATGGATACTGACGACCTCCTCCTCGCTGAGACCCGCATGGCTGGCAATGGTGCCGAGATCCGGTCCGTATTCACCGCCGTAGAGCACCGGAATCTCCCATACCTTCTTGTTTCCGGCATCGAGCTTCACGTCCATCTTCACGATGGCCTCCAGCCGCTTATAAAGATCGCGGTAGGAAATAACCATGGGATTGTAGTTCACCAAAAGGGAGCAGTAGGTCGGGATCATATCCACAATGCCCTCGATCTGCTGCGCACGGATCAGCTTCATGCAGGCCGCGATTCTCTGATTGACCTCCGGGCTGATCACCTGTTCAAATTCGATCAGGAGAGAGGAATCTCCCTCCGATACCACCTTGATTTTCTGCATTTTGACTTTCTTCCTAT
>CAZJQX010000007.1:31395-37230 GCA_964548305.1 uncultured Lachnospiraceae bacterium
GACATTGTCCTAGTAAATGGTTTCTATAATTTAGTGGAACAGACTTGACAGGCTTCCGAGAGATGTGATGCCTACATAGCCTGCCAGCACAACCACCAGAATACCCAGAGCGAAGAGCACGGTCGGGTGCTTGTAATCCTTGCCCATGATGGACGGCTTCTTTGCTGCGATAAGGCAGATAAGAAGGGCGATCGGAAGGATCAGTCCGTTCAGCGCACCGGCAATCACGAGAAGTCCTGCCGGCTTTCCGATAACCGCCATAACGATAGTCGAGAATGCAATGAAGCCGATGATCCAGTAGTTCTCATTCTTGGCGATAGACGGGCTGAAGGTCTTCAGGAAGGAAACCGAGGTATACGCCGCACCGATGATGGAGGTAAGCGCTGCACAGAGGAGCACCAGACCTGCGAATCGATAGCCGATCTCACCGGCGCCCTGCCGGAAGGCATCTGCCGCCGGGTTGGAGGAATCCAGTGTTGCTCCGGTCACCACAACGCCGAGAACAGCCAGGAACAGAAGCACTCTCACGATGGCCGCTACTACAATTCCGATAACGGAGCTGTAGTTTACCTGTCCTATATTTTTCTCACCGGTAATGCCGGCATCGATCAGTCTGTGCGCGCCGGCGAAGGTGATGTAGCCGCCTACAGTACCGCCGAGCAATGTCAGAATCGAAGGGAACAACGCTGTGTAACCGGATTCCGGAACAAAGGTGTTCTTCAGTGCGGAACCGACAGGAGGCTTTACCACGAAAATCACACCAAGAATAACCACAATCATGATGCCGCCCAGTACCTTTACCAGCGTATCCATCGCCCCCTTCGCATTCTTGGAAAGGAAAAGCAGAATAGCCAGACCGCCGGCCAGGAAATATCCCACTGTGGTGGGAACACCCAGCAGCGTGTTGAAACCGAGCGCACCGCCGCCGACATTTCCGATATTAAACATGAGACCGCCGAAAACGATCAGAGCGGAAAGCACGAAGCCAAGTCCCGGAAGCACCTTGTTGGCAACATCCTGACCACGAAGTCCTGTGGTGCAGAGCACTCTCCAGATATTGAGCTGTGCAATAGCGGAAAGCAACAGGGATGCCAGGATAACGAACCCGAAGCTGGCACCGAACTGACCGGTAAATGTAGATGTCTGTGTCAGGAAGCCCGGACCAATGGCTGATGTCGCCATCAGGAAAGCTGCGCCCAACAGCGCACCGCTGGATTTTTTCTTCTCACTCATATGTGTGTACCCCCTTCCAGGCTAAGGATTCTGCCGGGAAGCTTTTCTTGGCCGTCGTCATCCTTTTGGGACTCTTCATTTAAGTCCGTTTGCTGTGTCTCTTATAAATTGCATTATATACAAAACAAGCATAGAGTCAAGGGATTTTTCGCCATTTGTTCATTCCCATCGGTTATAGCAGTTAAGCCGCGTCCAATTAAGGACACGGCTTAGCGGACATATTGCAGGAAAATGTCTATAATCCCGCAGCTATAGCAGTTATAGGAAGATGCTTATTCCACATCCTGGATGGCCTCATAACCCTCCTCGCCGGTACGTACCTTAACCGCCCGGACAACATTGTATACGAAGATCTTGCCGTCGCCGATGTGGCCGGTATAGAGGGTCTTCTTTGCGGTTTCGATAACCTTGTCCACCGGGATCTTGGAAACGATAACCTCGACCTTGACCTTCGGCAGCAGCGTGGAATCCACCTTGACGCCGCGGTACATTTCGCTGGAGCCCTTCTGGATGCCGGAGCCCATAACCTGCGTCATGGTCATGCCGGTAACGCCCAGCTCATTGAGGGCCTTCTTCAGAACATCGAACTTGTCGAGGCGGCAGATGATGGAAACCTTATGAATGCCGGTGTCATAAACAGCACCCTCTACCGGTGCAGTCACCACCTTCACAGAAGCGTCCACCTGCGCCGGTGTGGCATTCTCAAAATGCTCCTCGCCGAGGTCTGTGTTTTCGTTCTGATCCATGGTCATATTGGTGACATCTGTGATGGCAAATCCGGAATAAGCAGAGGTCAGGCCGTGCTCGTGCGGATCCAGACCGTCGATCTCAATATAAGCCGGAACACGAAGACCGATGGTCTTGTCAATGATCTTAAACACGATGAACATGGCGATCAGTACATAAGCTGCGATGGAAACGAAGCCCAGCAGCTGCAGACCCAGCTGGTGGAATCCGCCGCCGTAGAAGAGGCCCTTGCCCACGCCGTCGCTGCCGTTGGAGAAGAGGCCGACTGCAATGGTACCCCAGATGCCGTTTGCCATATGCACAGATACGGCACCAACCGGATCATCGATCTTGGCAACATTATCAAAGAACTCTACAGAAAGAACAACCAGGATACCTGCCACGAAGCCGATGATCACGGAAGCGATCGGAGATACACAGTCGCAGGAAGCGGTAATGGCCACAAGACCTGCCAGTGCACCGTTGAAGGTCATGGACACGTCCGGCTTGCCGTAACGGAACCAGGTGAAAATCATGGTGGTCAGTGTAGCAACAGCGGCTGCCATGTTGGTGGTCATGAAGGCATTGGATGCGGTTACAGCATTATCACCGTCTGCCATGGCTGCGGTAGAACCGCCGTTGAAGCCAAACCAGCAGAACCAGAGAATGAAAACGCCCAGTGCACAGGCCGTCAGGTTATGTCCCGGAATGGCTCTGGCCTTGCCGTTTTTGTCATACTTTCCGATACGGGGTCCCAGCATCCAGGCACCGAGGCAGGCGATCAGGCCGCCGACCATATGTACCGCTGCAGAACCGGCGAAATCGTGGAAGCCCATCTGGTAAAGCCAGCCGCCGCCCCAAGCCCAGTGGCCGGTGATGGGGTAAATGATCAAGGAGATCACTGCGGAATACACACAGTAGGCCTTGAAGTTGGTTCTCTCCGCCATGGAGCCGGATACGATTGTGGCTGCCGTTGCACAGAAAACGGTCTCAAAGATCACATAGCACCAGAGCGGCATATTCTGCGGCACCACGGAATTCTCTGCGGTATAGCTGCCGAGAATCATCGGATCGAAGCCGCCGACGATGGGACCCAGGCTGCCGAACATGAGGCCGAAGCCCACAAGCCAGTAGCAGGGTGTGCCGATACAGAAGTCCATCATGTTCTTCATGAGGATGTTTCCTGTATTCTTGGCTCTGGTGAGGCCGGCCTCGCACAGCGCAAAGCCCGCCTGCATGAAATAGATGAGCGCTGTTGCGATCAGCACCCAGGTTACGGTTGATACGTCAATGTTCATAACTCTCCCCCTTTGATTACAAAAAGGCGCCTGGAAAATTTCTTTTCCAAGCGCCTTTGCTTATGGGCGATATACTAACGCAGAATAATACGGGCTGTCAAATTCCCTGTGGTTATACTTTCCATATGACGATTCTGCTTTTTTTGTCATACAATGCTGTGTGTCACACGATGATCTTGAATATCGCAGAATTGGAGTAGGTCACGCTTTCGGTGTGTGCGAAGAGAATCACGCCGTCCGTGGGCGCGGTGATTTCCGCCAGCAGCTCCGCGTCCAGCGTATTGTCGATCTCCGCCAGCAGCTGTCCCTTCTTCACCCGGTCGCCCGGCTGTACGTGACAATGGAAGAAGCCGGCCCGGGGTGCCCGGACGGTGATAATGTCTTCGCCGCCCACGATGCGGGATTCCGTCGGCTGAAAATGGCTGTCCCCCTGCAGCTCCTCCGGCGTCATGTCGCAGAGCAGTCCTGTCTCCGTCATGAAATGCAGAATTGACGCAATGGCCTCCTTGCTGCTCTCCCGGTTCACGGTTTCCGTATTTGTGGTATAGAAGGAGAATGCATCCGTCTCCCAGATCTGCCAGTTATAGTTTAATGTCGTGGTATCAAAGGGCCGCGGCTCCCGCACCATGATATAGGGCAGGCCGAACTTCTCCGCAAGATCCGGATTTTCAAAGCCCGTCTTCATCATTCGAATATGCGGCATAAAGGAGCCCTTCATATAGAAGGACGCGAACTGTATGCCCATCTGATAATCCTTGATTCCCTCAAAGATGCCGGCGGCTATGCGCTGGGTGGTTTCTCCCTGGTCATAGCCTGGGAACATACGGTTGATGTCTGTATTGTCGATGGACCAGAAGCGCTTCTTGATGTTGAGGGAGGCCGGATTCGCACAGGGAATCACCAGGATTTCCTTCCCCGGCACAAGCTTGCCTGCTGCCTCCAGCCCTTTCAGCCGGGACACGAGATGCGCCGCCGTGTAGAGCTGCTGGTATTCGTTACCCCGCAGGCTGCCGACCACGCAGAGCGCCTTCTCTCCGCTGCCGAAGCGGAAGCCCTCCACCTGAAAATCTCCCCGGTACAGGGAGTGAAATGAATACACACTGAATTTTTCCATGACTGCCCCCTTACTGTCTCAGAATCCGGGCCAGCAGTGAGCCCAGCTGCACCACCGGATATTCACGGGTAGTAAACAGCAGACCGTCATGCTCGGCACATACCTCGTGAAGCTCCTTGCCGGAAAGCGGGTCCACCAGTGCGCCCAGACGCATACCGGCATAAACCTGGGTACCCACCTCCTGCTCCTTGATGAAAATGCCGGAGACCGGCGCATTCAGAAAATCCACGCCGTCCGGCCGGTTGCAGACCAGAGGCTTCCGCACCTCGCCGTCCTCGCCGTGCCAGATGCCCAGCTTCTTCATGGTATGCAGTATACCGTTCACCAGCTGGTAGCCGTAGCGCTTCGTGATGCGCATGCCCACGCCCATCTCCACCACCAGTGTCGGCGTATTCCGGCTGTTCAGGCTGTAAGCCAGCGTAGACTCCAGTACAGTGGCATTCTGGTGCACCCAGATAAAGTCCACGTTCATCATCGCCGCATAGGGCAGCAGCCGCTTCTCGTGAAGCTCATTGATGCGGATCTGCGGCATTTCCGTCAGGAAAATGTTGCTGGCGTGAATGTCCACTACGAGGTCCGATCCCTTCAGGTCCTGCAGGATTTCATCTGCGATATGCTCGTTCATATCGCCGTCCTCAGCGCCGGGGAAAATCCGGTTCATGTCCAGATCGAAGCCCGGCAGTCCCCGCATGATGGTATCGATGCCCAGGGGATTCATGGCCGGGTAAATGTCTACGGTTCCCGTCAGCTTGTCCGGCTCTGCTTCCAGACGACGCGCCAGCTCATAGGCCACAAACTGACCCTCCAGCTCATCTCCGTGGACGCCGGTAACAATGGAGATCCGCTTGCCGCTGCCGCCGGAGATCCGATTTTTCCGGATCATCAGGCTTTCACAAACCGGAAGCTCCACACTTGTGATGGTCTCTATCATGATGTACTGTTCTCCTCTGATTCTTTTGTATACACCAGTGCCTCTACCTTCTGGCTCTGGCGCGCGCCGCCGTAAAAGACGCCCTGACTGATGCGGCAGTCCCGGTAGTCCCGGCCACAGGCAATCCGCACATGCTCTCCCGCCACTGCACAGTCATTGGTGGGGTCCAGACCATACCAAAAGTCGCCCAAGGCCACCTCCACCCAGGCGTGGCTCTCCCCCTCGCCCTGGAGCATGCCGGTGACGTAGCGGGCCGGAATTCCCCGGAGCCGCAGCAGACTCAGGAAGATGTGGGCGTAATCCTGGCAGACACCTGCCCCCTTCTCCATTGCCTCCTCCGCCGACGTACTCACATCCGTAGCCGCCTTCCGATATACAAAATAGCGATGAAGACTGTGCATGACTCGTACAGCCCAGGCCGCCCTCGCTGCGGATGACGCGAAGGCGTCATCGTCAGCGAAGCGTAAGCTTCCGGCGGTCTGGGCTGTACCTGTCCTGGCGGAGCTTATGCTTTCTGCAGTCTGGGCTGTACC
>CAZJQX010000007.1:37330-46411 GCA_964548305.1 uncultured Lachnospiraceae bacterium
TCTGGGCTGTACCTGTCCTGGCGGAGCTTATGCTTTCTGCAGTCTGGGCTGTACCTGTCCTGGCGGAGCTTATGCTTTCTGCAGTCTGGGCTGTACCGCCATAGCTTCCGGCGGTCTCATTTTCCGCTTCAAAATCCGCCAGCCATTCGGTAATATGCTTTCCCGGCCGGGTCAGCTCCGTGGGATAGCGATAAATGCCCAGCTTCTCCTCCCGCACCGGCAGCTCCGCATACAGGCTCGTGCCGTCCGGCAAAGTAATACATGGCCCGGCAGCCGGGTTCGAAGACATTGTCCCAAGCAGCAGCTGCACCTCTCCGGATATCTCCGCGGAGAAATGATCATGCTTCTCCGGCAGAACGCCAAGAAGCTCCCGGTTGCCGAAGGCGTCCCTGGATTCCCAGTGAAGCCCGGCCGGAAGCAGCTTTATGTCCAGCGCCGTGACGCGCTGCCGAAGATTCGACTCCGGCAGACACTTCAGCGTATAATGATGTCCCGTGATCTCGCTGTCGAACTGCAGAAGCATCCGATAGCGGAAGTTAAGTTCCTTGTTCATACCTCTTTTTATAGGTCTACAGGCTCTCCACCGTGCGGATCACGCTGTTGTAATCCGGCTCCGGAAGAGAGGCGTCCATCAGCAGCTGCTCGAGCAGCTCCGGATCATAAGAAAGACCGGAACGCTTGAGTCTCGCGGCGAGACGCATCACGAAGCGGCGCATTTCGTCCCGCCCCACACGAAGGCGGGCATAGAGATCCACGCGTTCAACGCGGCGGCCGGTCACCAGAATATCCCGCACCTGCACATCGTCGATGGAATCGTCAGCACTGCCCCAGAAGGCCACGATGTTGTCCATTACCTTCTGCAGCTCCATCATGGGCGCATCGGAAACCGCTGCCCGCTGCATCTCATAGAGCGCCAGCTGCACATAGCAGAGCGTCTCCGTGCCCAGCATTTCCCGGAGCACGATGGCATTGTCATAGGCACGCTGCAAATTACTGGCGATAGAGTCCGGATTCTCCGGATCATAGCAGTAGCGGCGCAGGAAATCCTCCTTGTCCTGATAGATGTCCGGAATTTCCAGCTGTCCGCAGAACTCATGGTGAATGTCCTCCGGACCATCAATCATTTTATCATAATACTGGGAGAAAAAGCGAATGGTTGTATACACGCGCTCCGTATAACGTCCCAGCCAGAGAATGCTGTCCTTCTGTTCTAACGAGATAATACCCATGTGTCCTTAAATCCTCCTCCCTGAGATGAGTTCACAATAAAGGAATCCGGGTTGGTGGAATAGCGGGTCAGTCCGCTCTTCCATACTCTGGCCTCATCGCTCATCAATACAAATGCACGCAGATCTGCCTTCCGAGGCACCAGTCCATCCTTCTCCATGATATCAATATCCTGGAAATCGATGACCTCCTGGGCGATGAAGCGCCGCGGCTCCCGCTTCAGCAGGGCAATGAAGTCCTCCTTCTCCTGCTTCGTCATCTTATTGGCAAATACCACACCATAGCCGCCGGCCTCTGCCACATCCTTCAGCACAAGACGGTCAAAGTGCTCCAACACAAACTTCATATCGTCCTCATAATAAGGAAGGTAGGTGGGTGCATTCTTAAGGATGGCCTCCTCGCCGAGATAGTACTTGATCATCTTCGGCACAAAATAGTAAATGCCCTTGTCATCCGCCACGCCGTTGCCCGGTGCATTCATGATGGCAACATTTCCCTTCTTGTATACATCGTAAATGTGGGGAATGCCGATGAGGGACTCGGGGTTAAAGTTCAGGGGATCCAGGTATTCTGTGGAAATCCGGGAATAGACCACACCCACCTGCTGCTTCCGGCCGGAGTAATCCACAAAGTAGAGATGATCATTCTCCACCGTCAGCTCATGACCATTCACCAGCACGGCACCGGTCTGTTCCGCCAGATAGGAATGCTCGAAATATGCGGCATTGTATCGGCCGGGTGTCAGAATAACGGGAACACCGCCGGTGCTGACATAGTCCATCACATGCCGGAGCATCTTCGGATAGTCCCGGTTGTCCGCAATCGGTACCTCATGGAAGGTTTTGGGAGAAGCGCGGCGCTCGAGATCTCTGGCAATGAGAGGATAGGAGGCACCGGAGGGCACCCGGAGATTATCCTCCAGAATGTACCACTCATTGTCCTTTCCCAGCACCAGATCAATGCCGGCGATGTGAGTGCTCACGGACTGCGGCGGCGTCACATCCTCACACTGGGCCATGTAACCGCTGCCGGCATAGACGAACTCCTCCGGCACCACGCCGTCCTTAATGATCTTCTTATCATGGTAGATATCCTGAATAAAGCAGTTCAATGCTGTCACCCTCTGCTTCAGACCCTTCTCCAGATAATCGAATTCCTTCTTCTCAATCACCCGGGGAATCGGGTCAAAGGGAAAAAGCTGCTCATGAAACACATGATTTTTGTAAATGCCGAACTTCACCCCATAACGGGCCAGCAGCTCATTGATGCTCTCTTTTCGGCTGAGCAGCTGAAGCTTTGAAAAATCCATTCTTATATCCTCCCCTTATAAGTCCATCCCCTGATTCACGTTTGCGTACTTCCGGTCGTCCGTATTCACACCAGCCGGGCTGTCGCGCACATGAACTGAAAATGACAGAAAGGGCGCACAGAAATGATCTGCACGCCCTTGTACGCTCTCATGACCCTGCCGGATTATGCCATTGACGTTTCCGAAATCAGGTAAGTGTTTTCATTATGTCCAAGATGCCGCGGACTGTCAAATTCCCACTGGTTATATTTCTTATGCCAAAGAAGGGAAGCTGCGCCAGCCGCCGGGAAAAGCTTTCCAATACCCGGAGCTCATAGGCCTCCGGCGCTGCCTCGCCGTAAACCGCCTTTTCCAGAATTTCCGATACCCGGAGGTAGCTGCCGACCGCAAAGTCCGGGAAACGCTGATGCAGCTGGCGGTCCGTTTCCTCCGCCGCCAAGCCCAATACTGCCGACAGACCCAACAGCTGCAGCTGATCGAAAATCCGCTTCTGCAGGAATCGCCGCTTTCTCGCCGGATCCAGCCTTGCATACTTTCTTTTGTCCAGATACATCCGAAGACCCAGCAGCAGGAAAAAACCGGAAAGCATCAGCAGAAGAAGCAGAATCAACAGAAGAAGCAGGGTCAGCAGAAAAAGTCCTCCCGAAAGATACCGGTTCCATACACCAAAGCGCATATTCGGCGGCGTCTCAATCCCGACGGACATCGAATCAGCGGCCGATACCATGCTGTGCAACGTATCAAACTGCTCCTGCCCATTCTCGTCCGCCGCCGTTGTCTGCGCGGTCTCCGGGGCATTGTACATCTGCTGCAGTACCACAGCATCGTAGTAATAGCCCGGCGTCACATCCACCGGAAGCCAGCCCATCCCGTCGAAGTAAATCTCCACCCAGGCATGGGCATTCCTTCCGCTCAGGGACACACTGCCGTCACTGCTTTCCAGAAAATTCGCTTCCGATACAAAATAGCCCTCCACATAACGGGTGGGAATCCCCTGCAGCCGCAGCGCCTCAGCTGCCACAGCAGCAAACAGCACCGCATTCCCCTTCTTGGACGTCGTAAGCATCCATCGGATGGGCTCTGTGTCCGCCGGCGCCGCTGTCGGTTTTTCTGTATACTGTATGTTTTCCCGCAGGATCTGCCGCACCCGGCTGATTGCCCGGTAAATGCCGGCATTTTCCGTCTCATAATCCGTCCAGAAGTACTGCTGCAGCAGCTCCTCCAGCTCCGGATCCGTCTCGGTATACAGCTCATAAACCAGCGTTCTGTATTCCGCCTCCGCAGTGCAGTACTGCTGCTGCGCTTCGGTTTCCGGTGCCGTCAGCCAATCTGCTGCCGTGAGAAGCTCTGACGGCAGATTTTCCGATCGCTCCCTCATGGTATAATGCCGCTCTCCCAGCAGATTCCGTGGCGAAAAGCGGGTATCCAATACGCGGCCCAGATGTCGCTCATCCAGAAGGGATACCGTGGCCGGCAGATACAGATAGGCACGGGAAGCATGCTCCACCTGGATCTCGAGTATATTCTCCGCCGGCATTTCCGCCTCGCTGCAAAGGCTCCAGTACGCCGCCGGTGCCTTCAGCACCGAAAAGCCCCGGGTCTGCAGCCATTGCAGGATACCGCTGCGTTCAGCTGTACTGAAGTCATTCTTTCTTAAGGGCTGCCAACTGCCATCCGCATAGCGGCTGCCCACAAAGCCTCTGAGATAAAGATTTTTTGCCTGACTGGCGGTCACCGTCAGCATGCATTCATCCGACGCCTGCAGGATACCGGCCTGCCGAAGATTTCCCTCTGGCAGCGTGTCTTCCCCATAACGGAGCTCACGAATTGCCTTTTCTGTGCGGGCGCGAAAATCCGCCGCTGCGGAAATTTCCGTCCGCTGATCCATACCGATGCAGAGAAGCAGGAAAAGCAGCACTCCAGCTGTCCAGATCACGCGGCGTCGGCTCAGCTGCTTCCCGGCTGTCATTCGTTCTCCCAGGAAGACAGCTGCCAGCAGAACCCCGGCCAGCGGTACACTGCAATCACTGAAAAGAGGAATCAAAAGAAAAAGCAGACAGAGAAGCACCTTCAGCAGCTGACTTTTGCTGTAAAAGACAGAAGAGAGACACCCCATCAGATAGAAAAGAAAGCAGGCAAAGGCTGGGAGTGATGCCGCATTGCCGGCAGCCGGCACCGACAGCCCAAGGTCAAAGCGCTGATTCCATAGATCCAGCTGTCGATGCAAAAAGCTGGCAGATCCCGTCAAAATCTGCCGGGGTCCCAGACAAAGAAACAAAAGAACTGTCGGCAGCAGAAGAAGCAGCTCAGGCAAATGTCGGTTCCCGCGGCTTTTGTATTCCCGGAAGCCCACGGTCATCACAAATCCGCTCAGCATATACAAAAGAGCAGTCAGCAGCTGCCGTCCGCTCAGGTCCGGCACAAAGGCCAGCGCCTGCAGGGCACAGCTCAGAAAAAGCAACAGAAGAAGCACCAGCCGCCAGCAAAAGGCAGCCCGTGCACCGGCTCCGATTTTGACCTGCTTCTCTATCACCTGCTCCTGTTCCTTTCCGCTCGGTAGCTTGTAATTGTTCAACGCTGCGGCAGTATGGTATTAAACGCTGACTCTGATCTGATATTCCTTCCCCGGCTTCTGCTGTACCGGAAGACCCAGCAGCACGGCATTGTTTCCCAGCTTTTCCGCAGAAACATCAGATTGCCGCACGTCTGCATTCAGGACAGTAATGCTGAGCTGCTCCGGCAGACTGGTTATCTCCCGGCTGCAGCCGGCCGCTGACAGCACCAGAAGTCCGGAAAACTGTGTCTGCAGATGCCCCAACAGAAAATACCGCAGAACTGCACCGCTTTCCTGGGGAATGGGCTGGCTGAGCCAGCACAGCAGCTGCTGCCGGAATTCCCTGATGTCCCGCACCTCCTGCAAAGAAACGCCATTCGCCGATGGCAGCAGCATACAGAAGGAAACATGCTGCCGCAGCAGGGAAAGCCCCAGCGCCTCTCCATAGGAAAGGGCCGCCTCCAAAGCCTCCTCCGAAGCCGCTTCTCCTTCCCGCAGCAATCCAAGATCCGGCAGAATTGCCACATCAGCGTGGGCGAGATCCCCCGGCTCCCGGAATATAAGCTCCTGCAGTCTGCCGGAAAGCTTCCAGTGAATGCCCCGGATGTCATCCCCCGGCTGATAGGGCCGAAGATCAAAAAGCTCACTGTGCTCTGTTCCCCGACGATTCCGCAGCTCCCCTTCGCTCCAGGATTCTCCCAGATTGTCCCGATGCAGATTCACCGACAAATGAACTGCTGCCGGCAGCACGATGACCTCCTGCCGCGGAAAATCCGGCAGCCTCTGAGAAAACAGCTGCAGAAGATCCCGAACCCGAAGGCTCAGACACTCCACTTCCAACACACCGCTGTGTTCTGCCGGAACGGTAAACGTCGTCTGTTCCCTTCCTGCATCCAGACTGAAAGAGAGCTTCTCCGTGTGTTCCTGATTAAAGGTCCGCCAGCGAAGGCAAATCTCCGCCTCTATTTCCTGGGCCACCAGAAAATGCCCCGGACGCTGCACTGTAAAGCAAAGGGGCTGCTGCTTTCCCCGGCGATGACCGGCGGGCAGAGACAGCGAAACCGTAAGTCTGCGGGCATCATAGCACAGCAGAAGCTTTCCGCAAACGGGCAGGAGAATCAGCAGAAGCAAAATGTAAAAAAGGAAGGGACTCCCGAAGCAGTACAGCAGCGCTCCGATTCCCAGCATAAAGAGGCCGTAGCAGACCCTTTCCCGTGTCATGGGCGCCTCACCTCTCCTCTCTGCCCGACGGCATTACCGTCTGCAGAAGCTCCGCCAGAACCTTCCGACCATCAACACCCTCTACCTGGGCCTGGGGCCGCAGCACCAGACGATGGGCGCAGGTATCCAGAAAAACAGCCTGGATGTCCTCCGGCACCACATAGTTCCGGTCCCGGAGCACGGCATGGGCCCGGGCCATCCGCAGCAACGCCGCAACGCCGCGGGGAGAAATGCCCAGCTCCACCAGCACATGCCGGCGGCTGGCCTCCGCAAGCCGCACCGCGTAGCTGAGAACTTCGTCTGTGGCTTTCACCGAATTCAGATAATTTTGAACCTCCAGCACATTTTCCGCATTGCTTACCGGCTGCAGATCCTGCAGGGGATTGTGATAACGCTGCGCCTTCAAAATGGCCAGCTGCGCCTCCAGCGAAGGGTAACCGATGGAGAGCCGCACCATGAAACGGTCCAGCTGGGATTCCGGCAGCGGCTGTGTTCCCGCCGCGCCCAAGGGATTCTGCGTGGCGATACAAATGAAGGGCTGCGGCAGCACATGGGTCACGCCGTCCACCGTGATGCTGTGCTCCTCCATGACCTCCAGCAGCGCCGCCTGCGTCTTCGGCGAGGTTCGGTTGATCTCGTCCGCCAGCAGCAGCTGCGTATTGGCCGCTCCCTCATGATATTCAAAGCTCTGGCTCTCCCGGTTGAGCATGGAAAAGCCCGTGATGTCCGAGGGCAGCGTGTCCATCGTAAACTGTATGCGCTTATAGGAAAGCCCCAGCACCTTGGAAAAGGCCAGTGCCAGCGTGGTCTTGCCCACGCCCGGCACATCCTCCAGCAGCACATGTCCCCCGGCATAGATGGTCATGAGCACCCGCTCCGCCACCTCGTCTTTGCCGATAAATGCTTTTTTCACCTCTGCGAGGATCTGCTTAGACTGCTCTACAATCATGCCTTCCGTTTCCTTCCTATGCTAATGTCACTGTCCGTACTGCGGGACAGGGGTTCTGTTTCCTCTTCCTCCGGAGGCTCTTCTGTCAGGATAATATTTGAAACATCATCCGTCCGGGCAATGTTAGATCCACTCGCCGGATCGATGATATCCGCTCCGATCACGTGCCGGATCAGAAGACCGTCTATCAGGTGATAGTCATTCTTCCTGTCACCAACAATGCACAATATATTGCCGTTTTCTTCGAGCATCGTCCAATATTTCTGCACAAAATCGTTCAACAGTTTGCTTGACAGTACAATACGGCAGCCCTGCAGATGGTCCATGCTGATTGTCGGCAAATCTTCCAGGCTCTCCGCCTCCAGATATATCTCCTTCAGCCGGTTCTCCGAGGATAGCTGCACCTTCTCCACAGTTTTCGGAATGCTCAGGAACTCGGTTTCATAGGGCACCGCCAGAAGCACGGTTTTCTCCTTATTGTAGAGAACACCGTCCTCAGTACTGTAATAAAGATTTTCCGCATCCACCACATAGCCCAGCTCTACCCGGAGGCCGGTGCTCTCTGTATCAATATAGCGCACTGAAGCCGGTATCCGAATGAAAGCCGCATGGAGCTTCTCCTGCTCATCATCCGTATCGTCAAAATCCACGATCTGGATTCCCTCCGGCACCGTCAGTGCCTCTTTGAAGCCGTGCATTTCCCACTCCGGATGCCGCCGTGCACGCGAGAAGCCGCTTGCACTGCCGTCATCGGCGAAGCCGCAGAGGGTCTGCATAAAATACATGTCATCGCTGTCGACATCCTCCTGCCAGCTGTCATCCTCTCCTCGAGAAAGCCGGTACAGCTTCAGACGAACCTCCAGCTTCGGATCAATTTCCGTCAGCTCTCCCGGCTCCAGAATATGCCGGCCCTTCGTCACCGTATAATCGAATCCGATCGGTTCTCCATCCTCCAGCCAGCCGCTGAGCAGCTTTGTCTGCTTCACTCCCGTATACCAGTCGAAACCGGTATCGTCCAGAGCTTCCGTATCCGAAATACCATCCAGTCCGCCATTCTCCGCCAGCATGCTGCCCAGACAGTTCATGGTACAAAGAGACAAGGTTTCACCCACTGTCGGATATTCATCATATGTATTGAGAATGCTGTTCTCCGGCACGGAAAATGCATCCGCCGCCAGCGCTTTGGCCAGCACAAAAACACGCCCTTCCGCCAGCTCATAGGACAGCGCATCGTCATCCCCATCCTCATTCCGGTACTGAATCCATTCCTCGCTTTCCCGGAAGCGATAGCTCAGCCGCACCAGCATTTCCTCCGCTGTATCCTGCGGAATGGTCAGCGGGAAATCCTTCTCCCAGCTGCTCCCGCCGTCAAAGGATACGGCGTCTATGCGGACATATCTATCGAGATCTCCCTCACCCCAGGCATAGCTGACAGAGCTCTCCTTCTGCACCACCTCCGTGGTCATGGCGTTGTACAGCATTTCCCGGGTAATGCTTTGTCCCTTATAGAAACGTTCCGGGTATGTCGTCTCATCTGCAAAATACAGCAGCGCCCGCAGACTGTCTTCCTCTTCCTCGGTGATCTCCTCCTCGGAATAGCTGCGTATGGGCTCATTAAATTCGTTGATTTCCCGGGAAGCCTTTCCGGCGGGCTTCGGATCCTTCACCGTCTCTGCTTTTTCATGCTTCGGTACCGGCGTCGGCTGCGGTGTGGGCTCCGGTTCTGCATTTGAATCCGGAATCTCGACAGTTCCTGTATTATCTGCACTGCCGTTATTCTGCGCCTGATCTTGATTTTCGCTGCCGGTACCGGCATTTCCA
>CAZJQX010000007.1:46511-49564 GCA_964548305.1 uncultured Lachnospiraceae bacterium
CCGGCATTTCCACTGCCGCCGGAGCCGCTGTTTCCGTTACTGTCGGAGCTGCCGTTTCCATTGCCGGCGCCGGCATAATTGGTGCCACCGGCATTATCCTCGGAGGACGTGCCGCGGATGTCTCTGTCGACGGCCTCTACCGAAGCCGCGGACTTGTCCCCGCTGCCGCTCAGCTCATAGACCACAGAGGTCTGGGATTCTTCTCTTTTCGATGCTTCGTCAGATTCGGACAATGTCGTCTGATCCGGAATTTCGACGGTCTCCGCATCCTTCGCAATCTTCTCCGGAAGATCCCGAAAAAGGCGAGCCGCATTCTCGTTCTCCGCCGTTTCCTGCTGATTTTCCGTCTCAGCATCCGTTTCCGGCAGCTCCGTCTCATCCTCCGGATTTTCCCCGGCCTTCTCATCATCGAAAACCACCTGATTTTCCTGCAGGGCAGGTGCCTGTCCCCTCGGCACAAAATGGCTGCCGCTCTGATACCGGTACACGAGAATCGCAGCACCGCCTGTCAGCGCCGCTGTGGTGATTCCCGTATAAAGATATTTGAGCCATGCCTTCTTCATTGTCTCAGCCCTCAGCTCCTCCTCTGCAATGCCGCGCCGATCCGCTTCTCCAGTGCATCGAAATCCACCGGCTTTCCGATATGGCCGTTCATGCCGCACTCCAGAGACAGCCTCTCGTCCTCCACAAAGGCATCCGCCGAGAGACCGAAAATCAGCTGCTTTGCCGCATCATCCCGAGGCAGTGCCCGGATTTCCCGTGTGGCGGACCTTCCGTCCATCTCCGGCATCTGGATATCCATGAGAATGACGTCATAATAGCCCGCCGGATGTGCGGCGAACTGCTCCACCGCGAGACGGCCGTTCTCCACCGTCTCCACCTCCGCGCCCTTGTCCCGAAGAATTTCCTCCGCGATCATGGCGTTGATTTCATTGTCCTCCGCCATTAGAATCCGGCAGCCGCGAATGCCGGCAGCCGCAGCTCCGTCCTCCAACTGAGCCGTTTCTTCCTTCGCCTCCGCAATGGGCAGACTCAGGTAAACCGTAAAATCCGAGCCCTTGCCGGGCTGGCTTTCCACCACGATCTCACCGCCCATGAGTTTCACCAGCTGGTCAGTAATGGCCATGCCCAGTCCGGTGCCGCCGTAGCGGTGTCCCGTTTCTATGCTTTCCTGCTCGAACGGGCGGAAAATGCGGCTGATGAATTCCGGCTTCATGCCGATACCCGTGTCATGGACCTTGATGGAAATGTCGGCGACGCCCGCCTTCTGCATCATCTGCCGGAAGGTCACGGTAACCTCTCCCTCGCTGGTGAACTTGACGGCATTGGACAGGAAGTTAATGATGACCTGGCTGATCCGCAGCTCATCCCCCAGCAGCCAGTCTGCCTCCACATCCTCGAAATCCACGCTGTAATGCACGCCCTTGGTCTGCAGGTTCCCGGAAAACATATCGTAAAGCTTCTGTCCCAGCGCCCGCAGACTGAAGGGCGCCGTCTCCAGCTCCACCTTCCCGGCTTCAATGCGGGACATATCCAGGATATCATTGATCAGCGCCAGCATGTGATCCGACAGCTCCGCCGCCTGATCCAGATACCGTCTGGCCTGCGCATCCTCCGCAAGCCGTCCCTTGGCCAACGTCAGCATACCGATAATGCCGTTCATGGGTGTCCGGATCTCATGGGACATCCGGGACAGGAAGCTGGTCTTGGACTGGCTGTTTTCCTCCTCTGCTGCGAGGCTCTGTCTCATACTCTCCAACGCCTTCTGCTCCTCTGTGCAGCGCCGCAGAAGAAAGAGATCATAGTCCTGATCCTTTGTTCTCCGGATATGCAGACTTGTCCACTCCTCACCGGGAAGTGCCAAAACCGCCGTCATTTCACCGGTGCCGTCCCAGTCCCGATAACGCTGAAACAGCCGGCGTCCCTCATCGGGATCTGCAAGGCCGGAAAAAATCCGGCTTACGTCTTCACGAAATTCCGAAAAGGAGACCCGCAGCAGGGCTTCCGGATCTCCGCCGGCCGCCATGGGCAGCAGATCCTCCCGCCGCAGAAGGAGCAATGCGCTGTCGGTCTGTTCATTGAATGCCTTCAGCAGCTGCTGCTCCGCAAAGCCCGGTTTGTCCGCCTGAAGGAGTGAAAGCTCGGTCTGAAAAGCTCCCCGTGCTTGCTTTGAGAAGGGTCGCAGCACCCAACGTTTTACAGAAACGCAAAATAAAAAGGAAGCCGCGAGCAGCTCAATGCCGGCAATCAGCAAAAGCCAGGCATGATTGCTCAGGAACTGTAAAAAAGTGAGCAGCAGCTGCATAACGGCCTCCTTTCTGTGATGTCTTAGTTGATTTTCTATTTTAGCACATACAGGAAGATTTTGACTATAGTAAAAGCAGAGGCTTGATACGAGCGCACTTTTCTTGATGAAAAGTGCTCCGTTCTTCGCCTCCAGGACCTGGAGTCCTTGTGGAGCACACTAAGACTCGTCTGTAAGTGGCTGTTTCCCTGCTGTGGAAGCCTTCTCTCTCCTTGCCCCTCTCGTTTATTATCAAATTTATGTTTTTCAATAATCCCTCGAAAGAAAAGAGCACTGCAATTGCAGTGCTCTTTTCTTTCGAGCGCGAGACGGGAATCGGACCCGCGACCTTCTCCTTGGCAAGGAGACGTAGTACCACTCTACTACTCGCGCAATGTTTTATTTTTCTGTCGCTCGCTTCTCACTTGCGACTCGCTTATATTAGCAAATCCCCCTTTTCTTGTCAACAGCTTTTTGAAAAAATTTCAAAACTTTATTGACTGTCCAAATCCCAGCAAGTTTCTGGGATTTTTTTGAACTTTTCAGAAAATTCTGTTGACACTGTAGTTAGTTTATGCTATCTTATGGTCACGGGTTAGTTTTCACTAACCAAGCGGTTTCCGGTTCTCCTCCGGGTTCCGCTGTACCGGGCGCCATGTCCTCCTGACCATAAGCATGTGCGTTTTGGTAAATCTCCTGAAATAAATAGACTCAACTTAAGTGTGCAGAAAAACTTCGGTTCTCCCCGAAGTTTTTTTGTGCTTAGCTG
>CAZJQX010000008.1:0-4695 GCA_964548305.1 uncultured Lachnospiraceae bacterium
TCAAGGGCCGGCGTCTTTGTGGTCACAAGTCCAAGCACCACCTTCTTCTCGCCGGAAACCTTTGCCAGCGGTGCGAAGCCGCCGGAGCGCTCGTCGTCATACTCGAGGTAGAAGGCATTGGCATGCTCCTCCCCGAACAGAAGGTCTGCTACGCCGTCGTAAGCACCTGAGCTGAAATAGGTAGAATGATAATTACCGCGGCAGACGTGCGTGTTCACCGTGAGGTCCGCCGGCGCCTGGGCAATCACTTCATTGTTCAGCTTGAGAATCAGCGCCTTGTACCTCTCAAGCGCCTCTCCCTTCCGTCCGGTCAGCGCCTCCGCAAGCTTCGGATTCACCATGCCGCCCCATACGCAGTCATCAAGCTGCAGATTCCGACAGCCTGCCGCATAGATTTCCTGCACAAACTCACCGTAGGCCTTGATCACATCCTCTGCGAAGGCCTCTTCGGTTCCGTAAATCGCCAGTGTATCGCCAAGGAGCTCCGCGCCGGTAAAGTACGCATAGAACTGTCCCGGTGACGGAATGGTCTGCTTTGCCACCGTATTCTCATCCTCCAGCGCCTTCACGAACTTAAAATGTTCAACAAAGGGGTGATTCTTCACCGAAATCTTTCCTACCATATAGGTATCATCGATCATGGCCGCTTCCGCGTTGAAAGTTGTATTTCCCTCCACCGTCTTCCGATGTTCAATGCCTTCGAAGCCCCACATGAAGTCCAGATGCCAGGTGGAACGGCGGAACTCACCATCAGTGATCACGTGATAGCCAAGTGCCTTGATCTTTCCCACCAGCTCACGGATGCAGTCATCCTCTACGGCAGTAAGTCCCGCCTGATCGAGTGTTCCCGCCTCATAGGCTCTTCTTGCCTCCTTCAGGCGCGCCGGGCGCAGAAAGCTGCCAACGTAATCATATCGAAAGGGTGCATGCAAATCGCTCATTTTTGTCCTCCTCATATAGCCGTGCAAAGCAAACGTTTGTCGGCCGTTTTTACATGCACCGAGTCTAGCATCTTTCATTCTTTTCGAATAATACTTATAAAAAGCAGTTGGTCATAGTTTAAAGCTATGGCCGACTGCCCTCCCGCTTCTATGCAAACAGTTCTTTGCGCCAGCTCGGAATCCGTCCGCACCACAAGATGTCACTGGACTTATTCCCCGCAACTTGCTATAGTCGTTTCTATGCGCAGACTTTTCTGCCATTTCGGAGCATGGATAACGCTCATCATGGAGCATTGGAGAATTTTCATGGATAAAAAATTTGCAATCTTTGATATGGACGGAACCCTGACGGATTCCATGGGCTTCTGGGAAAATGCAGCCGGCGAATATCTCCTGAGCTGCGGCGTTCCGGAGGAGGCGCTCACACCGGAGCTGATGATGCGCATCAAGACGTCCACCGTAAGCGATACCTCCCGCCTCTTCGTAGACCGCTTCGGCATACAGGCCACACCGGAGCTGATCATGGCGGAAATTGAGCGCTTCATGAAGCATCACTACAGCACAGATGTCCCGCTGAAGCCGGGTGTCCGCGACTATCTCGAAAAGCTCCGGCAGAACAACGTGAAAATGTGCGTGGCCTCCGCAACAGGCGCTCCGCTCATTGATCTCTGTCTCAGCCGTCTGGGGGTGAAGGATTATTTTGAGTTTCTGCTGTCCTGCGAGACGGTCGGGGTCGGAAAGAGCCGCCCCGATGTCTACCTCGCGGCAATGCAGCGACTCGGCGCCGAAAATCCCGCCGACGTCGCCGTCTACGAGGATGCACTCCACGCCGCAGAAACCGCCAGCGCCGCCGGCTTCTATCTCGTCGGCGTCTATGACCACTGCGCCGAAGCCGAATGGCCGCGGATTCAGGAGCTGGCAAATGAAGTTATCATGGATTGGACAACCAGTTAAAGATAAACAGTCAGCAAAAAACGCCCCTGCATAATGCAGGGGCGTTTTGAATTTTCGCAAATCAGCAGCTCTTACAGTACCGGCATAATCGTCATAATCCATCCAACGGAAATGATGCATCCCAGAATCGCATACAACCAACCGCACTTCAAAAGGTCCTTCTGGTTGTATCCGCCGTATTCCATCATGTACGGAACCGCACCTGTAGCCATCGGCGTCATAAAGGCTGTCAGCGCACCCGCCTGGATCAGAATGATCAGTCCGCGCGGATCACCGCCGTTCTGATAGCAGGTTGCAATCGCAATCGGAATAAAGATCAGCATTGCACCGCGGTTTGACATGAACTGTGTGAGAATGAACGGAACCGCAAAGAAAATGAGTCCGACAATGTAGTTATTGTTTACCACCGCAACAATCTTGGCAATGCCGCCGCCAATGAAGTCGCCGGTACCGGTTGCAGAAAGAGCACCCGCCATAGCCAAAGCGCCGATAATCAGAAGCAGCATGCTGACCGGTATTGCCTGTACCGCCTCCTTCGGCTTTAAAACACCGAACATGATCATCAGTACTGCACCAATAATGCAGATTTGCCAGATTTGCAGCATTTTAAGTACATTTGCCTGCAGCATCAGCGCAACGGCTACACCAAAGAAAATCACGATGCCAGCAAGCTCTGCGTAAGCCGGAAGCGATTCCTTTGCAGCAGCCTTCTTCTGTCCGCCCTCTGCGGTCACTGCAGGCGTCTTATCCGGACAGAACTTTGGCATTACATAGGCGCAGTAAATCACGCTGAAAATCAGCATCGGGAGACGTGCCTTCATTGGATCAAAGAATCCCATTACCGGCATTGTGCCTGTAAAATCAGTCAGTTTCTCGTAATACGAAGCAATATACCCATTCAACTCTGCTGCCTGCGTTGCACCGGTACCGATCGGAAGCGTACAGCAGGTAGCGATGGCAACGATACCCAGCGGAAGCGAAATCTTCGCCTTGGAAATGCCCATGCTTTCGGCAGAAGCCATGCAAAGCGGTGCAACAATACCGAACACCACCACCGGACTCTGCACCATCTGGGACAAAAGCATAGCGAGAATGCAGTACATCAGAAGAACCTTCGAAAGGCTTCCCTTGGCCAAATTGGAAATTTTCGTCGCCAGATCCGTACAGAACCTGGTGCGATTGAAGCCGGCCGCCACTACACTCATGGCACCGATCATAATAACATTATTGTTTGCGAAATAGCCGATTGCATCCTTCGCCTCAAGGCAGCCGCTCAGTGACAGCGCCACAAGTGAGGTCATTGCAACGGTTCCGAGACTCCAGACACCGGTCATATAGCCGATACAGGTCAGAACAAAAATCACAAGACAGATAATAAGCTGTGTACTCATATTTTTCCTTTCCTCTGCGCATTATTGGTCACAGATCGATCCATCTTCATTCAGACGGGTCATTACCTGATGCGGTCGGAACGGGAATTTCTCCTCCAGATCAGGAATGACATCTATGCCGATACCGGGTTCCTCCGGAACAGGCAGATAACCATCCTTAAACGCAGGTATGTGATCCACCATATCACACTGGCGAAGCTTCACACCGCTTCCCGTCAAATGATCCGCCGTAGACGCTGCGAACGGATTCGGATACTCGGTAATCGCAATATTATCCGTGGCAGCTACAAACTGCAGAACCGCATTTGTCATCACCGGACTGCACGGATTGTGCGGAACAAGGCTCTTATGATGGGCCTCCGCAATGGCTGCAATCTTTTTTGCACCGGTAAATCCGCCGCACACGCCCAGCGAAGCCCGCACATAGCTGCAGGCATTGCGTTCGAGAAGCATTTCGAATTCATGATAGGTATTGATCCGTTCACCGGTCGCAATCGGGATCCGACACTGTGCCGCAACATGTCCCATCTCATCAAAATTGTCCGGGCGAATCGGATCCTCCAGAAACATCGGGTTATACGGCTCCAGTCTTGCCGACAACTGAACCGCAAGCCCGGGCTCCAGCCGCCGGTGCAGCTCCAGACAAAGATCTACCTCTTCACCAACTGCTTCCCGTACCTTTGCAATGCGACGCTCCGCCTTATACAGCAAAGCAGCATTTCCATCACGAAACGGATCCGTTCTCGGCTCATCCAGATAGGGATTCAAATGCCCCAGGGCCGTATAGCCCTGCTCCACGCCCTTGACGGCATTTGCCACCAGCTCCTCTTCCGTGCGGCCGGCCGTGTGATTATAAACCCGCACCTTATCGCGACATTTTCCGCCCAAAAGACGATACACCGGCACATGAAAATATTTTCCGGCAATGTCATAAAGCGCAATATCAATGGCAGACATCGCACCCATAACAGCTGCGCCTCGAAAATGCGAATAGCGATAAAGATACTGCCAATGATGCTCAATATCCAGCGGGTTCTTCCCGATCAGATACTCCGACATCGTCTGCATTGCCTGGGCAGATGCCTCCAGAAAGCCCCATGCGCCGCTCTCACCCAGGCCGATAATTCCCTCATCTGTGTAAATCTTGCAATATACCGCGCGATTGGCACGCAATACTTTAAAATCTGTTATTTTCATTGTTAACCTCACTTCACACGGAAATCCGCCAGCGCATCCCGGTTAATGTCCAGTCCCGCGCCCGGTGCCTCCGATGGACTCACCGTACCGTCTGCATTAAAAATTACCGGATTCTGAAAAGCTTCATACACCTTAGCATCGTACTGCGGCGGATAGAACTCCGCAAAATTCACATTTGGAACAGCGCAATCCAGATGTACATGAATCTGCTG
>CAZJQX010000008.1:4795-26362 GCA_964548305.1 uncultured Lachnospiraceae bacterium
ACTCCGCAAAATTCACATTTGGAACAGCGCAATCCAGATGTACATGAATCTGCTGGATAGCCGATACTGTTTTGGCACTGGTTCCTCTGCGGCCGATAAACTTCGGCACATAGGTCCTGGCAAAGATCTGTTCATTGCAGAGCGGATCCATGCCAATGATCGCCTTCCCCATACTTTCGGCGAATTCAATGGCCCAGCTGCATCCATACCCGGTAATCCCCTCGTCCGTATCAATAACGAGCAGATTCAGATCATTGTGGGTATAGGTATGTTTACCGTTGGCGATTGGCTTCGCCTTCGGCCAGCGGTAATGCTCCACCCGCACATCTGTGATTTTCATAATCACACTCCCTTCCGTTCACAGCATTTCCGAATGCTTCAGCAATCAAAATAATTTATATTCCTCTTGCTTTTTCATCGTAATGTCATCATAATCCAGGGTATATCATGCGTCTAATACCGTTTATTTGCGCAGTCAATAAAGTTTATTTATAATTTGTGCTCAATGGTGTCATTTCGCCAAATTTATGTCCATTATTTTGTGAGTTATAGACAAGAAAGAAGGGGCTATGCTTTACGAAAAGCTTGATTATGTGCTGGCCATTGCCGAGGAACAGAACATAACGCGTGCTGCAAAAAAACTGTATATTTCCCAGCCGACATTGACGATGTATCTGAACCGTCTGGAAGAAAATCTGGGGGTAAAGCTTTTTGATCGAAAAAAAAATCCGGTTGCCATTACACCTGCCGGAAGATTGTATATTGAGAAAATGAAAGAAATCTCCGAAGAGGAACAGCTTCTGCGCGGCCAGCTAAGGACGGTTCAGGATCCCGCTCAGACCTTCCGCATCGGCTCCGCCCGCGTAAGAGGTCACTACTGGCTGCCGCCTCTGCTGCGAATTTTGTCGGAAAGACATCCGGAAATGAATTTTGTGATTTCCCTCGGCGCTGAGCATTATCTACAGCGTCAGCTGGAAAAATCTTCTATTGATCTGGCCATCGGAACTCTAATCCCCTGCAGCGAAATCCCGCTCGTTACAGAACTGATTTCGGAAGAGCAGGTTCTGTTGACTGCGCATAAGAAATTTGGCTTGGTTCCGCGGGAAGAACGTGCTCGCAATTCACCGGACAATCCTTATCTTCTGGATCCGGAAAAGCTTCAGGGTCTTCCCTTCATTGCCCCGTCCTCTGCCAACGGCATGTACCACAGCTTTCAGCGTATGGTCGGCCATTACGGCATTCAGCCAAAGAACAGCATTGTGATTGACATGATGTCCACCGGGTTGAAGCTCACGAACGAGGGGCTTGGTGTACAGCTCGTCTCTGCAGCCATTCTGAAGAGCATTCCAGCCTGGGATCAGCAGAACAATCTGGATTACTGCATCCTGCCGGATGTACCCAGAACACGGCCATGTGCCGCTGCATGGCGGGAGGAAACCAAGCTTCTCCCCCTCATCCGGGAAACCATCGACATATTAAAAAAAGATGTGATACCGCGACAGCCCTATACAAGGGTCTTGCCGAACGAAAAAGCACCCAACCATAGTCTCAGACAGCCAGATGCTCCTTCAGCGCCGTGATATAATCCTCGGCGTATTTGCTGAGCAGCGTGCTCTGCTTTCGAATGATGCCGATCCGCATTACGCAGTCCGATGCCAGCGGCCGCGCCACGATGCTGTCGCCGTTCAGCTTCGGATCCAGCACGCCCGAGCATACCGTAAAGCCATTCAGGCCGATGATCAGGTTAAACAGCGTGGCCCTATCACGTACCTGAATGTGCTTTGGAAAGTCCAGTACGCTCAGAAATTCCTCCGAAAAGTAGAAGGAATTTCGTTCTCCCTGCTCATATACCAGATAGGGAAATGCCTTCAGCGCCGCAATCTCGATGCAGTCCTGCTGAGCCAGCGGATGCGAACGGCTGATAAAGACATGCGGCTGCGCCGTAAACAACAGCTCAAAGGACAATGCATTCTTCTTCAGCAGCTTGTTCAGCACCTCTTCATTGCTGTCTGACAGGTAAATGACGCCGATTTCGCTTTTCCCGTCCGCCACATCATCAATGATTTCGCCGGTCTGGGTCTCCCGCAGGATGAAGCTGTACTGATCCGCGTCATACTTCTTCACCAGGTCCACGAAAGCATTTACCGCAAAGGAATAATGCTGGCAGGAAACCGAAAACTTCGGACTTCTCTGCTCTCCCTTTCCGAAATGCCCCTTCATGATATCCGCCTGCTCCAGCAGCATTCTGGAGAGCGATAAAAGCTCCTCGCCGTCCCGGGTCAGCACAACGCCCTTATTGGTTCTCGCAAAGGCCGTGATGCCCATCTCCTCCTCCAGATTGCGGATCGCATTGCTGAGACTCGGCTGTGAAACAAACAGCTTCTCCGCCGCCGCAGAAATGCTGCCGCATTCCGCTGCCGTCACATAATAGTTCAATTGCTGCAGTGTCACTCCGCACCTCCCTCTGCCCTTAACGGTTCCAGATGTCATCTCATAAGTATCCTCAGCATCAACATTTTGGTGTATTATACTACGTTTTTCGGCTTTGCGTAGCAAAAGAACCGCCCCTGCACGATGCAGGAGCGGTTCTTTTGCATTCAGCGTCTCATTCTCGATTGAAGTCTTATACCATCATCTTGGGCTTATCCCAGAGCTTGAGCTTCGTGCCGATGCCGCGCTCAAGGGCGTTGCGGTAAACAATCGTGCCCCAGGCCACATCCTCTGTGGGCATGCCGCCGACGGAATAGATGACGATCTCATCCTTCTTCCGATGTACCGGAAGCTTTCCAAGCAGTATGTCGCCGAGATCATCGATCTGCTCCGGCTTCATTTTCCCCTCTGCGATGAGGTCCTCCACATGCACTGCCGGGATCGGGATCGTGTTGTATGCGTTCGGCTTCATTTCCTCCTCCCACGCCTCATAGAGCATGATGTTATCGGTCACGGTACGTGCTCTGTTGATGATGAAATCGTCATCGAAGCGAAGTGCCGCTGTAGACTCGATGATGGCACCCGGCTTGATCCACTCCTCTGCGATATAGGGATAGAGTGCCGGATCGCCGGTGGGTGTGGACGTGGAAACCGAAACAATATCGGAATCCCGCACAGCCTCCTCCATGGTCTCTACGGCATAGATATTCAGCTCCGGATACTCTTCCTTTGCATGTGCAACAAACTTCTCGAGGGAAGCCTTGCCGCGGCCCTTGACCTTTACCGTCTTGATCGTAGGACGTACCGCAAGGGCTGCTGCCAGAGCCGTCTTGCTCATCACGCCGGGACCGACAATGCCGATGGTTTCCGCATCCTCTCTTGCAAAGTATTTGAAGCCGACACCGGGAACCGCGCCGGTTCTGTAGGCGGATAAAATGTTGGCGGACATGAAAGCCAGGGGTGCACCCGTGTCCTTATCGTTCAGCGTCAGCATGAGGATGGAACGCGGCAGTCCCTTCTCCTTATTCGCCACATTGGAGCCGTACCACTTCACGCCGGCCATATCGAATTTGCCGCCGAGGTAAGCCGGCATGGCCATGAAACGGCGGTCCGGGCCGTCCACCGGCATCTCCGGGAAGGGAGATTCTGCCGGAAACATCACCATGCTGCCGTGGGAGTTGCCGTTGGCGCCGCCCATCCGGTAGTTTCCCACCTTCATCAGCTTGAACATTTCCTCCATGGCCTCCACGCAGCCCTTCATGTCCTTCACACCTGCTGCAATCATGTCATCTTCGTTCAGATACAGTAACTCAACCTTAGGATATTCCATTTTCTCATTTCCTCCTGTTTATAAAATGCGCCGCCGAAAAAGCGGTGTTTGCCTATGTAAATGATGCCGGAAGTCAGTTCTCCGACACAGCTGTGCTGCCGACCTTTTTGTGGTGGGCTGCCAGATACAGGTCATTCTCCATTGCCATGACCTCGTGCACCCGAAGCGGCTTAAACATCGGCTTCTTCAGCCTGCAGCGGCACCAGACTGCCGCATAAACCGCCAGCAGCAGAAAGATCACGCCGTCGATCCGATAGATCCGGAGCCGGACTGCCGGATCTCCGTCAATATGTAAAATCATAAATATATTTCCGATGATGCCCAGAATCGGAATCAGCGGTCCGAAGGGTACCTTAAAGGTTCGTGGGGCTTTCGGAAGCCGCTTCCGGAAGATCAGCACGTTAATGTTTTCAATGACGTAGGAGACCATCCAGAACACGATTGCCAGCGTAATCATGAAGGACAGCGAGTCACTGCTCGAGAGCCCGGTAGCATTTACCCCGATCATAATCGCGCCGATCAGCAGGATGCCGACGTAATCCGCGCCCCGTCGGTTCTTCTTCAGGAAAATCTCCGGCATCAGTCCGATCTTCGCCATGCCGGCACACATGTAGGACAGAAAACTGATGGCGGAATTTACGGTGCTGATGACCGCGAAGACCGAGACCAGAATCATCCATATCGAACCGGCATACCCAAAGAGCGCATTGCCGTATAGGATATGCGGAGAAGCACTCGCCGCAAGCTCCGACCAGCTGCAGTATCTTCCCATGCCGCAGACCACCAGAATCTGCATCACCAGAATGATCAGAAGACTCAGCACCATACCGAGCGGAATGTTCCGCCGTGCATTCTTCACGTTGCAGGAAATCGGAATGACAAATTCACTGCCGATGAAAAGGAAGAAGGCAAGTCCCAGCATGGAAGTGGTGTCCGCAAATGAGCCCGCGAGATTCATGGACTGTGCTACCGTGCTGCCGGTACCGAGTCCCAGGACGCCCAGAAGTCCCATCAGTGTGAGCGAAGCCACCAGACCGTACACCACGAGATTCTGCACCTTAGCAAACATGTCAATGCCCAGAAGATTCGCCGTGATCAGCACGAGAAGCAGCAGGATACAGAGCACATTTGAAGGAATGCCGGTATGAAATACGGAATTCACGGCATTGCCGAACATGGCACACTCCCCGGAGCCGGCGATGGCCTGGCAGACCAGATATCCGCCCACCATGGTGACAATCGTGACGAAGGGACCGAAGCCCGCCAGCGTATACTGGGCGAGTCCGCCGGTCAGGTTCGGCATCAGGGCATTGAGCTCCGCCATGGACAGCGCCGTGCAGATATTAATCGCGCAGGCCATAACCATTGCGGCAATGAAGCCGATGCCCAGCGCCCCGGCCCCCTGTCCCAGAGACATCAGGCAGCTGGTAGCCACAATCAGTCCTACTCCTGTGGAAATCACACTCATGAGTCCAAGCTTTTTTTCCATATGATTTCCTCCTGTTTACAATGCGTCCTCACCCTCTTCTCCGGTACGGACGCGGATCACATTGGAAAGCGGTGTAATGAAGATCTTGCCGTCTCCGATATGTCCCGTATACAGCTCCTTCTTGATGGTATCCACCACCTTGTCGATCATGTCATCCTTCACCACCACAAAGATCAGCTGCTTCGGCAGAAGCTCCATCTCCTTGTGCATGACCTGCTCGTACTCAAAGGTGCCCTTCTGTACGCCGCAGCCAATGGCCTGAATCACCGTCATGCCGCTGACACCCAGCTTGCTGAGGGCGGTCTTCAGACTGCTCAGGCGGTTCATGGAGGTAATGACCTCGATTTTCGAAAAGCCCATAGTGTTTTCTCCTCTCCTGAAATGAAAGCAAAGGCGCCTGACGATTTTCGTCAGACGCCTTTGTCCTCTACACATCCGTTATTCTGTTCTGATAATTCTGTTCTTCCACCAGCTTCAGATACCGCCTAGGCGTTGTGCCCGCATATTTCGAGAAGTCGTGGATGAACTGTGCCTGATCATAGTAGCCCAGAAACATGGCCGCATCCGTCATTTTGTCCGGCGCACCGTAGTTCAGAAACTCCAGCGCCCGCTGAAACTGTATGATCTTGCAGAAGGTCTTCGGGGAAAAGCCCATTTCCTCAAGAAACGCCTTGTTGATATACCGCTCGGAGTAGCCGGTTTCCTCGCCGATCTGCCCGACCCGGATCTTTCCGTCAGACTGATAGACCAGCTGCTTCACCGACTGCACCATTTCCGCCTTGCCGTAGGGCTTCTGCTTTCGTTTCTCCGCTCGGGTATAGGCTTCGAGGAAAATGCGGATGCGCTGATAGAAATCGGTTTCCGCCGCCAGTGCCGTCAGCCATTCGGAGCCGCCCGTCAGCACCTCCTCAATCGGAATTTTCCGCCCCAGCAGCTCCCGCATGCTGCAGCGGATCAGCTCCGGCTGCACCCCCGGCATAAAACGTACGCCAAAAACCTCCTGCCGCCCGTACCAGTGCTCTTCACCATAGGTGAGATTCGTTCCACAGACATAGCCCTGCATTTTGTCTCTTTCATATTCGAAAAAGAGGTCAATGCAGCCGTCCGGCACGATGCGAAGCGGCTTGTCGTCTATGATCCGGCAGCTGTAGAAATGAGAAATTCCCTGCCGGAGATAGATTTCCTGATAGAAATCCCTCGTATCGAAAACCAGATAGGGCTGTGTCGGACGCAGCCGGTCCTTTTTCCAGAGCATAGGCAGTCTCCCGTAATTGTTCAGCACTGCGACGATACTGAACAGCTACTGTTTCCTTTAAATCTTGGCCTTGAAGCGGTCGTAACGCAGCGCACTGATGTCAATCTTCGTATTTCCGGTGGTGATCAGCTCCGCGAGCTGTTCAGCCGCACCCGGTGCGATACCGAAGCCGTGGCCGGAGAAGCCGCAGGCCAGCACCAGTCCCGGCACCTCGCCGACATTTCCCAGCACCGGCACGCCGTCCGCACAGCGGTCCATCCAACCTGCCCAGGTACGAACGATCTTCGCATTCGCAAGATCCGGGAAGTACTTCATGATGCCGCGGCAGATGCAGGGTGCTGTTTTTGCATAGCAGATGGGCGTTCCGTTGTCCTTTGTGAAGCCCTCAAGGCCCGAAGAACCGCCGAAGACAAAAGAGCCGTGCTTGGTCTGGTGGCCGTAGAAGTCCGCCTCTGCCGTGCCCAGCATCTGATCGAACATATGCGGCTCCGCCTCGGTTACCAGTGCCTCCAGCATTGCCCTCTGCATCGGAATGTCAATGCCGACGGTTCCGGCAATGGCTCTCGACTCGTAGCCTGCAGCCAGCACCACGGTCTCGCCTTCAAAAACATCGCCGGAAGCACAAATCACCTTCCGAAGCTTGCCCTTCACCATCCGAAGCTCAATCACTTCCTCACCGGAAATGAAATGAACGCCCAGTTTTCTGGCCATTTTATAGTAGCCCAATGTGGTTGTCAACGGATTGGCATGACCGTCTGTCGGACACCAGCTGGCGCAGGTAACCTCGTCGGAAAGATAGGGATTGATGCGGCGCACTTCATCGCCGTCGATCATCCGTACATCGAGTCCCACCTTCTGTGCCCGCTCTGTGAGACCGGTCAGGATCTGCTTGTGCTTCTCGGTCTTGCCGAGTCTCAGGTTTCCGTCCTGATGGTACTCGCAGTCCACCTCCAGCTCCTCGGAAAGCGTCGGCCAAAAATTCTGGATGCCATACATCACGAGGGGCAGCTCCCGGGGATCCCGGCCGGACTGACGGACACCGCCGCCGTTCCGGCTGGAGCCGCCGTTTCCGAAATGGTCTGAACCCTCCAGGCACAAAACCTGTACGCCTCTTTTTGCGAGGTAATAACTGACGGCGCAGCCGATGATGCCGCCGCCGATCACAATGACTTCTGCCGTTTTATTCATGTGCTCCGCCCTCCGCTGTCTCATTTGCAAATACATGCATCTCAATGGGTCTCATGGGCACTCTGGAGGTTGCCGGCTCCAGCTCCGCCGGAGACACGCCCAGCTCTCTTGCCACGATTCCCTTCACCAGCTTTGCACAGGTCTGTCCCTGACAGAGTCCCATGCCGGTGCGAAGATATCTTCTGATCTCCGTCATGGTCCACATGCCGTCATGTACGGCCCGCCGAATTTCTCCCTTTGTGATCTCCTCACATCGGCAGATCAGCATATCATCATCCTTGGCCGGCACAAAAGGAGCCAGCTCTCTTGATCTGTCATTTACTGCATTCATCCTGCCTCTCCTCTCTAGCTCATCTTAAAGAAACGTGCCTTCATGGCATATTCCTTCGGTACACGCATCGTCAGCAGATTCGTCTTGTCATAGGCCTTGCTGCTCTTCACGGAAACCACGGTTGCGTCACAAACCTTCTGACCGTTTCTGCCAAGTGCAATGCCTTTGGCGCCGGCCTCCGGAAGCGGCAGGAATTCATACGGCAATGTCACGGTTGCGGTGCCGTCGCCGGCATCCTCGTCCACCAGGAAGATGGCCTGTCCGGAGCAGCTTGCCACGCACATGCCGCAGTTGATGCATTCGGAGCCGTCCACAACAATCGGAAGTGAGGTAATGTTTGCGCCGATGGAAATGCACTTCTTCGGGCAGGCATCCTGACAGGGATTGCAGGGAATGTTCTGCGTACACTCCATGATCGGATGAATGCCGGCCTTATGGGTCACACCCGGGAAACGCTCGATCTCATCATCAGCCACAAAGCCGTGCTTCAGGAGGCTCTCGGAAATGGGAATGCCCTCTTCAGTGGTTTCGATCTGCTTGCCGCGGTTCTTCGGTGCAAACATGCCCTGCCGCAGACCGTCCAATGCATTCTCAAGCGTCGTGAGCTCACTGTCCAGCTCAGTCTTCTCTATGTATCCGAGATACTCCGCTGCGGTAATGCCGGCCATCCGGCCTTCAATCATCGCAGAGGAAGCCTCCTCAATGCCGGAGACATCGCCGGCAACAAACACGCCCGGAAGCGAGGTTCTGCCGCATTCATCGCAGATCGGTACCTGACCGCCGCGCTTCGGATTGTCCTCCATTTTGCAACCGGCCATTTTGAGAAGCTGCGACATCGGGGAAAGTCCGACCGCCAGGCAGATGGTATCCACATCGAAGTGCTTTTCCGTACCCGGAATAAACTGGAAATGTGAATCCACCTCGGCAATGGTCACGCCGGTCACACAATCCTCACCCTCTGCCTTCACAATCGTGTGAGAAAGGTAGAAGGGAACGCCAGTCCGTGCCACCTTTGCGGCATGCACACCGTAGCCGCCCACGCGCGGCGCCGCATCCACCAGTGCCACGACATCACAGCCGCACTGCAGCAGCTGGAAGGAAACCACCAGGCCGACATTTCCGGATCCGAGCATCAGCACCTTCTTTCCGGGAAGCACGCCGTGCAGGTTCATCATAGTCTGGGCTGCACCGGCACCGATGACGCCGGGAAGTGTCCAGCCCGGGAAGGTCACCATATTTTCCGCAGCGCCGGTGGCGATGATGACGGCATCTCCCTTATAGTGGCAGATACCGTCGCCCTGCTTCACCACAACCTCTTTATCCTGATAGAGGCCAATGACGGTGGCGTTCAGCACAACCTCCACGCCGGCCTTGTCTGCCTCATCCAGCAGCTGCTGCCCGATCACGAAGCCACGGATTTTTGCCCTGTGCTCCTTGGAGCCGAAGAACTTATGAATCTGCTTAAACAGCTGTCCGCCCGGCTTCTCATTTTCATCGAATACAACGGTCTTCAGTCCTCTTTTGGCAGCCTCAATGGCGGCAGAGAGTCCGGAGGGACCGGCACCGACAATGATCAAATCATATCTTTTCATCCTCTGTCCTCCTTACTGCTCTTCAAAGGGCTTGTCGCTGACGCCGTACTGTGTCCGCACATCCATGCCGGCCTTCAGCGGGGTAATGCAGGTGCGCACATTTGGTACGCCATCTACCACCATTACGCAGTCCGTACATCTTCCGATGGCACAGAAAATGCCGCGCGGCTTGTGTTCCTTCTTCGTGTATCTGTGTACCATGTAGCCGGCAGCCTTCAATGCTGCGGCAATGGGTTCTCCTTCTCTTCCTTCGGTTTCCTTGCCATCGAAGGTAAATGTAACCGGTGCTCCCTTCTCCTGAACGCCGAGGATCGGATGCTCTGCAATTCTTCCTGACATAAACTCATTTTCCTTTCCTGTCGTGCTTTCATTCCGGAGTGCGCATCTTCGGATCAAAGCGGTTCTCCTGCTGAAACGAAAAGGCGCCCGAACGGAATTTTCTTCCATCCAGACGCCTTTATCTGCTTCATGCTCTGTAGTATAGCTTTTTTTATGCGAAAAAATTGTAAAAATCGGAACTATGCAAAGATCTTGTCAATCATCACCCGGGCATTTTCCTCGGTCACTGCGACAGGGGTCAGCACCGCCAGCGGTTCCACAGGCACCCGCGCCGCCAGCATTTCCTTGTCCGGCTCACTGTGCATATATTCCTGTATCGGCTTCACGCCAACGGTCTCATACGCAAATTTCCGATACGCCGCAGCCGCCTTTGCACCGATCTCTGCAGCATTTTCCGTACCGTCGTAGTCCGCACCGAGAATGCTGCCGATGGTCTTCACCTTCTCCGGGAGTTTCTCGCTGATCAGCTCCAGCACAACCGGCAGGGAATAGGCACAGCAGGCACCGTGCGGAATATGGTACATGCCGCCGATGACATGCGCAAGAGAATGTCCGACATGAGCACTTGCGTTGGCCAGCATCCAGCCGCCGAGAGAGGCCGCCACATGCATTTTTGTCCGCGCCTCCATGTCACTGCCGTCCGCTGCCGCCCGCGGAAGATATTCCACCACTGTCCGCATGAGCGAGCTTGTGATCATATCGGTCATCGGATTGGCAAGAATCGACGTGAAGCCCTCTGCCGCATGTGAAAAGACATCGAGGCCGGTCATGATGGTCAGGCCCTTCGGCATGCCGGCGGAAAATGCCGGATCAATCACAGCAAACTCACTCATGCCGTTCACCACAAGAATTGCCACCTTGCTGTTATGCTCCGTATCCGAGATGATCAGACCGTTGGACAGCTCCGAGCCCGTGCCGGAGGTTGTCGGCACGCTCATAAGGCCGAGCGATTTCTTCATCTCCTTCTTAGGATCGGCATACTCCAGAATACTGCCGCCGTTTACGCGGAGGATGTTAATGCCTTTGGCCGTATCAATGGCGCTGCCGCCGCCGATGCCGATCACGCAGTCGCAGCCGGCCGCGATACAGGCCGCACCGCCTTCATTAACCACGTCTGCAGGCGGATCCGGAAGCACCTTGTCGAACTCCGTATAGGACAGACCGGCGGCCTCCAGACTGCTCAGCACCTGACCGATGATGCCGGCGGCCTTCACACCTGTGTCATATACCACGAAGGCCTTCCTGTATCCGGCCTCCTTCAGTGCCGTACCGATCTCCGCGTGACACCCCTCTCCGACCAGAAGCTTCACATTCTGCATGCATGTGTAATTCATATCCGAAATCTCCTTTCCTGAATCAGCTTGTAGTTGTTATTGTTTTAACAAGCCAACGCAGGAAAGAATTGTAGAAATCAGAAGCTTGCTCTTCCTCAAAACGGCATTTCCCAGCCCGTATGATCGGTGTGGAGGAGCGCCTCTGCCCGCTCGGACATGGGCTCGCCCAGATAGTCCCTGTACAAGGTCTGCACCGCTTCGTTCTCATGGGAGAAGCGCAAGGGGCCGGCAGCATCCTGCCGATACAGGGTCGGTGCCCGGAGACCCGCCATCTCCTGCTGGTCATGAATCGGCTGTCCGCCGCCGCCGACACAGCCGCCGGGGCAGGCCATGACCTCCACGAAGTCATAGTGAACTTTTCCCTTCTTCAGCTGCTCGATTAATCTGGCAGTATTGCCAAGGCCGTTCACCACAGCCACCTTCAGCCTGGTGTCGGCGATTTCAAATTCAGCTTCCTTCCAGCCCTCATTTCCCCGCAGCTCCCGGAAGGCATCCGGATCCGGATTCTCACCCGTCACAAGATAATATGCCGACCGGAGAGCCGCCTCCATTACGCCGCCGGTGGCACCGAAGATATTTCCCGCACCGGAGCCGATACCGAAGGGCAGATCCAACTCGGTCTCAGGCAGCTCCGACGCCACGATATGCTCCGAGCGAATGAGCCGGTTTACTTCTCTGGTGGTCAGCACCACATCCACATCCGGGTCACCCTCCGCATCCTTCATGGTGGGCAGGGCACACTCCGCCTTCTTCGCCACACAGGGCATAATGGATACGCAGAAGATCTTCGACGGATCCACCTTCAGAAGCTCCGCAAAATAGCTCTTCGCCACCGCACCGAACATCTGCTGCGGAGATTTTGCCGTGGACACCTGCGGAATCAGCTCCGGATAATGTCCCTTCATGTAGCGGACCCAGCCCGGACAGCAGCTCGTAAACATGGGGAATTTCTCCGTTTCACGGTTCTTCAGCTTCTTAAGGAACTCCGTGCCCTCCTCCATGATGGTGAGATCCGCCGTGAAATCCGTATCAAAAACATAGTCAAAGCCCATGATTTTGAAGGCCGAAGCCAGCCGCTTCACCGTTGCCTGCTCTGCCGTAAGGCCGAATTCTTCTCCCCAGGCGGTGCGAATCGCCGGTGCAATCTGGGCAATGACGATCTTCTCCGGGTCCTCCAGTGCCTCCAGCACACGATCCGTATCATCCCTCTCCCGAAGCGCACCCACCGGACAATGGGTGATGCACTGTCCGCAGAGGGCGCACTTGGAATCCTCCAGACGATAGACGGCGCGCACATCCACCGTGGTCTTTGCGCCGGTATTCACCACATCCCAGATATGAGAATTCTGGATCTTGTCGCAGACCTGAATACAGCGCATGCATTTGATGCACTTGTCATATTCCCGGATCAGTGGAAATGTCTTCGAGCCCTTCTCCCGGGGCAGCATCTTCTCAAAGGGCACGTCGAGGATATTGAGATCATTGGCCACGCGCTGCAGCGTACAGTTGCCGGAACGGGAACAAATGGCACAATTTGTGTTGTGCTGCGACAGGATCAGCTCCACGTTGGTCTTACGGGCATCCCTTGCCTTCCGGGAATTGGTGTGAATCACCATGCCCTCCGCCACCGTGTTGTTGCAGGCCGTAAAGAGCCGGTCATAGCCCTCCACCTCTACCACACAGACCCGGCAGGCACCGATTTCGTTGATCTCCTTCAAAAAGCAAAGTGTAGGAATGCGAATACCCGCCTGGGCAGCCGCATCCAGTATGGTGGTTCTCTCCTGCACGGAAACAGTTCTTCCGTCAATTGTACAATTTACCATTTTGCTTCTCTGCCTCCCTTGAAAATACCATAACCGAAGTGATCGCAATGCAGGCAGCGGCCGGACTCCTGACGTGCCTCCTCCTCTGTCATACCGCATTCCATGAGCTTGAAATCATGGCATCTCTCCTGCGGCGGGCGTTCCATCATATTGATGCGGCCCGTGGGCATGTGATCATCGAAGCGCACCGGCGGCAGCAGCACATCCGAACGAATCTCGTGGTGGAAGCCCAGGAATTCGTCAATGTTGGCGGCGGCTACCTTACCGGCTGCAATCGCTTTAATGACCGTCGCCGGTCCTGTCACGCAGTCTCCTCCGGCAAAGATGCCGTCCTTGGCATCGCACTCCGAGGTATCCATGGCGCTGATTCTCGCACCCTTTTCGATCTTAATGCCGCCGAATTCACCGAACTTCTGGGAGTCAATGCCCTGTCCGATGGCCACCAGTACCCGGTCTGCGTGCATATGCACCTCAGGCAGATCTGCCGGCACAGGGCTTGGACGTCCGCCGCGGATGGGACCCACCATCTGCGGCTGTGCCACCAGCGCCGCACAGTGCCCATTTTCATCCTTTTCGATACGCACCGGTGCATGCAGCTCCACGATCTCGCAGCCGTCGGCAATGGCGCCCTCTACCTCCTCCGGCAGAGCGGTCATGTCATTCTTACGCCGCCGGTACGCCACCTTAACGGATTTTGCACCCAGGCGAATGGCAGAACGCGCCACGTCCATGGCCACGTTGCCTCCGCCGACCACCACGCAGTCGAGACCCGTGAAATCCGGGTAATTGTCGTCACCGATGGCCCGCAGCATTTCCACGGCAGAAATGACGCCCTCGGCATCCTCTCCCTCGATACCGATCTTTTTGTCCGTATGCGCACCAATGGCGATATACATGGCGTCATACTGCTCCTGCAGGTCCTCGAGGAAAACATCTTTTCCGATGGAGGTGTTGCAGAAGGTCTTGAAGCCCGCCTTCTTGAGGCCTTCAATCTCGTGATCAAGGACCTCTCTGGGCAGACGGTAGGCCGGGATGCCATAGCGCAGCATGCCGCCCAGCTGATTCCGCTGCTCATAGACCGTCACCTCATGGCCCATGATACTGAGATAGTAGGCAGCACTGAGACCGGAGGGACCGCCGCCGATCACAGCAATTCTCTTTCCTGTTGCCTTCATACGCTCCGGTGCCGGTACCTCCCCCTCATGCTCCACGGCAAAACGCTTCAGGCCGCGGATGTTCACCGGATCATCCACCATGGTTCTACGGCAGCGTACTTCACAGGGATGCTCACAGATAAGACCGCAGACTGCCGGCAGGGGATTGTCCTTCCGGATCAGCTGCACCGCATCATGATATCTGCCCTCATGCACCAAAGCAATATAGCCCGGAATGTCCACATGAGCCGGACACTGGAACATACAGGGCACCGGCTGATTCTGCTTTGCCCTGCAGCGGCCGTGCTGAATATGCTCCACATAATCATCCCGGAAACCCTTCACACCCTTCAATACCATCCGGGCCGCTTCGGAGCCGATGGCACAATCCGCGGAATAGTAAATGCTGGCGGCTGTCTTCTCAATGGTCTCCAGTGTGTTCATATCCGCACTGCCGTCCATCACCCGCTCAATAAGCCGCTCCAGCTGTGTCAGTCCCACCCGGCAAGGTACACATTTGCCGCAGGACTGGGCATGGCAAAGATGCAGAAAGGCCTCCGCCAGATCCACCGGGCAGAGTCCCGGCTGGGAAGCCTGAATCCGGCGCTCCAGATCCTTGTATAGCTCTTCCACAGTCTTCTGGGCATTGTTTTTCGTATCAATACTTAACCTGCTCATAGCTCTCCTTTTTCTCCTGATTATCTCTTTCGGGTACCTATCTGACCAGGTACTCCATTAAAATCAGTTTAAGAGAAAGCTGAGCATAAGAAAAATGAAATTTTATACCGTCAAGCATTCCGGTTTGGAATGTCTCAATATCCAACATAGCGAACCTGGGCATAGCCGTTGAAGGGTTCGAAATTTGCAGCGGCATGAATGGGCACGTAAATGTCGATGTCATTACCCTTGATGGCACTGCCGGTATCCTCCGCCCGGAAGCGGCACCAGCCATAGCCCTGCAGGTAAATGTCTACCCAGCTCCCAAGCGGAATCACATCCGGATCCACTGCAATGGTCTGCCCCGCCGTTGGATAGACGCCGGAGGCCGTGGGGCCGCCCGCATATTCGCCGCAGCAGATGCTGCAGGGGCAGTAGGCCGTCAGCTTGAAAATCCCGAGGTCCTGCCCCGGCACCGGTGCCGCAAAGCCGGTCACTGAAAAACCAAAGCTCATAAAACTCAAGAGCAATAAAAGAAGCGCCGATGCGCGCCGTAATTTCTTTATCATACAAAACTCCTGTATCAGTAAGAACAAATCTCTGTTTTCTCTTTCGTTAGAAAGTTTATCACAATGACGCACTTTAGACAAGACGCAGAAAAAAGCCGGCCCCGTCGATTTGGCTGACGGGGCCGGCGTGTGATATCATTTTTTTAGACAGAAAGTCCTCTTTCTTTTTTATTTATATTGTCTCTGAGACGCGCTTCACGATTCGTATCAAGGTCCAGAAGTCCCCTCCTCGGATTGATTTCCTTCCGTGCAAGATTCTTCAAATCTCTGGCTCTGAACTTTTCTCCGCTTTCCTTGCTGATCTCCTTTGCATAATTCTTGGTGGTCTTATCAACCAGCTTCTTCGAATCCTTCTCCAGCTTCTCATCCAGCGCTTCCATTACCTTATCGTTTACGTAATCCGACTTCAGTGCCTTTGTCACCTCACGGTCACTCAGTTCACTCGGATCACAGTTATAGGTCTTCGCCATCTGCTGCCGCTTGGCCTCCAGCTCTCTCTGGTTCTGCTCCTTCCAAGCCCTCTGGTATGCCGGATCCGGTCTCTTACGCTTCCATGCGGTAAAGGCCAGAAGTCCGATAATCATCATCGGGAAATTGATCGCTGCCACCAGTAAAATACCGATACCGAGAGGATTCTTGCACATAGCGCACATCACCTTCTCAATGGCGTTGGCGGACTTGTTCAGGAAGCTGAGCTTTGCGGGATCCTGATGCTTCTTATCAAATTCCTTGCCGGCTTCCTTCGCAATCTTCTGTCTGTAGTCCATCAGCTGCTTGCTGTACTTATCGCCATCCTGATCCTTCAGATTCAGGATATTCTGATAATGCTCCATTTTCTCCTGCGGTGACAGGCGGCCTTCCTCCAAGCGCATCTGATTCTTGATAAGATCCGGAATCGAAATGTGATTATCCGCATCCAGTCTTTCCGGCAGGAAGGCTCTCAGCTCCTTCTCGCTCTCACTCTGCTTATCATACGCATCCTGCAGCTCATCCATATCCTCTTCGCTGAGCTTCGGTTTGTTCTTCAAAAGATGCTCGGCAGCAATAATATTGTTCTTGTTCGCAAAATCATTCTGCGCCTTCTCATAGTTATTGATAACCTGCTCCAGCTTTGCAGGATCTACTTCCTTTTCCGGCTTAGACTCGACCTTCGGTTCAGCTTCCGGCTTTTTCTCGGCGTCGATCTGCATCTCATTCGCTTTGCTGATTTCATTTTGCACCTCATGCTTCGGTGCTTCTGCGGGCTTCACCTCCGGCTGCTGCTCTACCTTCTGTTCAACTTTCTCAACGTTCTGCTTAACCACCGGCTTAGGCACTGCATTGATCTGCACTTCGTTCTGTACGGCAATGATATTATTAGGGTCCACCTTATAGGCTTCCTTCTTAGGATCCTTTTCATTGTTCTTACCAGGCATCTCCTTCTCCTCCTTCACCGGCTCCTCAATCTTATTGATCTCAGCCTTCAAATCATTGTTCTTGGCCTTCTGCTTAGCGGCCTTCTCCTTAGCAGCCTTCTCCTTAGCGGCCTTCTTCTTAGCGGCCTTCTCCTCAATTCTTTTAAAAAAGTTATTATCAGCATTAAACTCGGCTATAATTTTGTTCTTTTCAGCCACATCAATAACTTCCCAATTCTCTTGATTCTTTTGATTCTCTCGAATTGCATCATTGTTCGAATTTACTTTAGACGACAGATACGTATTTATCTCAGTCGCCAGTTTCTTAGCTTCCTCCTGCAGCTTTTTTGTATCATCGGTCTTCGCACCAGTGTTTTTATTCCAAGCTGCGTCAATGGGATCGAGTACATTTTTATACTTGTCTAAACCATCTTTGAATTTTTTTAAATTCTCTTCAGTATCAGCCTCTGCACTAAGCTTTGCAATTCTAGCTACCTCCACGCCATATTTGCTAAGTTTGTGCTTATTCAGAGTATCGCTGATAGTCTTTGCCAGATCCTTGATTTCCTTCTTTTGCTCGGCATATGGATCTTCATTATTAATATTAACTTGATTTACCTTCTGGTTTTCATCCTGATTTATCTGTCTATCAAGTTCCTCAAGTTCCTTATCAAGCTCCAAATCCTGCTTCAAATCATTATCATTTTTCTCAGCTTCACTTTTTAATAGTTCGCCAATCTTTTGCTGCTCAGTTTTATCATTCTGATCAGCAATAAGATTATTTAATCCTTTAAGAGCAATATTATTTAAACCTTTTTCAAAGTTTCTTATTTCGTTAGGTTTATTTAATTTAATTTGGCTGAGTATATTTTTTTCATCATTGCTAAACTTGATATTTGCATTCTCTTGTTTGGCATACTTTTTTTGCGTCAGAAAATATAATTGCACATGTTCTTTAGTAACATTATCTCTTTTGAATCGATTCTTGACTTCAGCAATAATATCATCATCTGTAAAGGCTAGGAAACCTTTTAAGCTTCTTACTCCCTCCAGATCTACGCCTAATCTTACATGCTCTTTTCCCATCTCTCCTATCCTCCTGTATTTTTCACAAGCAATTCTGCTTTTTTCTCTGTTTCTGGCTGTATCTTACCACAGCAAAAGACACAAAAGGGACACAGTTTCTAATTTTTATTCCCATTATACGACAAAGAGGGGCCATGCCCTCGCAAAGCCCCCTTACAGTCTTTTGTTCTCAGCTGATACACGACTGCAGCATACCAAGCCTTAGAAGTTCTTGCTGTGCTTTAAGTCATTCTGCTGTACCGGCTGCCGGAATTCTGTCTTCTTATCTGCTGCCGATGCCGTACCGAATTTCTTTTCCATGCTGTTCATCGGCATCTTCATTTTTCTGTTCTCTGCTTCCTGCCGAATTCGCTCTGCATACTCATCAGCTGTTCTGAACTTAATCAGATTTGCCAGCTCCTCCTTCAGCTGCAGGGCCTTTCTGCCGTCCTCTTGCCATGCGACCAGTCTCTGCTTAAGCTTTGCAACCGCCCTTAACCGCTTGGCATCCGCACTGTTCTCGCCCTTATACTTCTCCTCGCACTGACGCACAGCCTTTTCACCCTTCTTTCGAGCCGCCTGCATTTCCCTCTTGTAATTCTCTCTTTTATGCTTTGCGTAAGCATTGACCGCCTCCAGGCACCGCTCAATCTGCGCCATCTTCTGCTCTATATCCTTCCTCTTGCGGAACAGGATTGGAGAATCATCCGGCTGATCCAGCGCTTCCGCCGTGTCCAGTACCGCCTGGTATTCCGGTCTTTTCCGAAAAACAGAATCCGCCTCCTTCAAAGCCTTCCGCAGCCCCTTCATCCCGCCGTCATCATGCCGGAAGAAAGCACCATGCGCATCAAAGGCCTCTTTCTTAAGCCTAGTTTTTTCATCATCGATATAATTGTCAATTGAGACATTCGTGGCATCGACGACACGCTTAAAATAATTCAGATCATGCCTATCTCCCACATCGAGCGATGCGATGCGGAAATTTTCAAAGTCTTCATCCTCCAGAACCCGAAGTTGATGCTTAACCAAAGCATTCGCTGCCTTATCTCTGTAGAAGTCCTTTCCGGCCTGAATCGCCTGCTGCAGCTCATGCGTTCTTGTCCATACAGCATCCAGCTGTTCCTGATTCAGATTAAAGTTCCGCAGCATGGTCTTCAGCATATCCGGTGTCAGTCCCATCACAAGATCAGCTGTCTTCCGGCGGATCAGAGTCATATTTTCCGGTGCAATCATATTATTATACGAATTGATACGCAGGGAAAATGAAGCATCGTTGTCAATGCCCTGTATACCCACCAGCTTGGGATGTGCTTTATCTGTTTCATCCAGCTTGTAAAACATATTGCCGACATGACGGTCAATGTTGCCGCAGATATAGTCAAGCACCTGCAGATCCGACAACTGCTGCTTCAGCGATGCTGTATCCGAATCGAGCGGAGCATTCGGCTGCAGCAGTCCCTTTCCGGGTACCTGCCGCTTCGGATCCTCACCCTCTGCAGACTGCATGAAGCTGCCCTTCATCGTCTTTCTTTTGCCGTTCTCCGTATAAGTGATTTCAACGGGCTCCGCATGGGCCAGTAGTCCATTCATCCCCAGCAGGTCTGCCACCGTGCTCATGGCGCAATTTCTAAGGTCCGTCCTGTCATTATCGCCCAATTTTCCTCTGTTCTGAATGTCATATTTATTGTGGATCAGATTCACCTGTCTGCGATACGCATTAAAGTCCTCATATACCTCATTCATGCGGGCGAAGCTTTCACGATTTCCGAACATAAAACCTACTGATTCCGGAAAATGAACACTTTCGTCAAAAACGCCATCCTCAAAGGCACCTTCATCAATTGCATTCAGATACGCATCCAGGTCGAAATCCGCAAGCAGTGCCTCCATCTTGGGATTTTTAGCGATAGCCGCTCTCTTAAGCTGCTCCATTTCCTCTTCTTCCGTCATGCGAGAAGCGGATTCCGTGAAATAGCCCCTGCGCTCTCCATCAGGTCCCGGAATGCTCATTCCCAGACGGCTGCTCATATTTCCGCCGACCTTCTCAAGCCGCTGTCCGTCTATGTTGTAGCTGTGGGTTCTGGCCTGCTCAATAAGAGTCGGCAGTGTCTCATTTCCCTGCCGCTGAATTCCATGCAAATGCTGGAGATCCCGACCGAGCACGTCCTGCAGATCATCCACAAGTCCGCCGTAAGCAGACTTCCAGGACTCATCGTTATTGCTCAGTTCTCTTTTATTCGACTGCTGCAGCTCTGCCTTCAGCGATGCAGCCGCCGCGTATACCTGACGATAGAGATTGTCAAATTGGGCAAATGCTGCCTCATCCAGAACCGGGTAATTTCCCTGAGCATCCTTCGTATAATAGCGATCCGTTTCCTCACTCAGAGCATGCAGTGCCTCTGTAAACCGGCGATGCTGCTCATCCAGTGCCTCATCATCAAAATGGAAGAAGCTAAACTGCTGTTCATACAGCGTCAGGTTTTTCTTCGCTTCTGTCAGGTTGTTTTCATTGTTTCTGTTGGGGTTCGGCATATTCTTTCTCCTTCATTCATTGTAATTGTTCAGTAATTTGACAATATACTGTTAAATAGTCAAAGGAACTCTGATTCAATCAGTGCTTCCTTAAGTTACTTTTTATTCAAGATCATAAGGTCTTGCCGCTCTTTTCTTTCTTCACTTCCTGCTTTTCCGGAACATTATTTTTAACAGCTCCAGCTTCCTTCTCATTCGAAGCAGGCTTTTTCTCTTCTGCCTTCGGCTTCTCCTTTTCTTCTGCCTTGTTCATTTTCTTTTTCGCCTGCTGCAGCATCTGACTGCACATGTTCTGCAGCATCTGCCGCATAATGATAGATTTCTGTGCAAGCTTCCGGAAGGCAAGCTCCCGTTCCTGCATCGTCTGCTGTGCATCCGCCAGCTTCTTCTGGTATTCCTCGATCTGCGGATTCTCGACCGGCTGCGGCTTCTGTGCGGGTTTGTTCTCCAGATTGCTTCTGTCCTTCTCAGGCAGGTCCTTATAGATATCCTGTACCATATCCTTGCTGAAGGCGGCCAGTACAGAAAGTCCAATGGCCAGGAAGGGATTCAGTCCCATCAGAATCAGAGTAATAAACAGAACCTTTGGATACTTCGTCACGTTGATGAGCAGGTTATCGATGGCTCCCAGTTCTTCCTTTTTCTCCACCAGATCCGGCGTCACCTCCCGGTGTGCCTTATATTCATCCCCGATATCCTTGATCGTATTCCGGCGGTCCTGCAGCAGCTCGTCCTCAAGCGCACCATTCTTCTGCGCATTTCGCTCCTTTGCCTCCGCAAGGCTCTGAAGGTATCGGAGAAGCTGATTCTGAGGAAGCATACCGTTCTGCATGGCCATCATGCCCTTGATCAGATCCTCCTTTGTCAGCGGCTCGGCCTTTTCACCGTTTGCCAGCTTGTCCAGATTTTTCTGCACATCATTCGTCTTTTCGGCAACTGCATTGGCGTTCTTTACAACTTCCTTCTTGAGCTCTTTCTCGTCAATTTTCTTCTCTTCGGCCTGTTTTTCATTTGTCTTCTCGACTTCGGCTTTATTTACATCCGTTTTCTCAGCTTCCGGCTGTTTCTCTGCCTCTTTCTGCTCC
>CAZJQX010000008.1:26462-41520 GCA_964548305.1 uncultured Lachnospiraceae bacterium
CCTTTGCTTCAGTCTTCATTTCCTCGACCTTATTTTCTTCTTTCTTTTCAGGCACTTCCTCTGCGCCCTTCTGATCCTCAGACTTTTCTGCCTCTTTCCGGTCACCAGACTGATCAGCCCTTATTTTTTTCGCCCTTTTCATTTCCTTTTCAACGATTTCCTGCAGCTCGCCTTTGTCCACCTGTATCCGCACATTCGTAAGCTCCGTTAAAATGGAATTTTTCTCCATTTCGGAAAGGGTATACATGTTGTCAGCTCCTAATTTTTTTTCATCCGCAGTCCAATTAGATTCTCCCTTTTCATCCAGAAAAAAACGCTGTATTTCCATTTGATTTCTCATGCCCTGACCATACTTCGCTCTTAAAGCATTGATCCCCATCAGGATTTGGGTGTCATCCACACCCTCAAAGATACCATATTTTTCAGCATCAACTTCTATTCCAAACAACTTCGGCATAATCGTTTCCTCCATGTATCGTGAAACACTTGAACTTTTTCTTTTCTGTCCTTATCCTACCACGAAAACAGACACAAATGGGACACAGTGCAGAAACTTCTTTGAATTTCCGCACTGTGTCCCACCTTTTAGCACCGCATCGCCACCAGAAAAAGTAGCTGTTTAGCACCACATCGCCACAGTGCTATGCACTGTGCGATGAGGCGGTTCAGAGGCGCTGCGCGCAATTAATCAGATCGTCATAGACACTTCATTGCTCTTCTGCCATTTATTCTGCTTTTCTTTGGTCTTGGAAGCACCGGCATTCTTCTGCTGCATCTGCGCATTCTGTACCTTCTGCCGGTTCTGAGCCTTCAGCTTTTTGTGCCGGTAGTAGCCCTTGATTCTGTTGCCGTCATCCCGGAGGCGGATCTCCACAATCTCCATGGGCACCTCTGCCCGCTTCAGGCCGCCGGCCTTGGCGATGCTGTCCCTTTCCAGCTGCTGCCGCATATCTATCGGCAGCTGATGATAGCGCAGAAGCACCTGCGGCTTATTCATGGAAGCATAGCCCGCAGTACCGTTCTGCAGTTCCGGCTGCCGACTCCGGTCAATCAGCGGCGGCAGCATTACCCAGGGCTGCGGCACAATACCGCACATCAGATTATGCGTGGCATGCACTACCTTGTTGAGACCATTCATGATGGCACTGATGACCGGATTTTCCGAGAAGATATTGCCCAGCTTCTGGATCAGATTGTCATGGAAGTTCAGAAGCTTGTCCACAAAATCCGGCTGCTTTTCACTGTCCCGAAGGGTAATGACATAGGTACGAAACTTTTCTTCCTCCTCCGGATTCAGCATTCCCTGATCATGGAGCACCTGCTGCCGGATCATGTCCTTCGGCCGGATCTCGGCCGGATCCACTGTCATCAGAGGCTTCTGCATTTTCCGCGCACTCTTGAAAAGCGCATCGGTCTGCGCCTTCAGAAGCTCTGTTTCCTTCTGGCTCAGAGGCTCACCGTCCACTGCATGCTTCCGATACAGGGCATCAAAGGTATCGCAGAGCTTCCGGAACTGTTTTCCGCGCTCCCGGGCCAGCGTTTCCTCATCTACCGGCTCCGCTTCCTCAGCTGCCTGATTCTCTGCATATTCATCAAAGCCCAATTCCTTAAAGATATCAAATTCATCATCATTTCCGGGTCTCGGCACGGTATTACCTCCTTCAGATCCTCTATCATTTCCTTTATTGCCCCTATACTAATGCAGTAAGGGACACACTAGAGACACACGCCTAGCTCAGACTGCTCTTCAGACGATCCCAGGTCATGTCCGCATAATTTTCGGGCGTTTCTTCAACTTCACTCTGCTGCGCGGGATCAAAATGCTTCGGGATCCATACCCGGGCATGTGTTCCCTTTCCCGGCATGGAATCGATCTGCAGCTCGCCGCCGCACATGGCCTTCAGACGATCGCCAACGCTCTCCATACCCGTATGGGAGCGGCCGTCATCCTTCTTCACATTCTTGTCGAAGCCCACACCGTCATCGTCAACCAGAATCTCCGTGCCATCCTCCATTGCCCTTGTGGTAATGCTTACGGTGCCGCCGTCGATTTTCTTCCCGACGCCGTGGCGCACCGCATTCTCCACCAGCGGCTGAATGGACAGTGCCGGCAGAATGAAGTCCGTCGTGCCGATGTTGTACTCGATTTCCAGATCCTCCTCGAAGCGCATCTTCTCCAGCGCCAGATAGTTTCGGATATGCCGAAGCTCAAATTCGAAGGGAACCAGCTCGTTCTGTCGAAGTGAGTCCAGATTTCCCCGCATGTAATCCGAAAAGCGGGTAATGGCCTCCTGGGCCTCCTTCGGATTCTTGTCGCAGAGGTAATAGATGGCGTTCAGGCAATTGTACATGAAGTGCGGCTGAATCTGGGACAGCATCACCTGAATCCGCATATTGGTCAGCTCCTTCTGCTGCTGCGCAAGCTGCTTCTCCTGGCTGTACATGGCGGTGGCCAGCTCCACCAGGGTCTGCAGATACAGCAAAAGCACCGAAACCGTAATCGCAATATTCAGGAAGGAAATGCCGTAAACAAAATTCTGCAGCACTATGGCCGCAATCGGCAGTCCCAGATAAACGCAGAAAATCCCAAGCTCATTTTTTTCGAGCTTGCTCCGGTTATCAAAAAGGGTGCGGATATTCAGCACGATGCCCAGAAGTCCCACCGCATGGGTCAGCCAGTACAGACCGGCCCGATGGTATACGTTCTGTGCATCAAAGTAGTAGCAGATAGGGTAGACCTGAGTCAGCACCAGCACGGTAATGTACACAATGCCGGCGATCCGCATGATCCGAAGGTTCCATTTGGACGGCGCTCCGCCTGACTGCAGCATTCTCTCGTTCAGATACTTTGTAAAGGTCAGTATGAGAAGATAAGACAGGCCAAATACGCAGAAGTTGCTGACGCGCACCACCCAGTAGCCCGCCTGACTCACGTTTCCCCGGAACAGCCAGGCGGCACTGTCTGCCGCCAGCAGCAGGGAATTAAAGAGCAGGAGAAACATAAACAGACTGTTCTGCTTCCACTGCTTCCGGTTGCGGATCCAGGACATGCTGAGCGCTGCGATAAAGCAGAACACACAGCCCCAAAGCTCCATGGCCACATGTGCATAGCCGATCATTGTCATTTCTGTATTGCCTCGCTTATCTTGAATTTCGGATGCTGTAGACGCCCTTGCCGCTCTCGGCAGTGACCTTCACCTTGGCGTCGCCGACATTAACACTCTGGAACAGTGAGAGGCCATAGCTGTTGGTGCCCTGCCAGTTCTCCACAATGGCGTCGCTGAGCAGCTCCGGTCCATGGCTGATCTTCGCAATGAAGTACTCCAGCACCGCATAATCGTAGTTCAGGATGCTGTTGCTGGTGCCGCTGCGGCTGCCCACCCGGGTCATGAGATCAAGCTCATAGCCGTCGCCGGAGATGGTGAAGGACATAAGCTCTGTCTCCTTCTTGTTGTCATCCAGAGAATAGTAATGGACAGAACGGTTGTAAACATGGAACACGCGCTTGTTGGGAAAGTCCTTCTGCAGCCGCTCATTGATTTTGCTGAGCTCCGTCAGGAAGGACTCCGTGTTCTGATACTGATAGAACTGATCCGGCACGCCCACCGTGACACCCATAATATCCAGTGTCCGCTTGGTCCAGATGCCGTTTCCGTCCACGAGATAGCCGTCCGGTGTGACGCCGCCCTTCTGGACATTGCCGTTTTCATCGTAATAAACAAAGCCATTGCCGGCCCTCTCCCAGCCTGCAAAGGCCGGCACCGAGAAGCTCAGTGCCATGACCATTGCCGCGCCCGCCAGCATTTTCCTCTTTTTCATGCATTCTCCTCCCAAGAGCCTCAGCTCTGTGTCTTTGCGGCCTCTACAACCCGGGCCAATGTCTTCTCCCAGTACGTCTGCCACTTATCATTCCAGGTATTGCCGTATTCCTCGGAAAGGAGCTTCCGGGAATCATCCAGATCATGAAGATTCTTCACGGCCTCCAGCTTCGCCGCCTCTACGGCCTCCGTCTGCTTCCTTTCAAGCTCCGTCAGCTTCGTCTTCTGCTCATCGGTGAGCTCTGTTTCCTTCTTGCTCTTCAGATTGCTCAGGCTCAGCTGCTCATCCGCACTCAGCCGCAGACTGCCGATCAGCGCCTCTGCATCTTCCCAAGTGCTGCACTTAAGAAGCTGCAGCCGCATGTCATCCGCATAGCTCAGATTCGCCATGGAAGCAAAGTACTTGAGACAGCGCTCCCGGATATAGGCCTCGAGAGATGTCGCCGGATGCAGGTCCTCCACCAGCGTACTCATATCCGTATTCCACTCGCTTTCCTGGATTCCCAGCTCACTGCAGCGCTGATTTCTGAGCGTCTGCCGCTTCTGGGCCTCCTGATAGCTCTGATCCGTGTCCACCTTGATGGATACGCCGCTGTCAGACTTGCTGCTGCCTGTCTCCGTTTCCTCTTGTGAAGCAGTGCTTTCCTTGGCTGAACTGCTTTCCTTTGAAATCTTGATGCCGCTGTTCTGACTCTCCGTCGTCTCCGTGCTGCTCAACAGCTCCGGCCGCAGTGTGAGAATCAGATCCTCTACCGCACTCTGGTCGTAACAGCCATCCAGCTGCGTCAGCGTATCCTCGGAAAGTGCCGCCTCCTTCAGGCCCGCCAGCTTGCAGAACAGTGAAACCGCCTCGCTCTTTCCGTTCTGTACCAGCTTCCGGTAGCGAATATACGCCTTTGCCTTGCTGAGATCCGGCTGATAGTTCGTCATCAGCCAGTAATTCGAAAGCCGCGTGAGGAAGGCATCGCCGTCCGTCAGAATGGACTGATACAGCTTCGTATCCTTCTTCGCGAGACTCATCACCATATTGTAGCACATTTCCTGATCAAAAAGGGAACGATGATACAGCTTTGCCCGATAGATATCTCCGGAGCTGTAGCTATATGTGCTGTTGTCATAGCCGATGACGGAAATTTGCTTGCCGTCCGAAGCGGCATAGACTGCATAGCAGGGCATGGAGGACAGCTGCACCGAGGCAATGTCTTCGGCCTTGTCTGCATTATCTGCCCGCAGGAGATCCGTCAGCACGAGTCCGCCCGTGACACCTGAAGACAGTACCCAGAGGTGCTGCATCTTATCGTAATTTCCCGGCACGACTGCAATGCTGCTGACACTCATGCTGTCCTGCAGCTCACTCTTCAGGTCCACAGCAATGGTACTTCCGCTATCGGAAGCGGATGCAGAGGCGGTATCGGTGCTGCCGCCCGTACTGGTCAGCCCATCATCCAGGGTTTCGGAAACATCGATGCTTTCCTCCTTGCTGCTGTCCTTTCCCTCCTCGTCATTTCGGCGGAAATTGAAGCGCTGGTTGCTGCTGCTGAACACGGCATCCGGTGTCTTCTGCTTATCGTTGATGTACGTCATCGCATCCGTATACTGCAGCACCCGCACCTCATCACTGGTACACAGGAAGAGATAGCTGCTGCCCGTATTGGCTTCATCCGCAGGCTGCAGGAACACCGCATTGCGAAGCGTTCCCTTGACATCCACATAGGTGCGCTTCTGGTCCGTATTGTTCTCCTGCAGGGTTCCGCTGGTTCTGGTCAGCGTCACCTTTCCGGTATTGTCATCATTTGCCTGATACCAATAGCGGAGATAGCCATCTCCCATGGACGGGATAATGCCGTCCGGCGTACTTTCATTCGTGAACCAGCTGGCAAAGCTCTTCTGCCGAATTCGAAGGTAATAGCCAATAACGAACTCTGCGGTCTGCTCCTTTGTTTCGTAGGTATACTCTGTTCTGCCGCCGGCGCCCGAACCGCTGCTGTCGCCATCATCGCTGTTTCCGGAGCTGCTACCGCTGTCACTGCTGCCGGAATTGCTGTTCTGACCGCCTTCACTGTCGCTGCTGTCTTTACTGTCACTGCTGTCCTCACTGTCGCCGGAGCCGCTGACGGCGGTTCTCACTGTATAGGTTCGTGTCACCTTCTCCGTCTTCGGCGTAACATCCAGCAGTACCGAATCACTGGGGAAGAGGAAGGCCCGCTCCGCCTGATCCGAGGTTCTGTACTGAATGCGTCCCGCCAGTGTCAGATACTGGGGTGCATTGTTCAACAGCTGCTCGCTCTGCTGCTTGTTCATGAAAGCATAATTCTTCAGATCTGCGGTGCCGAAGCTCTGATAATCCGACATTTTCGCACCGGTGGATGCCAGCTCATAATACTTCTGCTCTGTGGAATACATGAGCGACACGGTAAAGGAATTGTTCTTACCGTTGTAGGTATAGCTGCCGCCCTGATCCGGGATCGCCTTCACAATATTCTCATAGGAATACTGAGAAAGCAGACTTTCCTCCTCTGATGCATCAATGGTCACGTTATTCAGCTTGTTCCACTCGGTCAGCTGCTTCTCGACATTCTCATTGGCACTGATGAAGCGGTTGTTATCGTCAGTCTCCGAATTGAAGCTGATGCCGAAGCAGCAGGTAATGTATCGCGCGGAATCGCTATCGCTCTGCTTCTCCGCCAGCTGTTCCTCCGTCATATCCTTGGTATCGTCCACAGACTCCGCACTCTGCTTATCCGTGAGATAAAAGGATATATACTGGTCCAGACTGGAATCTGCGGTAGCCTCCAGAATGGAGATACCCGTATTCTCCGCTGTCTTGCCGCTCTTGGACATTGCCTGGTTGAAGGCCAGCACCAGCGCTGAATTGATGTCTGTTGTGGCATCAAATACGCACTTTCCGCTGCTTCTGTCATAATGCCAGAAATAACCGATGCCGCCGGCATACAGGTAGTAGCCGCTGCTGAGGCTGTTGTTGTTTTTTTTCTGGACAATTTTATGCGCATAAATATCCGTCAGACTGTCCTCGGTCTGGAGACGGCTGCCGCTGTCCTTCAGGGTCACCATGAGGCGCGTGGTGCCGCTGTCGCCGGTTTCTTCTTCTACATGCACCTGATCCGTCCAGGACTTGATGACCTGGTAATTTCCGCTTTCTGTATCATACATCATGATGACAGTGGCCAGCTTCGTGTCTCCCCGCAGGGCTTCCTCACTCTCTTTTGCCGTCACCTTCTTCGCCGTGCCGCTTGCCGGCATGCCGCCCCGGCCTTCATCATCCGTCAGACCGTAGAGCACCTGATAGGCATAAATGGTGATTTTGTCATCAATGAGGTCCAGAAGCTTGAAGCTCAGCATAGCCTTGCTGAGGTTTGTGCCTGTGGGCAGGATATAAAATGCCTCTGTTCCACCGATGTCATATTTCGCTGTTTCCGCTGTGCTGATGTTTTCATTTACGACACTCTCGTCAACCTCAACAGCTGCCGCCGTGGTGCTCTCTGCCGGTACGGTTGAGGATACGGCATCACCGCCCTTCATATTGGCAACGGTGCAGCCGGAAAGAGAGGACAGCATGAGGAGCAGTGCCAGTGCCCATGCTGTCCATCTGTTTGTCGTCCGTCTCTTCATGTCTGCCTTTCCCTCCTGTTCTCCGAAATCGGTCATTACCGTCATCGTTTCCGCAAAAGCTGTATAAATACAGTCTCTCTGTCCTTATGCAGCTATTGCAGAAAAGCCGGCCATGTTTTCTGATTTCCATGACCGGCAATTCAGCCTCTTAGGAAAATGCTGATGAAACCAGCATTTCCTTAATTTCCTGCCGCCTTGGTTGCTGAGGTTGTTACCTGCACACCATTGTACCAGGACTCGAAAGCCGGCATACCTACCTTCAGAGCTGCCAGGAGAACAAAGATCAGCACAAAGCCCACCACCGCATTGGTCAGTGACTTCTTCGCCTTCTCTCTTTCCTGCGGCTCATCCGCCTTTGCCAGTCTGGCGCCGACGATGATGCAGTAAATGGCACCGATGGCTGCCACAAGGGCGAGGGCCGGTGACAGCGCCATATTGATCAGGGATGTGATCGGCGTTCCCATGGTTTTGAACGGATTGGTCTCCAGCAGAGTAAACATCAGATTGTACATAATTTCCTCCTTTCCGCACACTCTATGCGCTTGTATAAAAGGGCGGGCTGCTTCCCAGCAGTCCATTGTGCTGCGTTCACCCGCAGCTATCTCACACGTCTTACAAGCATCTCTTTTCCCATCATCACGAGACTCAGGAATGCGGCCAGTCCCAGAAAGAAAATGCCCTTCAAAAGAGACGGCAGACGACTACTGCTCTTCAGCATCACCACATAGCTTCTGGTATTTCCGGCGGTATCCTCCGCTGTTACACGGTAAACGCCGTTGCCGGTCAGGCTGCCCTGAATGTGCTGCTGCTTGTCCTGACTCAGGTGATAGTTCTCACCGTTGTGCTGCACCTCTGCCGTACAGACCTCTTCTGAGGAAACCGGCAGAGGGGATTTGGCAATGCTGTCCTCTCCCAGTCCCGTGAAGCTGAGCCGCGGTGCTGTTTCATCCAGCGTATAGCGAAGCTCGTAGGGAATGTCGTTTTCCAGAGAGCGGAATTCAAAGACATAGCTGCCGTCTCCCGGCAGGAAGTAATAGCTTCTCGCCTCCTCGCTGCGCTTTCCGTTTCGGGTCACAGCAGAGATCTGAAAGTCCTCCGGCGCCTGCACCAGCTCCATGAGATTGTTGACATTTTCACAGATCTGGAAATGCAAAGTGATACTGTAGTTGTTGGTATTTTGAATCTCTGTGGGGTTGTCCGCATCATAGTCGACCACACCGGTTTCCAGAAGCTGCAGCGTATAGGTTCCCGGCTCTGTAAGCTCCTTGCTCGGCTCATACTGACTCTCGCCGTCCTTCGTACAGCTCTGGATCATCATGTTCTCCGGCAAAACCAAGCGCACCGTCTGCGTGGTGACCGCCGTATTGGGCACACTCATGGCAAAACGGCTGCCGTCCGGCAAGGTGTAGGTATACATTCCGCTGGTCTCATGATAGCCCAGCACCAGGTCGGGATCCTCTATGATGGCGTACGAAGAATTATCCACGTCACCCGTACTGTAGAGATCGTCCATCTGCTCTGTATAATTGCTTGCCGCTTCATCGCTCATGCCATTGGGCAGCTGCTGCAGCTCTGCCGCCTCGCTCTCACTCAGGCTTTGTGTCTCAAAGGCGGTGCTTTCCGTGGGTTCCGCCATCGCTGCCTGACTGATTCCCAAACTCAGCAGCAGACACAGCGGAAGAACCCGACGCATCACAGATCGCCCAGAGTACGCTCCTCGGAAAGCGTTCTCCCCTCCATGCGCCGACGTTCGGCATTGAGCCGACGCTGTGCTGCTAGCTTCTCCTCCAGCTGTCGGTAGGTGATGCGGATACGGTGCGGATTGTTCTCCGGAGCAAGCCCCAGTGTCTCCATCTCCTGCGGCTGGTAGCCCCTCTGCTGCCGACGCTGCTTCTCCGCCCGCAGACCGTCCAGCTCCGCGCGCCATATCGTTCTGTTTTTTGCACTGTCAAAATATGCCATGGCTTTCCTCGATTATTCCGCTGATGCTGTTGTTTCCGATGACAATGTGCTCATAACCTGATTGATGCCGCTCAGGAACTGGCTATCTCCATCTGCCACCACAGCCACATACTGCTGGGGCTCCTGGTCCGTCATGACCTGTGCCTGGAGATTGCCGCCGGCACTGCTGAGCAGATACTCAGCTTCACCACGGGTGCAGACATAGCCATCCACACTGCCGTTGAGAAGCGAGCCGGAAATGTTTTCCACTGCAGTCTCCGTCATGCTGCCGGTGCTGATGCCGGCTGTCGCAAAGCTGTTCTTGTCGTCCACCAGTTCCTGGGATACGGCCAGGGTCCGATCCTGGAAGGCAGCCTCACAGTCGGAATAGTCGCCGCGCTTTGTCACCACGAAGATCCGGCTCTGGGCGTATGTGTCTGTGGCGGACAGATTCTTCGCATCCGTATAGGCATCCAGTGTGTCATTCGTCAGCGCACCGATGGCGATATCCGCTTCTCCGCTGCTGACCTTGGCAAAGGCATCCTCCGGTGTATCGGCGAAGATCACATTACCCTCTGCCCCCAGAAAAGAGCTGATGCTGTTCAGAATGTTCTCCTCGCTGGTCTCCAATGTCTTCCACTTATGATCTGCATTGCAGACCGCGATATTCATGACACCGGCGCTCTGAATCCGTTTAATGGTGGTCTGCTTTTTGCCGCCGCAGCCGCTCAGCAGCAGCGCCGAAAGCATTATCCCACTCAGAAAACAAATGGTTCTTCTTTTCATTTTATCTCATCCCTCCTACATGGTAAACAGCCGTTCAATATCCGGGCTTGCGATGATGTCCACACAGCAGCGCTCGGACGGCGAGGTGATCAGGAATGCCCGGCCGCGGCCGTTGTTGACGATGTCCTGCTGCTCGCTTTCGTTGATGGCGCCGGACTTCTCATAGAGCTTCACCAGATCATGCATATCGTTGGGTGCCAGCGGGAAAATGAAGCTGTACTGGGACGCATTGATGATGGCCGTGGACTTCCGGGCGAGCTCCTCGGTACCCACGAAATCACGGATGTTCTGGGTGATGACGATCTGCATACCGTTGTACTTACGGATACGCTTGGCCAGCTGGAACATGAAGTCGAGCGCGATGGGGTACTTATCGTCAATGAATACGTGGGCCTCGTCGATGACAATGATGATCTTTCGATTCTCACTGTACTTCATGTTGTAATCCCGGTTCTTGATAATTTCGTTGTCCAGCCATTTCAGCACCAGCAGCATCTGCGCATTGGCGATGGTGTTGTTCTTGTTGGCCAGGAGCGACTGGAAGTTGAATACAATGAAGTTCTCCTGGGTGGAAATGCTGGCGGGGCCGTTCCAGAGCTGGGCATTACGTCCGCCGGTGGCAAATTTCGATATGTAGTTGATCAGCACACGGAGAAGGTTTTTGCTGTACTCTCCGTTGGTGAGCTGGAAGTCATTCAGCAGCTTGTCGTATAGATCGTCAAATGTCGGAAAGTCCTCCGGCTTCAGGGCGCCAATGTCGGTTTCCGCATCTATGCCCTTCTCCTCGTACATACGTACTGTGATATTGTTCAGGTACTCCAGTGCATCAGACTCAATACCCGGCAGAATCTGGCGGTAAAATTCCTCCAGGAACTGCAGATGCGTATTGAAGCTGGTTCGGCCTTCCTCCTCTCCTTCTTCATCCGTCAGATTCGTGATGATATGGAAGGGATTCAGACGTCCCTGGGTTGCAGAGCCCACATCGATGATCTTGCCGTCGAAGTTTTCCGCCATCTTCGTGTACTCGTTCTCCGGGTCCAGAATGAAGATCTTGCTGTTTTCTGCCGCAAGGTGTGTCAGTATGGTCTTCGTTGCGTAGGATTTACCGGAACCGGACTTACCGACGATGACCATGTTGCTGTTGACACGCTCGCTGGTCCGCATGAAGAAGTTCACGAAGGCCGGAACACCGCCGGAATTTCCGATGTAAACGCCGCCCTTGTCCAGAAGATGCTTATAGACGTAAGGGAAAACCGCCGCCACAGAGCTCGAATGAATGGACTGCTCCTCGGACTCCAGCGCGTCCCTCGCGGATACGCCGGCGGAAAGATATCCCTCAAACTGCTGCAGGAACATATCGTTCACCCGGAAGCCGTCCTCTGCGAGGTCTCTGCGTATCTTCTTCTTGAGATCCGATGTAGGCTTCCGCTCACCCTTCTCTCCCGTGAGCTTCGCCATCTCATTCCGCAGGGGATAATCGTATACCGTCACATAGAGATTCGTACCGAAGAGAATCTCATTTTCTCCCTGCAGAAGTCGAAGCGTCTGAGCCAGAGAACGCATATGCGTGTTCAGCTCAATCTGCTTACTGGCCTTTCCGGTACTGCCGCTCTGCTCGCTGATCTCCTCCATGGCCCGGTCGATCTGGCGAATGGATTTGTAGCGGTCCAGAGGCTTCAGCTCCATCACCACGCGGGTATTCGGCATATTGAAAAGCCGGGCTCCCCAGGCATTGCCCACCAGTGTCGGATACTTGGTGATACGGAAGTTATGGGTGATGAGGTCTTCATACTTTGTGGTTCTGGGCGTAAAGCTGATGTTCTTCGGCAGAATCCAGTCCAGATACTGCTCCGGGCTAAGCTCATAGGCCTCCCGCTCATTGAACTCCACTGTGTAGTTATACTTCAGGAAAATGGCCAGCTCCGGTCCGGAAAGGATCTTTGCATCCATCTCCACACCATCCAGAGATTCCTTGGCATTTTCCACCTGTTTCACCAGCTGCTCCCGATCCTTCATGTAGAACACAATATAATGGAAGGGAACATAAATCGGATCCTTTTCATTCATGGCCTCGATCTGCGTGATGCGGTCCTGAATGATGCCCACACGGCGCGTCAGCTCGTCATCGGTATAAAGCCCGTTGAGATAGGCCTCCTTCACTGCCCGAAGCTTCTCCTGCTCGGAACGGATATAGCTGTCAAAAACAATGGGCTGATCCAGCTTCATGAGGCTTATGGTCTCGTCCATAGAGGTGGACCGCAGCACACCGCTGAACACACGATCGATGATCATGTTCTGCTTTTCTTCGGAATAGAAGCGGAATTCCAATGAGGATACCCGCAGCACCATGGCGCTGTAGCTGTCTCCGTACTCTATGAACTTTCCATTGATGCCCGTAAAGGGGGTAATGTCTTTTACCGAATGAAGCTTCTTCTCCTTCTTTATCTTCTTCCGGAACTTTCCTTTCTTCTCTTCTGCCGGCGCTTCTTCCGTCTCAGGGAACTCGCCGAAGCGCCGCTCCCGGGCCAGATATACCATGAGATGCAGAAGGCTCATGTAGCCCTTCTCATCATCAATGGGGATGACAATGGCAACAGTGATCAGCAGCACAACGCAGAACAGAATGATATGAAAGGGAAGGTCAGAAAGCAGGAAAGCTGCCGACAGACCACCGCCGATGGCCAGTACGATAACGTCTGCCACGCCGATGCCCTTAAAAAATTCCATTTTTACATTGATCTTTTTCGGTATGATTCTCATAAATCCTTCTATCTATCTGACAGGTGTTCCTGCCATCTCCCTTTCTGATCGTTCACCGCTGCTGATTATTTCTTGTCGTCGTCTTTTTTGTTAGATTCTTTCTTCGCGTTCTCATGAATCTTTTCTGTTTCATTTTTCAGGTCATTCGTGTGCGTCTCCATACTGGTTTCAACATGCGACCGGCTGCTGTCAACGGTAAATGCATCAGTGTGCTGAACTCTATTTACCCTTAACGTCTCATGGATGCTGCCTTCATTTGCTGTATAGTTTGCCCCGGTGCGAATCTCCTCATTTATGCCCTGCGAGAAATTCATATTATTATAGTCCACATCACCATTGTCTACAAACTGATTTTCACTCATGCTTGAAGACTCATTATCAGTATAATGGTTTACTTCACCCAAACTATTTATATTGCCATAGCTTGGACTGTTCATTTCAAATGTATTGTTCTGAACATCTTTACTCTCATTCGAAATCGTAAAACGATTATCAACAACATTGTTGTTCGAAGTGGCATGAATTTCATTCTTGTTCATATTCAATTCGTTATTGCTCATGTTCACTGAATTGAAACCAACATTGCTATTGCTGATGTTGTTGTATGTACTCGATCCTCCCAAATTGTTCTGAACGTTTGTGCCGGATCCTGACGAAATGTTGTTTACATCTGCCTGGTTCAGCTTGGGCATTCCGGAATTCGTCCCTCCTGTATAAACGTTCGTTTCACCGCCAATGCTATTTCTGTTATTAGTATTATTTACATAGTTTGTCTGATTCTGGTTGAACATTGTCGAAGCACCATTGTAGGTGTTGTTGCTGCCTGCATTGATCTGGTTGTTTATCGACTGATTATTGTTCGTCACGCCGGTATAGCTCTGGCTGCCCATATCATTTTTAACAAATGTCCGTTTATTGTCAAACGTATTGCCGCCAACATTGGCCTCATTCTTGCTAGAATTAATTTCACCAGTCACTGCCGAAGCCCCTACAGGTACACTGCCACCAAGCTTCTCGTTATTATTCAGAGTAGTGCCTGTATTTGAAGCAAATGAAGAACCATGGTTATCACCGATCGGACTGCTGCCGGCATAACTCTGGCTGACGCCATTCTGCTCTGTTGTTCCAGACGTTGTCTTCTGACTCGGATTCAGATACTCTTCCTTCGTAATCGACTGTCCACCCAAGCCGGACATTTCATGGATCTTGCTATCGGACTTTATTCCACCGTTAGAAGAAACTGTAGGATTGCCGGTACTCATCTTACTTGCATCAAAAGTTGTCTTGCCTCCTACATCTGTTACGGTGCTAAAACCATTATTGCCACTGCCAGATTCATTCATTACGTTGGAATCACCTACGCCAACCTTCCTGTTGTTCAGAGTCGTTCCAGCATTTGAAGCAGGTGAAGAACCATGATTATTACCGGTCTGACTGCCGCCAAAGTAGCCCTGACCAGCATCACCCACCGGTTTTGCATCGGTAGCCGGCTTTTCAGTACCGTAGTTACCCACATTCTTATTAACGCCATTGCCTACATTACCTACGTTGCCTGCGTATCCTACGCTACCAACTGTATTCTTAACACTAGTTGTCGGCGAATCAGCTTTATTCACATCTGTAAATGCATTTTTTGTTTCCTTAGGCTCAGTACCACCAGAAATATCTGCACTCACCTTAGACTCATTTCCGCCAACACCGAAATCACTCTTGCCTACATCAGGTCCACTTGCCTCTCTGAAAGCTTCAGTAGGCCTTCCGACATTGTTCTGACCGGCAGCGAAAGCGTTCTTGCCGCCTTCAGGTCCATTCATTACTCCGGAAGCCTCGTCAGACTTAGCATTTCCAGGCGCCTGAACCTGTGCAGCATTCTCCGACTTCAGGCTACCAGTCGACTTAAACGCAGACTGAGCTGCTCCGCCCGGTACAGGTTCTCCGGCATTTCCGTTTCCAAATGCCTGTCCACGTCCAGCATTATCCATATTCATGCCGTTTGACTTAGGCGCACTCTGAGCTGCGCCGCCAGGTGCAGATCCTCCGACTTTATCGTTTCCAAATGCCTGAGCCTGTCCTACATTCTCCGGCTTTAGCTCGCTTGCCTTAAACGCACTCTGAGCTGCGCC
>CAZJQX010000008.1:41620-48496 GCA_964548305.1 uncultured Lachnospiraceae bacterium
GGCAGCCTTTCCAGCATTCTTCAAAGCTTCGTCATTCAGATTCGGCCGGTTCTTGCCGCCCAGATCTGCATTATCCAGGCCTCCCTGGTTCATGCCGCTGAATCTGCCGGCATCCGTTACATTCTGCTTCGGCAGTGTATCATGCATTTCCATGTAACCGCTGTCGTCCTTGGCTCTGCTGCCTCCTGCTCCCGCAGCCGCTACGCCGCCTGTTTTCTGAGCACCGGACTTGTTTCCTTCGAGCTTACCCTGTTTTCCGCCCACTGCGCCTGTAGCGATGCCGCTCTTGTTCTGCCCGTTGAGAGCCTGCTCTGCCTCAGATTCTTTCTGTGCATCAGCAGCACCGGCAGCCTTCGGTGCAGTGTCAAAGCCGAACTTTGACCGCATGGCATCCATAGACTTTGCGCCCAGTCCGCGGGAATCTGTCGTTTTGCCCCTTCTGCCCTGGAAAGCATTCTTATCTTTATTCTGCTCTGCCTCTGCCTTATTCGCCTTATCCAAGCCACCGGCATTGTTCATATCAAATTGATTCCTCAGCTTATCCATTGTCCGGTTCTCGGCACCGGTTCTGCCGATGCGTCCGAGATCAGGCTTTGCCTTACCGTTGAAGAGATTACTGTTCTTATTCTTACTATCCTTCTTTCCGGCACCCTCAAGCTTATCATTCCGGCCGCGCATGTCGCCCTGGAAGGCATTGTCCTTACCGTGCTCGGTAGAGCCCGCAGCACCGGAATTTTTGCCGTCGAAGCGCTGGCTGCCTTCTCCTTCCTGGCCTTCTTTTCCGTCCTTTCCTTCTTTATCCTTATCCTTGTCCTTATCCTTGTTTCCGGACTTGAGTGCCTTTATCATATTTGCGCCGGCCCAGCTTGCCACCTCGAAGCCCTTGCCCATAGACTCCTGCTCGGCACCGCCTGCCTCGGCACTGATCAGACCGGTAATCATACTGCTGGACTTGTAAACTGCCCAGAGTCCGCCCAGAAGAAAAACCACCTTGCAGACGAAGTTCAGCTCCACACTGCCGCTCATCGTGATCTCCGATCCCATGATCGTGGGACATATCAGAAGATACAGCTTCATGGCCACCAGCATACCGTAACCTGTAAAGCAGGTACCCACAAAGAGATTCCGCCACTTTCCGAAGTGCTCCCCGTCATCCAGAGGTATGGTTGCCGCAAAGAGAGGTGACACAATATACAGAAGCAGCAGGTTAAACAGTCTTCTCACCACCGAAATCAGCGCAATCAGAAGAAGGAAGGAGAAAACCAGTCCCAGTCCGATGATCACGATATAATCCAGCTTCCGAATGTTGAAATAGGTCTGAACATCACTGAGCTTATACGGACTCAGACCGCTGGTTTCAAAAAACTTTCTGCGGATCTCATCCGTCGGTCCCACAATCTTGCTTCCGCTCTGCACCGCATCGCTGGAAAGATTGTAGCTTGCATCATTTGCCGCATTCAAAGTCCCCAGGACGAAAATCATTCGTCCCAGTGTGGTGTTGCCGACTTCTCCTCCCGCTAAAGCCATGGCAGAATTCAGCCCCGTCAGAATGGCCTCTGCCAGGTAAATAATACCAAATACCGCGAGCTGCACCGTAAAGAGATTCAGCACAGAGCTGAGGAGCGAAGACATTACCCTGGAAACCGGGCGCTTGTTCTCAAAATCGAAGTCCAGCATGGAACGGGTGACTCCGTAAATGGCGAAGATAACCGCCAGTCCCAGCGCAAAGAAATTGATATACCAGAAGGCTCTCCGCACGCCGTCCATGTTCAGAAAAGCCCGCAGCAGAGTAGTCTCCTCGCCCTTAAAGATCACCGTCTGAACGCCCAGCAGCGTATCAAAGATATCCGAAAGGCAGTCCAGAATCTGCAGCGCCATCTTGGCCAGAGCGTACAACGCCTTAAAAAATGCATCCAGAATGAGATTCCAGATCCACCGGCCGAGAGCATAGACTGTTTTGTCCAGTATAGGTCCCAGAATATTGTTATAAATGTAGGAGAATACTGTGCTCAGAACACTCTTTATACAATTAAATACAGGGCTGATAATATTGTTTAATATCCACTTTAATGCGCTGTCCAACCATCCGCAATAAACGTAGCTCATTCGCCTGCCTCCTATTTGTTCCGGGATCTCGTTTTATCCCTCATTGCCGCTATTGTCATTCCCCGACTTCTTGGACGCCTTGGAATCACCGCCAAAGGACAATGTCTTGAAAATCTTCTTTTTCATCTGACCGCCGAGAAGATCGTTGCTTTCCTTATTTGTCCTAGCCTCCTGCCCCGCAAAGAGCTGCATCAGGAACTCCTGCCCTCTGTAGACAGCCCAGGCGCCGCCTATGAGAATCACACCGTTAAACAGAAAACGCTGCAGCCAGTCCTGAGACACCACCAGCTCATTTTCATTGGTGATTGTCGGAATGATCAGCAGATAGATCCGCATGGTAATGATGGCGGCGAAGCTTGCAAAGTACTTCCCAACGAAAAGCTCCCGCCACTTCTTGAAGGTCTGTCCATCATCCAGTGCAATGGTGCTGGTGAACAGAGGCGAAATGATATACAGTACAAGCAGGTCATATATACGCCGTATATACTGTAGTGAGGACGCCAGCAGGATAAAGAGCATGGGAAGGCAGACAAGAAAGCCGAGACCGTAATGGATCTTGGTGATGTCCATGTACTTCTCCACCAGCTCCTGCGACTGGTAGAAATATCGTTCATTGATGACGGTATTCGCTCCCGTCTTCAGCGCTTCCTGGGACACCGAAAGGAAAATCTGGTCCACTAGGGTTTGATTGGCCGAACCGCCCACCTGGGACAGGTTCATGGCACTGATGATGCCGGTGAGCACCGCCGCTGCCAGCTTCTGCACCAGAAGGCAGAAGAAAGGAATCCAGGCAAAGCCGATGGCCGCCTTTAAGCCCGATCGCAGCACCTTGCTGAGAGGATATCTTTCTCCTCCCACCGCAGTATCCGCTATGGACCGTGCGGTGGAAATGATGGCGAAGATAAAGCCCAGCATGGCGCCCAGAATGGTGATATAGATCAGCACCTTGGTGATCACTGTACCGCTCATCAGATAGTCAATGAGCGTAGCCGATTGTTTTCTGCCATTCTCTGTATAATAGATGGCATCTGTACCGGCAAAAATATTAAACATCTGTTCGATAAGTCTCAGCAGATTCAGAAGCCCGCGAAGCATTTTATAAAGGCAAAGGCAGAACTGATACCAGAGCCAGTCTGTGAACTTGGTCCACATGGATGTTATTAAATCCGTCAGAGCCTTAGCGAGAGTATTCTCCATCAGGCTTTTCATGAGATTTTCCAGCATCGTGGTAATCGCGCTCATGTCCTCTTCCTTTCTACTGTGTTAAGTCAATAAAACAATTACTGTTACTTAATGCTTGCATTCTGCCGGATGCGCCGTACAAAGATCACTGCCGACGCGCCCAAACCGATCACCAGAAGCACAGCAATGATGGCTGCCAGGTTCAGACCCTTCCGTACCCGGAAGTTAAGGGTGGTCACATTACCGGCCTGATCATAGACCTTCACGGTATAACGTCCGGGCTCCGTGATGCGGTTCAGCTCGGTGCCGCTGTACTGCTGCTCCTCACCGCCGTCCTTGATCAGTACCACATGATCAATATCCTGAGACAGATAACTGATCTCCGCCCGGTTGGTCTTTGTGCTTACCTCACAGGTCGGTGCGGTATTGTCGATATCCACCACAAAGTGGTAGGTATAGCCATTCTCCGCCTCCATGGTCAGATCATAGCTTCCCTCCTGCGAGAAGTCGATCTGCGGTACACCTGTATCGGCGGAAAGTCCTGCCAGAGACTGCACATCACCGTTGATGGTCAGGGACTTCACAGTCAGAGATTCCGGAACGGTATACAGTCCGAGATCCGAAGATACGGAGTTCACCAGCTTGAAGCTGTAGGGAACCGGCTTCGTGCTGTCCTTCTCCCGTACCAAAAGCGTATAGCTGCCGACCTCATTAAAGCTGCCGTCTGTGGGGATATCATAGCTCTCGCCGTTGCGAAGCACCGCCACACTTGCACCCATAGCCGTTACATTGTCCGGATCGAAGCTTACTGCCGTATTGGACAGCATGCCGTTAGGCACATTGATGCCCAGAAGTGTCTGCAATGCATCACTGTCCGTGCTGACCAAAAGATCCTCCGGAAGCGCTGTTTCCTCTGTTCCGGCAGCTTCCGTCTCCGTTTCCTCTGTTTCGAGACTCTCTGTGCTCTCTGCTGTCTCCTCCGTTGAAGGCTCTGTGGTGCCTGAGGACGATGTGCCGTCCTCCACCTGACCGTTCAGGCCGATGGTGAGGCCGTCCGCAGCATCGCCAATGCCCTGATATACCTTCTCCGCGGTAGAAGTCGCAGAATTCACAGAATTTACGGCATCATTGACAGAATTCAGCGCATTGCTGATGTTCTGGCTTCCACTGCTGATACTGCTGTTCAGGGAAGGACTGCTGTAGGAGGATGAAAGACTTCCACTACTGCTACTACTGCCGCTGTTGCTGCTGCCGCCGGATGAGCTCTGTCCGGCGCCGGGCAGCTTCTGCTGAATACGGAAGTGGAAGGTAGCCTCTGAAATGGTCTGCTCCGACAGGGGCTTGGACTTGTCCTTCACCACATAGATATGGAATACATAGGAGCCGCTCTCTGTCAGATAGCTTTTATTGGTATAACTCTGCTCTACGCCGTCCTTCTCCAGGGCATACTGCAGGTTCTGAGGAAAATCCAGATAAACCGGCTGGTCCGTCATGCCGCCGTTGGATACACTGGCGTAGAAGAATGCATCATTATTGATGGACTCGGCATAGAGTCCGTAGTCCTGATAATTGGTTTCAGAGAGACTGGAACTTGTGACATAGGGTCCCAGTCCCTGGCTCTTCTCCTGCTGACTGCTGCCTTCAATCTTCAGCTGTGTGCTGGAGCTTGAAGTGCCGGAGGTAATGTTCTGCCCCGGCGAGCTTCCCGTGATGGCCAGCAGTGAAGCACTGCCCAGCCCCTGGGCTGATGCCGTGCAGGGAAGCCCCAGGGCCAGCAAGGCTCCCGCACCGATGCCTGTCAATGAAACACTGGCCTTATGATTCTTCTTCATCCAGATCCTCCCAAATATCCTCATCATCCTCTGCCTGAGTATCCCGCAGCTGCTGAAGTGCCTCCTCATAGGCATCCTGCATCGCCGCGTTCAGCTCGTCGAGGGAGGAAACATGCGCATCGCTGTCCTCATCTCCGGCACCGCCGTCATTTTCCTCATCCGACGACTCCGCAGAATCCATATCTTCCAAATCATCATCCAGGAAGGAGAACTCGTCTTCATCGTCATCTTCCTCTTCTGCTTCAGCCATCTTCTCCCTGTTTTCCTGGACCGATCTAGCATAGGACTTCCGCAGCAGATTCTTCAACGGACTTGAGCCTCGGGGCGCTTCTTCCTTTTCCTCTTCCTCATCATCCTCATCCAAAATCAGTTCATCCAGATCATCATCGATTTCGACATCCTCGTCCGCATCATCAAGATTATCCTTGACGCCGCCGAACTTCAGCTCTACAGGATTACCGGTGAGCGGAGGAAGCTCCTCGTCCTCGTCCTCGGCACCGCCCTGCGCATTCTGCTCCTCCATGACCGCAAAGTTTCTTTCCTCCAGATCATAGAAAATTTCATCCGCATAGAAGCCCTGCTCCTTCACATCCGACATATCAATCTGTGAGAACTTGTAAAGCGGGCAGCGATAGGACGGTGTGAACTTCGTCCGCATCGGATAGTTACCAAAGGTAACAATAATGGCATTACCGGTATCCGTCTTGTTGTTCAGCTTCATGAGCTCGGACGGATAAATCAGCGGCCGGTTCTGCACCTGTGTGGAAATGCTGACATTTTCCTCCTTGCCGCTGGCCGCACTTGTGGAAATGCTGGAGGTTGCCACAGACATGTTTCCGCAGAGCTTACTGAACTCCTCACAGGTCTGAATATCGTTGGAACCGATGAACATTTTCATACCGCAGTTGGACTTGATGATGTCCGCGATGGTATTGCCGTAGACATTGTTCAGCTGTGCAAAGGACTGCACCACCATGTTGAACCAGATCTTACGGCTTCGGCCTACGGTGATCATCTTGTCGAACTTGTCGATCTTCGGCATGTTACCGAACTCATCCAGCAGAAAGTAGACGTTTCTGGGAAGAGACAGATCCTCACGGGAGGATGCCACCTTGATCAGCGCCTTATAAATACTCAGAACGAAAACGGCTGCCAGTGCATGTCTCGTGTCCTTCTCATCAGGAATCTTCAGGAACAGCGCTACTGGCGTGTTCGCAATGTCCAGCGGGTTAATGTCGGTGGCGCTGGTCAATGCGCAGAGGCCTTCATCGTTGAACATCGACAGCTTATCGAAGGCGATGGACATATAGGAAGCCAATGTGGTATCCGCTGCAGAAAGCACCTGTCGGGAGAGACCCACGGCCTTGGACAGCTTGGATCTGCCCATGAAGTACTCCTTCAGAACACGGAACTCCTCTTCAGAGTTGGAAATTGCCTTGTTGATGTTGTAGAAGCAGAACTTATCCTTGGTCATGCCAAGCTTCGGATCCTCACTGTCCTCCAGCATGGCGAGGGACACAGCCATAATGATGGAACGGGCACCCTTCTCCCATACGGGGTCCTTCTCGGACTCGATCGGACAGATAACAGAAATCAGGTCGTTGAGATCCTCGTAGATCTCATCATAGATCTTCTGCCGCTGCAGCTTGATCTTCCGGAGAAGCACCGCACCGTCCGCATAGGCCTTGCCCTCGAACTCGTACCACTCACTGCCGTATTTGTCTGCGGCATCCACCAGCTCGAGGCCGCTGGACTC
>CAZJQX010000009.1:0-34219 GCA_964548305.1 uncultured Lachnospiraceae bacterium
CCGCAGCCTTCGCTGCAGCCTCCTTCTCAAATTTTGTTTCATGATTCCCCAAACTTCTTCTTCACAATTTCCGCGATCATATCCGCCGTTCCTTCCACGCCGAGCAGGGAGGAATCGATCATCAGATGCTTATGCTTCGTGTCATAGGGAGTATAGCCTGCATAACGCTTGTGGTAAGCCGTCCGGGCTTTGTCCACCTTCATGATGGCCTTCTTTGCCTCATCCTCCGTCATTTCCAGCACATTGATACAGTTCTCGAGCTTCGCCTTGTAGGGCGCGTAGACGAAAATGTTGATCACGTTCGGCTGATTCTGCAGAAGGTAGTCCGCGCATCGTCCCACCAGAATACAGCTTGATTTCCGCGCCAGGTCCAGAATGATGTCCTTCTGCACATCAAAGATCATGTCCTGGATATACTCCGTGTCCGTGCCGAGCGGAAACATACCCGCCAGAAAATGCTTCTTCGAGCTCTCCTCCACATCGCTGATCTTCGACACCGGCAGATTCAGCTGATGAGAAACCTCCTCCACGATGTCACGATCGTAATATTCGATACCGAGCCGCTCCGAAAGCGCTTTCGCGATGGGACGCCCCATGCTTCCGAACTCTCTCGTGATGGTAATGTTGTATTTCTCCATACCGTCTCCTCTCCCGCCGGGCTGCGCATGCCTCCGGCTTCGGTTTATGCCGTTACAATAGTCCTCTGGTAGCCGCGCACCACACAGCTCAGCGTGAAGCAGATCACGAAATAGCAAATGCCTTCGAAGGCCAGCAGCATAATCATGCCCCGCACATCATAGATACTGCCCATTACGATGGCGCAGTTCCGCATAAATTCTGCAACATCAACCATTTTCAGGAAGGACGTGTCCTTAATGATCGTAATAACCTGACTGAGCAGTGCAGGAATGACCTTCTTGTAGGTCTGCGGCAGGACAATATACCATAGGGTCTGCAGAAAGCCGAAGCCCTGGGACTGTGCCGCCTCAAACTGTCCCTTCGGGATGGAATTGAGGCCGCCGCGGAAGATTTCCGCCATAACCGCCGAGGTAAAAAGCGAAATGGCAAATACCGAAATAACGATCTTATTTCCCTTGATTGTAAAATAAATCCAGAGAATCCACAGCAGATTCGGTGTGCAGCGGAAGAACTCGGTATATGCCGCCACCAGAAGGGATGCCCATTTGAAGGAACCGTCCGCATAGGTGCGGATCAGGGCAAGAATCGTGCCCACGACCATGCTAATGATGGTTGCCAGCACCGCGATGGCAATGGTCATGCCCAAGCCCTTCAGCATGAAGGTCACATTTGCAAAGGTAAAAATCTGAAGAAATAAGCTTAGCATTGGCCTTCCTCCCCGATCATGATTTTCTTCGGCTTCGGGAGCCGCATGGAGCGAATCTCAAGATAACGTCCCAGTCTTGCCAGCGGGAAGCAGATCACGAAATACAGCAGTGCACTGGTGAAGTACGCCTGCGCGAAATAGCCTCTGTCTGCGCCCCAGGAGTCCGTATAGTACATAAGGTCCATACCGGCCACCATGGCAAGAATCGAAGTATTCTTCACCAGGTTCAGCGCCTGATTGGCCAGCGGCGGCATGATGATCCGGATCGTCTGCGGCAGGACAATGTAGTACATGGTCTCCAGATAGGAAAAGCCCTGGGAAGCTGCTGCCTCCGACTGTCCCTTCGGTACAGCCTCAATGCCGGTACGAATGACCTCTGCGATGTAGGCGCCGTGATAAACACCGACACCGATGACGCCCAGCGCAAACTTCGGAATTCGGAAGCCGGAATTGGAAAACAGCATCGGCAGCACCGAATAGTAGAAAAGCACCTGCAGTGCCAGCGGCGTATTCTGAAGAATTTCCACATAGATCCGTGAAATCAGCTTTGCGGGCTTAAACTTCATTGTGGAAAGCATACCGAAGATCACGCCCAGCACCAGCGCCACAATCAATCCGACAATGGCGATCTTCAATGTCATCAGAAAACCCGGTACATAATATTCAGGAAGCGCCTTCCACAGGGCTGCCCATCTCTTTCCGTCCAAAAGACCCTTGATCATAACATCATCCTTTACCTAGCTTAAAAGGAAAGGGACGCCGCAGCAGTCTTTGCGGCGCCCCCGACATTTCCCTGATTAACTATACTTACTGCAGTCCCCACTGATCCTGAAGTGCCTTCATGGAGCCGTCGGAAAGCATTTCATTGACCTTGCTGTCTACAAGCTCTGCAAGTCCTGTGTTCTCCTTTGCGGAGGCAACACCGTACTCCTGCTCGGCAAAACGATCATCCAGAAGGTGGTTGGAGTCATTGACATAACCGGAAAGGATAGCACGGTCTACAGAGAAGCAGTCGATCTGCTTGGTTGCCAGTGCCTGTGCCAGTGCCGGATAGCCGTCAAACTCCTGGAATTCCGGATTCACATCCAGATTATTCTCCTCAACATAGGCCTTGAAGTTGTCCTTTGTGGTAGAGGACTGTGCCACACCGATGACCTTTCCGTCGAGATCCTTGATGGACTCAATACCGGAATCGTTGTTCACCAGCAGGCCGACAGCATCTGTATAGTACGGTGTGGAGAAGTTGTAGGTCTCCTTCCGCTCATCGGTGATGGTGAAGGTGGCGATTACGAGATCGATCTCGCCGTTCTCCAGCAGCGGTCCTCTGGTCTTCGCGGTCACACCCTGGAACTCCACCAGCTTCTTATCCTTGGCCTCATCTGCTGTACAGCCGAAGATCTCGCCGGCAATGTTGTAAGCCAGATCATCCTCAAAGCCCTCATACTCACCTGTTGCGGTATTCTGCAGGGAGAAGTTCGGCACATCTGACTTACAGCCAACCTTCAGTACGCCTCTGTCGATGATCTTCTGCACATCCTCAGCGGTGCTGCCGTCAGAAGCTGCTGCACTGCTCTCTCCGGCTGCGGCTGTTGTGCCAGCTTCTGCTGCTGTGGTTGCTGCCGCCGTTGTGCTTGTTGCAGATGAAGACGAGGAACCGCAGCCTGTCAGTGCTGCTGCCGCCATCATTACTGCTGCCATTGCGGAAAATCCCTTCATGCTCTTTCTCATAATACTTCTCCTCCTCTAAATAGTGTTTCTATGCTCAGCACCCTGACGGGTGCAAAACAAACTTAATGCAGAATCTTGCTCAGGAATGCCTTGGTACGCTCGTGCTCCGGTGCCGTGAAGAAATGCTCCGGTGTGCCTTCCTCCACCACATAGCCGCCGTCCATGAAGATCACCCGGTCAGCTACCTGTCTGGCGAAGCCCATCTCGTGCGTCACGCAGATCATGGTGATGTTTTCCTTGGCAAGCTCCACCATAACGTTCAGCACCTCCTGCACCATCTCCGGATCCAGTGCCGAGGTCGGCTCATCAAACAGGATCAGCGGCTGGTTGGTACAGAGCGCCCGGGCAATGGCCACTCTCTGCTGCTGTCCGCCGGAGAGCTGTGTGGGATAATTTCCCGCCTTTGCCTTGAGTCCTACGCGGTCCAGACACTTCAGTGCGGTTTCCTTCGCCTTGTCCTTCGGCACATGCTGCAGCTTGATAGGAGCCAATGTCAGGTTTTCCAGTACAGTGAGATGCGGATACAGGTTGAACTGCTGGAATACCATGGAGGAATATTTCTTTGCCATCTCCAGATGGTTCTTCTTCGTCACCGGTGTTCCCGCAATGGAAATGCTGCCGCTGGTGGGCTCCTCCAGATGATTGATGCAGCGAATGAAGGTAGACTTGCCGGAACCGGAGGGTCCGATGATAACCAGCTTTTCACCCTCACGAACCGTCAGGTTAATGTCCTTCAGCACCTCGAGGTCACCGAAATTTTTCTTCAGATGCTCAACCTTTACCATCTCAGCCATACTTGCCTCTTTCATAATGCCTCTCCTCATGAAACCTTCAAAACCGCTCTTTGTTTTGTGCGACCTTGATTTATGACACATTCTAATTATGCGTCCCAATTTTGTCAACCATATTTTTCGAAATTATTGCATGTATTTTTATGCGTCTCAAAACGTATAAATTGCGGTTTTTGCCGTTTTTTGTGTGAATATGCATTTTCTCATGCATTTTTATCGCTAAATGTTATATCTGATATGAATAATTTAAATTCAGACGCAGTGTCTCATTTCCGAATATTTTTTCACGTCCTTATTTCTCGTCTATGGATGCGCATGTTGGAAAACACTGATTCATTAAGGCAATTGTTTAGCACCGCATCGCCAAAACACCTCACTAAGCAAGCTCATCTCTGCATTTTGTGGATTTTTCTGGTGGTGCTAAACAATTGCAAAAAGGGCGCCCGGAGAATTTTCTCTCCGAGCGCCCTTGCTCAAACATGCCTTGGATTTATGGCACGCATTATACGGTATAACAATATGGGATGTCAAGAAAAAATAATTGCAGTTTATCGGCTCTTGCCGATCCCGGTAATGTCGTCTCAGTTCACATCGAGGCAGCCGCCGCCGATGAACTCACGCACAATGGAGTTCTGCGGAATCCGCTCCGGGCTGATCGGCAGCACATAGTCCAGAAACTTCAGCAGCCGCTTGGCCTCCTGGTAGGCCGGTGAATCCTCATGAATCTGGAACAGAAGCGGCTCTGCATAGATCTTCAGCACCGGCAGCTCATAGATCATGGCAGAATTCACCATCACATCCGCCTGCTCCTGATACGGGAAGATATTTTCATCTTCGCCCTTCCGTACATTCCGCCACATCATGATCGTGGTCTCTGCGGAATTTCCGCGCATGCGGTTATCCCTTGTCATGCGGCGCAGAAGCCGTGCGTCCGAGCTGGGAATACGGTTGTGCTCGTCGACATTAAGCTGTGTCAGCGCCGAAATGTAAATGCGGAACTTCGACTCCGCCGGCAGTGCATAGCTCATCCGGTCATTCAGGCAATGTATTCCCTCAATCACCAGAATGTCATTTTCTCCCAGCCGAAGCTTTTCGCCCTTATATTCCCGCTCACCGATCAGGAAGTTATAATACGGCAGCGGAACCTCCTCACCGGCCAGAAGCCGCAGCATGTCCTCGTTAAACTGCTTGAGATCAACACACTCAATGGACTCGAAGTCATACTCACCCTTCTCATTCCGGGGCGTATCGCAGCGGTTTTTGAAATAATTGTCCACCGAAATCGCATGCGGATGCAGCCCCAGCGCCTTCAGCTGAATGGTCAGCCGCTTGCTGAAGGTGGTCTTTCCGGAGGACGACGGGCCTGCGATCATCACAAGCTTTTTTCCCTCATCCGCTACCCGCTGTGCGATATTGCCGACGGTTTTCTCGAAAATCGCTTCCTGCATCAGGATCAGCTCGTCCGTATGGCCTGCCACAATCTGGTCATTCAGTGCTGCAATATTGCCGCAGCCGATGCTCTGGGCCCACTCCGAGGACGTCCGCTGTACCTCATAAAGCTTGTCCATCGGCTTAAATTCCGGCAGCTTATCCGGTGATTTCAATGTCGGCAGCAGCAGGATAAAGCCCTTGCCGTAAGGGAAAAGATCATACTCACGGATATATCCGGTATCCTTCACCATAAAGCCGTAAAAATAGTTCTTGAAATCACCGAGCGAATAGAGGTTTACACGCGATGTCATACGATAGTGGAACAGATGCGCCTTACCCTGCATACCCTTTTCCCGGAAAAAGCGAATCGCTTCATCCGTTGTCACCGATTCCTTCCGGATCGGCAGCCGCGCCGCTGTAAACGCCTGCATTTTCTCCTTCACCTGCCGAAGCAGCTCTGCTGTCGGCTGCACCGGTCCAATCATATAGCAGTAGAAACCGCCGCCCAGGGTATAATCCACCACAATGCTGATATCATTGCGGCGGCCCATCACCTCATAAAAGGCCTTCAGCATCATGAAGATTGCCGACCTCTGATATGCCGCAATACCAATCTCATCCTTCGCCGTAATAAACCGAAGTGTCACATCCCCCGGAATCCGTTTGTGCAGCTCATAGAGCTTTGTACCGGCCTGTGCCAGCAGAATTTCGGAATCATAATCCTTCTGAAAGCATGCCGCTGCATCATAATAGCTTGCTCCCGCCGGAAGCTCGGCACACACTCCATTAACCGTAATTCGCATTTACAGCCTCCTTTTCCTAAACCGCTTCGATCGGGAAGCGAAGCTCAGCCTCCAAAACCTCTATCTCAGGGAAATGCTGCCGCATGTAGGCCGCTGCCGCGGGCACAAACACATGCTCCAGTCCATAATGTCCCGCATCCAGAAGGCTGATCCCCTCTTCCACATATTCCAAGCCGTCATGATGGCCCATATCGCCGGTCAGGAAGGCATCCACATGGCAATGCAGCACATTTTCCATCTCACCCCTGCCGGAGCCCGGACAGCAGGCAATGCGCCGGATAGGACGTTCTGCATCAAAGAAATTCACGAACGGCAGTCCAAAGCGCTCCTTCACCAGCGCTGCCAGCTCCCGGACAGTCATTGTCTCCGGAAGCTCCGCCACAAAGCCGATACCATAGCGCTGATTCACCTGTCGGCCTTCTGCCGCGGCCTCAGTAACGACAACATTTGCCTCCTGATACGAAGAGGGCTCCATCGGGCCCAGATTTTCGAGACCGAGCTGCGCACACACAAGATCACCCATACCGCCGGGGCAGCTGTCAAAATTGGTGTGCATGGAATACACCGCCACATCGTTCCGAATCAGAGTCAGCAGCTTTCTGCCCAGCGGTGTCTCATCATTCACCTGCTTCACGGCATGAAACAGAATCGGATGATGGGTCAGAATCAGCTCCGCTCCGGCAGCGACGGCCGCCTCCACCACCTGCTCCGTGGCATCCAGCGCCACATATACCTTCGTGATCTCCCGATCTCCGCGACCCACCAGAAGGCCCGGATTGTCCCAATCGCAGGCCGCCTCCCGGGGTGCCAGCGCCTCCAGCTGCCGAATGATTTCTCTGAGAATCATGTATATACCTCCATGGCGGCGCGGCAGTCCTCATATGCCTGCCGAATCTCCGCCTTCTCTGTTTTTTCAAGAATGCCCTCGTAGCGCTGCATTTCCCGCTGCAGAAATTCCTGCAGCACCGGGTCCCGCCGGGACAAAAGGAGCCAGCCGTAGGTATACAGTATTCTCTCCGGCAAAATAGCCACACGGTTGTCCGAAATCTCCCGAAGCGCCTCGGAAAGACCAGCGCCCTCCTGTGTCAGCGACAGGATCACATAGAACTTTCCCTCGTCCCGAAGCATCACCTCATCCGTAAGCCGAAGCCTCTTCTGCAGCAGACTTTCCCGTACGTGCGCAATATCCGACTGGGGCGAAAGCACGAAGCGGGAAAAATCAGCCTCCCGGCCCGCCAGGATTCTAAGCATCAGCTCTCCGCCCATGCCGGCAATGATTACTGTATCCGCCTCTCCCGTCTGTACCGGCTGCAGACCGTCTCCGAGACGCGTTTCGATGCTGTCTGTAAGTCCCGCACGGGCAATGTTGGCCTTCGCCTGCTCCAGCGGTCCCGGCCGCACATCACAGGCCAGCACACGCTCCGCCTTGCCCCGCTCCCGCAGTGCAATGGATACATAGGCATGATCGCAGCCGATGTCCGCAACCGTATGGCAGGACGGCACCATTGTCACAATCGTTTCCAGTCTTTTCGGTAGTTTAATCATAGTCCTCCTGCTTCTACAGCTGCAGATTCTCCAGCTCCGACTGCTCCTTAAAAAGTGCCGTCAGCTTCTGTCCGTCCGTCTCCGCCTCGATCTGTGCATTCAGCGCCTGCAGCCGAATGTTTCGGATAATGTCGGCAAGCCCACGTTTGAAATCGGCTTCACTCGTGTCCTCCGGCAGCAGATTTCCGTTAAACATGGCCACCACCCGCTGATAGGCCTCCTCATCCTCCCGGAAGCTGTCCAGAATCTGGTTCACCGGCTGCCGCGCATAGACCATCCCCAGTACCTTCCGGCAGATTTCATCGGAAATGTCCTCCTCCCGGATATATCGCTTCACCAGCTCTATGATTTCAGGCTTTTCGGAAAGCCAGGTGATGAGCTGCCGCTCCGACTTCTGCACAGCCGTCTCCGGTTCCTTTTTCTTCCCGCGCTCCGGCCGGTCAAAATAGTCCGTCTGTGCGTACATCTTCTTCTGAAAAGGCGAATTTTGCTGATTCATTTTCTGCAGCACCAGCCGGCGAAGACCGCTGTAATCAATCATCTGCTCCCGGGACACCGCTTTCATATAGTTTTCCTGCTCAAGAGGCTCCCGGAAACGGCAGAGCATTTCGGCCAGTTCGTTCACATAAGCCGTCTGTCCCGCTGGATCCTGCAGATCATAGCTCCGCTTCACTGCCTCAGCCTCCCAGAGAAACGAATTTTTGGCCTGATCGATGCGTTCCTGGAATTTCTCCGCCCCCTCTGCCTTGATGAACTCATCCGGATCCTTATGGGGCTTCACATTGATGACCTTGGATTCAATGCCGGCGGCCCGCAGGATCGGAATGGCACGTCGGGCAGCCTTGACGCCCGCATTGTCCGAATCATAGGTCAGCAGCACCTCATTCACATAACGTTTCAGAAGACGGGCCTGATTTTCTGTTAATGAGGTGCCCAAGGAGGCTACCGCGCACTGAAATCCCGCCTGGTGCATGGAAATCACATCCATATATCCCTCGCAAAGGATCATATAGGGCTTTCTTGCCTTCCGGGCGAAATTCAAACCGAATAGGTTTCTCGATTTGTCAAAAAGCCTGGTCTCCGGCGAATTCAGGTACTTGGGTTCGCCGTCTCCCATGACGCGTCCGCCGAAGCCGATGACACGGTTGTTGTAATCCATAATGGGGAACATGACACGGTTGAAGAACTTGTCGTAGACGCCCCGCTCTGAAAAGCTGAACAGTCCGCTTTCCCGCAGCAGCGCATCAGAAAAGCCCTTCTGGCGCAGATATTGATAGAGACCATCCCTGGTCTGACCCGCATAGCCCAGCCCCCAATGGGTAATGGTATCATCCCGAAGCTCCCGTCCCCGCAGATAGCGGAGCCCGATTTCCCCTGCCTTCGTCTTCAGTGCGCCGTAAAAATAAAGAGCAGCCGCCTTATTGATTTCCAGCAGCTGCCCGCGGATGTCCGACTCCTGCCGCTGTGCGGCTCCCGACGGCCCGCTTTCCGGCAGCGTGTAGCCCACCTGGTCTGCCAGCCGCTTCAGCGCCTCCTGGAAGGTAATGTTTTCGTAATCCATCAGAAAACGAACGGCATCGCCGCCCTTTCCGCAGCCGAAGCAATAAAAAATCTGCTTTCCCGGTGCCACGGAGAAAGAGGCGGTTTTCTCGCCATGAAAAGGACAGAGACCGAAATAGTTGGCGCCCTTCTTCTTCAGGGCCACATAGTTTCCGATGACGTCCACAATGTTGACCCGGGAGCGCACCTCATCCACGATTTCATCCGAATAATACAAGTCCCTATCCTCCGCTTATGATTTCTGCCAGCCGCGCGGCACAAAGTACTCACAGAACTTTGCCGTACAATAATCGTCCGTCATCCCGGCGATGTAATCGCAGACCACCCGCTGCCGCGCCGCCTTTTCGGCTTCGGCGCTGTCCGGCCGGTTCTGCCTCACCCGGGAAAGTCCCGCCGAAAGCATTTGCACATATTCCTCTGTCATGCGGTCCGGATGCTCCATATAAAACTGAAACAGCAGGCGGATCATATCATGCACCTTCCATTCCTCCCGCTTGGCCTCACCGCCTGTGTATACATTATCAAACATCCACTGGCGAAGGCCCTGCATGGCCTCCAGCACCTCCGGATTCATGGATAATGCCGGCTGCCCGAGAGAATCGAAGATAACGCCGCGGATCATGGTATTCAGCCTGTCCTTTACGCTGTGCCCCAGCACCCGGGTATATTCCTCCGGCAGCTGTGTCTCCCGGAAAAGGCCTGCCCGGATGGCATCGTCAATGTCATGGTTGATATAGGCAATCTTGTCCGCAAAGCGCACCGCCTGTCCCTCCAGGGTCCTGGGATGGCCGCTGGTTTTGTGATTCCGAATGCCGTCCCGCACCTCCTTTGTCAGGTTCAGTCCCCGGCCGTTCTTTTCCAGCACTTCCACCACGCGGACGCTCTGCTCCACATGCGAAAAGCCCTCCAGGCAAAGCTCATTCAGTACCCGCTCCCCTGCGTGGCCAAAGGGAGTATGCCCCAGATCATGGCCCAGTGCTATGGCCTCTGTCAGGTCTTCGTTCAGCCGCAGCGCCTTGGCAAAGGTACGGGCGATCTGACTGACCTCCAGGGTATGCGTCAGCCGGGTCCGGTAGTGGTCTCCCTCCGGCGCAATGAACACCTGCGTCTTATGCTTCAGTCGTCGAAAGGCCTTGCAGTGGATAATGCGGTCCCGATCCCGCTCATAAACCGGCCGAATGTCATCCTGCGGTTCCGGACGGTCTCTCCCTTGGGAATTCACGGATAAGGCCGCATAAGGAGACAACGTCTGCCGTTCCAGTGCCTCCAGTTCTTCTCTGATGCTCATGACGGCCTCCCTTCTTCAAAAACAAATCGGCTATTCTTATTTAATATCATAGCATATTTGTTTGTGCTTGGGAACTACTGTTTAGCACTGCATCGCAGCTTCGCTCTGGGATGCACGATGCAGCGATTCAGAGGCGCTTCGCGCCTTGATTTCCAAACATAAAGCAAAAAGCGGATTCCTTACGGAATCCGCTTTATGCGCCCTCAGGGACTCGAACCCTGGACAAATAGATTAAGAGTCTACTGCTCTACCAACTGAGCTAAGGGCGCTCAATCGATGCGACTGGATTCGAACCAGCGGCCTCTGCGTCCCGAACGCAGCGCTCTACCAAGCTGAGCCACGCATCGTTTTCGTTTTTCTTTGTCGCCGCTCATCGGCGACAGGTGATATAATACTACGGCCGCATCCTTCTGTCAACAAAAACTTTGAAAAAATTTTCAACTTTTTGTCGAGCGAATTTTGCACTGCATTTCGGGGTTTTCCGATGGTGCTAAACAGCTGCAAAAAGGCTTTGCTTACGCAAAGCCTTCGTTCTGTCCGTTTGACCGATTACGCTTCTTCGCCGCTCTCCGGCTGTTCAGCGCTCACTGCTTCAGCCTCCTGCTCCGGCTGTGCTGCCGCCTCAGCCTGTCCGCTGAAGGACTGGGAAAGCTCATGGCGATTGGTGCTGACGATGTCGTAGGTGCCCTTCAAGGAGGTCATCAGATCATTAAACCGACTCTGTGCGCCGTCCATGGAGCGACTGAGGATCGCTTCGAGGCTGGCCAGCATATCATCTGTGTACCGAATGGCATTGGTGCGAATGCTGTTGGCATCAGCCACCGCATTGTTCACAATGGATTCTGCCTGAGCCTGAGCCTGCTGCACCAGTGCATTGGCCTGAGAATATGCCTGCTGCATGATCTCGTTCTCAGACAGCATCGCCTCAGACTTCTGCTTTGCATCCGCCAAAATGGTATCCGCCTGGTTCTTGGCATCGTTCAGGATGGCATCCTGCTGGGAAATGATCTTCTGATACTTCTTGATCTCGTCCGGTACCCGCAGACGAAGCTCCACCAGAAGCTCCTCCATCTCTTCCTTATTCACTAGAATCTTTGTATTGGACAGTGCCTGGTACTTGCAGCTGTCAATATATTCCTCGATCTCTCCGATCAGCTGTTCAATTCTGCTCATTTATCGTCACACCTCACCCTGCGATTTAATGCTTTCCTGATTCAGGACGGCCTGCTGTGCCCTTCGTTCCTGCATCCTCTCCTCTGTAAGCCTCGCCACCAGCTCCGGCACAAAGGTACGAATGTCCCCGTTGTAAGCGGCAATTTCCTTCACCATACTGGAGCTCAAATAGGAATACTTCAGATTGGTCGTGAAGAATATTGTGTCAATGTCCGGTGCCATCGCCCTGTTGGTCTGTGCCAGCTGCAGCTCGTACTCAAAGTCTGTCACGGCACGCAGTCCCCGGACAATGATGCCGGCACCGCATTGGTGCGCATAATCCACTGTCAGGCCATCAAAAGATCTGACCTCCACGTTATCCATATCACAGGTCAAATCCTGAATCATTTTAACACGTTCTTCCATTGAAAACAATGGACTTTTTGCGCTGTTGACCAGCACCCCGACGATAAGCCGGTCCACCACCTGTGCACTTCTCTTTATGATATCCAGATGTCCGAATGTCACCGGATCAAAGGAACCCGGATAGAGTCCTATCTTCATCTCCTACCCCTCATGCGGCGCTGCCTTTCTGAGAAAGGCATGTTTGTTTGTCTTGTAAAGCTTTTCCCGGACAATTTCATAGCCCAGCGACTCCAGATCCGCGAAGTCATCCTCCAGGGCGCCCTCCACAATAAAGAGCGTATCCTCATCCACATAATCCATATCATGAATCAGGCGGAGAGCCTTTCTCTCCAAACCGGTCTGATAGGGCGGATCCATGAATACGATACCGAAACGGTATCCCTTTCCCTTCAACCGGTTCAGCGCCGTCATATAATCGCCGGAAATCACCTGGGCTCTGTCCGCAAAATGCGTATGTGCCAGGTTTTCGTTAATGCAGGCTGCCGCCTTCGGATTGTTATCCACAAAAACCGCCCGCCGGGCATCTCTGGACAGTGCCTCTATGCCAATGCCGCCGGATCCGGCAAAAAGGTCCAAAAAATCGCAGCCCGGTACATCGAACTGAATCATATTAAAAAGTGTTTCCTTGATACGGTCCGTGGTAGGGCGGGTATCCATAGAATCAATGGTTTTCAAGGTCAGTCGTCTGGCGCTGCCGGCAATTACTCTCATATCGTATCCTTCCTCTCATTTGTCCCTGTAATCATAAGTATCCATTCCCTGTTTGTAAAGTTTTTTCCTGTATCCAGTTCCTAGAGTACATCGCTCTCTGCAAGATAATTCTCCAGCTGCTGCCGCAGCAGCCCATGCTCCTCTTTGCAAAGTCCCGGATCCTCCGAAAGAAGCTCCCGCGCATCCTCTGCCGCTGTTTCCAGAAGCTCCCGGTCCTCATAGATGTCCGCCATGGAGAAATCCAGCTCGCCGGACTGACGAATGCCCAGCAGATCGCCCGGCCCACGCAGCCGGAGATCCTCCTCCGCGATCCGAAAGCCGTCATTGGAATGCGACAGTATCTCCAGTCGTTTGCCGGAGTTTTCCGAATGCTTCGCATCCACAAAAATGCAATAGCTTTGCAGATCGGATCGTCCCACACGGCCCCGGAGCTGATGCAGCTGCGCCAGTCCGAAGCGTTCCGCATTTTCCACCAGCATCACTGTGGCATTGGGCACATCAACACCGACCTCTACCACTGTTGTAGACACCAGGATATCGATTTCGCGCCGCAAAAAGCGCAGCATAATTTCTTCCTTTTCCTGCGGCTTCAGCTTTCCGTGCAGTCCTTCGATGCGTACTTCCGGCGGAAAGAGTCGGCGAAGTCTGGCAGCTGTATCCGCTACATTTTCCAGCTCCAGCGTATCATTTCCTTCAATCATGGGACAGATCACATAGGCCTGTCTCCCCGCCCGCAGCTCACGATAGATGAAACGGCAGGCCTTTTCCCGATCCGACGCCGGAATCACCGCATTCTTGATGGGAAGCCGGTTTGCCGGGCGCTCCGTGATGCGGGACACACGGCAGTCTGCATACAGAAGCTTTGCCAGGGTACGGGGAATCGGCGTGGCAGACATCCCCAGCATATGGGGCAAGCCGCCCTTTTCCGAAAGTGCCTTCCTCTGCCTGACGCCGAAGCGATGCTGCTCATCCGTGATCACAAGGCCGAGACATTTATACTGTACGCCGTCCTGGAAAAGTGCATGGGTGCCAACCGCCAGAAGCGCACTTCCGTCCGCCAGCGCCCGGCAGCATTTTCTCCGTTCCGACGCCGTCAGAGAGCCCGTCAGCAGAACCGCCTCATAGGGGAGATCGTTGGCCTTCAGGAGCGCCTGCAGCTTCTCATAATGCTGTACCGCCAAAATCTCCGTGGGGGCCATCAGTGCGGCCTGACAGCCGTTCATGGCCATTTCCAGCATAGCCAGCATAGCAATGACGGTTTTTCCGGAGCCCACATCTCCCTGCAGCAGCCGGTTCATCACCTTTCCGGAGGACATATCATCCCGGATCTCCGCCAGCGCCCGATTCTGTCCCATTGTGAGCACAAAGGGCAGCGCCTTCATGATCTCCGTCACCGCCGGCTTTTGCTCAGTCACAAAAGCGGAAATCTGCGTCTCCTGCTGATTTCCCGCCAGCATCCCCAGTGAGAACAACAGCAGCTCATTGAAGCTCAGCCGCTGCCGCGCCCGCCGGAAGCTCTCCATAGTCTGCGGAAAATGCATTTCCCCTATGGTATCCATCATGCTCGGAAGGTCATGCTTATCCCGAAGTGCGATAGGCAGAAAATCCTGCTGCAGCAGCCTTCCCCGGAAATCGGCCGAAAGCGCGCCTGCTGCCAGAAGCGCCAATGCCTGCTGCACGCACTTTCGAATCAGCGCATTGCTGATGCCCTTGGTCTGGGCATATACCGGTTCAAAGCTGCCGACCTTTCCGGCATACTCCTCCGGTACATAGAGCTTCGGCTGCGTCATGCACCGCTGACCCTGATAATTACCGACTTTACCATAGAACACAAATCGACTGCCTGCCCGCAGCTGATTTCTGAGAAATGGAGCATTGAACCAGATCAGCCGCATGCTGCCGCTCGGATCCCGGAGATTCAGGCTGACCATTCTGCGTCCGTTGGCGGAGAATAGCGTCGCATCCCGCTGCAGGACACATTCCACGGCCTGCACCTCTCCTTCCTCCAAAGCCCCAATCTCCCGAGGTGCCGGAAAACTCAGATAGGCGTTTGGAAAATACCAGAGCAGGTCCATCGGTTCTCTGATCCCCAGCTTCAGAAAAAGTGCCTCTGTTTTGGGTCCGATTCCCTTCAGTTCGCTTAGCTTCATTTCTGTCCTCCGGCAAATGACAATCCCCTCCGTGACAGCACGGAGGGGATTGTGTTGATCTGTCTGGTTCTGCTTTTATTCTGCCGAAATGAAGTAGTAGTAAACCGGCTGTCCGCCGTACTGCAGCTCCACCTCAACATCAGGGAAGGCATCCTGCAGGAAGGCCGTCATGGCCTCCGCATCCTCCTCAGAAACATCCTGTCCATAATACAGGGTCACAATTTCGGAATCCTCGTTCAGCATCGCTGCCAGAGATTCCTTCGCTACTGCCTGCAGCTCCTTGCCCACAGCCAGAAGTCCTGCATCGCCAATGCACATGATGTCGCCTTCATTGATCTCATGTCCCTCAATGGTCGTGTTCCGCACCGCATAGGTCAGCTCTGCAGAGCCAACCTGAGAAAGTGCCTCCAGCATAGCTGTCTCGTTTTCTGCCGGCTCTGCCTCCGGATTGAAGCCGATCATGGCGCTGATGCCCTGTGGAATTGTCTTTGTCGGAATCACATGCAGATCCTTGCCCTCCAGCAGTCCTGCCGCCTGATTGGCCGCCAGAATGATGTTCTTGTTGTTGGGCAGTACATAGATGTGCTCTGCGTTCAGCTTTTCAGCCGCCTGAAGAATATCCTCTGTAGAAGGGTTCATGGTCTGTCCGCCGGAAATCACGTGATCTACACCGATTTCTTCAAAGATTTCCTTCAGTCCATCGCCTGCGCAGACAGCAATAAAGCCGTATTTCTTCTTCGGCTCCTGCTTCGCTTCCTCCAGCTTTTCCATCGCCGCCAGCTTGGATGCATCCTTAATCAGGGTCTCATGATGCTCAAGGCGCATGTTGTCCACCTTCATTTTGGAAAGGTAGCCCAGGGTCAGTCCCTTCTCAAAGGCATTGCCCGGATGGTTGGTATGCACATGGACCTTGATGATGTTTTCATCCGAGAAGCATACAATAGAATCGCCCACGGTATTCAGCCAGCTGCGAAGTCCCTCCACTTCTTCATCGCTGAATTCGTGGTCACCGTTTACCATGAACTCTGTGCAGTAGCCGAACTTAATGTCTGCCGTGGAAATCTCGCCGCGGGACTTCCGCTCCGCCGGCGCTGCATTTCCATCCTCCGAAAAATCCAGCTCAAGGGTTTCTCCGGAAAGAGACGCCAGGGCACCCCGCAGAACCGTCATCAGGCCCTCTCCGCCGGAATCCACCACACCGGCTTCCTTCAGCACCGGCAGCATTTCCGGTGTCTTCTGCAGTACGCTCTCGCCATATTCAATCACATCCCGCAGCAGCTCCAGTGTATCCTCCTGGGAAACCGAAAGCTCGGTGATGCGGTCAGCCATTCCCTTGGCCACCGTCAGAATGGTTCCCTCCTTCGGTTTCATGACTGCCTTATAAGCTGTCTCTACGGCTCTGGAAAAGGCTCTGGCCAGTACCAGGCTGTCAATACTCCCCTCCTCGCGAATCTCCTTTGTGAATCCGCGAATGAGCTGTGACAGAATAACGCCGGAGTTGCCGCGGGCGCCCCGCAGGGAACCGCCTGCCATTGCCTTCGCCACATTTTCAATGGTGGGCTCCTCAATCTCCGCCACATCCCGTGCCGCCGACATAATGGTCATGGTCATATTGGTACCCGTATCGCCGTCCGGCACCGGGAACACGTTCAACTCATTGATCAGCTCTTTATTCTGCTGCAGCCTGGCTGCGCCTGCCAAAAAGGCCGCCTGCAGCTGCTTTGCATCTATCTGCTTACCCAAAGGTTCTATCCTCCTTCATTTCCTTTCGTTCAGTCAATGACTCTGACGCCTTCAACGAAGACATTTACTGTACGGACATGCATACCCGTGTACTCACTGACCTTGTAGCGTACATTTTCCACCAGATTGTCTGCAACAGCCTGAATGCTGACGCCATAGGCCACAATCACATGGAAATCCAGGTCAATTTCATTGTCCTGAATTGTCACTGAGATACCCTTCGTCAGACTTTCCTTCTTAAGAAGACGGGCAAAGCCCCCTTCCTTCACGGAAACCTTCGCCATACCGACAATGCCGAAGCACTCCACTGCAGTGGTACCTGCATAAGTAGCTACAACCTCCGGGGTGATCTGAATCTGCCCCATTTTCGAAGCAATCGTTCCCTTCATATATACCTCCAAGCCTATTACGCAAAATTTCTCTTATCTATTATAAGCGATACCATATGTCTGAAGCAAGAAAAACTAGGCGTAACTGTTTCGCACGACAGCCCACACAGGAGCTGCCGAGAGGTCTTACGGATCCTCACGGCAACAAAAAAGGCATCACGACTCACATCGCAATGCCTCCTAATCATTCAACATATGATACAGATAAATTAAGCATTACCTGCAATCGCACGCTCAACTTTTCCGGATCTTAAGCAGGAAGTACATACATACATCTTCTTTGTACCGCCATCTACCTTTACTCTAACTGACTTAACGTTAGCCTTCCAAACCTTGTTGGATCTTCTATGTGAATGGCTTACCTGATTACCGAAGTGAACTGCCTTCTCACAAATTGCACATTTAGCCATGGTTGCACCTCCTTCTTACAAAATAACGCCGCTCAAATCGCGACTCACATATGTTATCAAATATAAATAAAGAATGCAAGCACTTTTTTCGGCACTAAATGTTTTTCTTTTCCAGCAGTTCCTCCGCCTGGGCCTCTGCTTCCTTAGATACCTTATTGCCGCCGGTAAAGCGGTCCAGAAGCTCCGGCACCATATCCAGAAGTTTTGTCATGGTATCCTGGTTCTTCACATTCACCAGCTTGCTCTTTCCGTTCTGCAGGATCAGAATCGCGGTAGGGGTAATCCGGGAACTCATGGCACCGGCGCCGGCATCCCCATTTCCCTTTTCCTTCTTCTGGTCAAAGCCGCCGGCGCCCATGCCGCAGCTTACCTCCATCAACGGAATCAAGGTGGCTTCTCCCACCACAATAGGCTCTCCCACCACCGTCTTGGAGGTCACAAAGCCATCCATTCCCCGGAACATACTCTCAATCAGATTCGTCACATTGCTGTTCTCCATCCTCTTTATCTCCTCCCAAAAGAAGCGTTCGTATCTGCCGGTTCAGCAGCAGCCGAATCACAACCACCAGAACATGCCAAAGCCGTATATAGCCCCGCACATGCAGCTCTCCGTCAAAACAGTCCCGCTCAAATTCCGGATACAGGGCGAGCTCGCTGCCGTAAGCCGGATAAAAAATGCTGAGGAGAGACAGCAGCTTTCCCATCAGATAGGGATCCGAAAGTCCAAAGCGCAGACTGCCGTAAAGCCTGCGGAAGCGCCCATGCCGCAGGAGATATCCTGCCTGCTGCAGCACCAGCTGCAGGCTTTCACGGTTTTCTGCCTCCGAAAGCCAGCGAGCAACCTGCTTCAGCTTAGCTCTGCTCATCCTTTTCCGTCTCCTTTATGGTATAACGAAGCGCACGCAGCCGATAGCGAAAGCCGTTCCGGTCATAGTCTCCCCTCAGCTCCACAAGCCGAAGGAACCAGTGCAGCGAAAAATGCGCATGTCCCTCTGCCGCCTCCCGCCGTTCCAGGTCCAGACTGTAGCGCAGCGGAACAAACAGCACAAGAAGGAGCAGCAACAGCAGAAGCAGAAAAACCGCCAAAAGAAAAAGGAGCAGAATTTTCAGAAGCAACATCAGCATTTCTGAATTCCCTCCTCCCGAAGCATTCTCTGGATCAGCCGCAGCGCCTCCTGGTAGCCGTAAGCCAATCCCAGAACTTCCACATCCTCCGTGTCCAGACGCGGATTCAGAAAGCTCACAGAGTTCCAGATTTCATACAGGTTCGGCTTTCTCGCCGCAGTCACAATATAGCATGCCGGCTGCCAGCGTCTTTCACGGAGATTCTCCAGAAGCTCCGCACGACGCTCCCAGGCATGCGGGCCATAATACATAGATTTCGAAAAAATCATGCGTTTCGCTCAGACAAAGCGCTCCAGGATCATATCCCGCGTAATCTCCAGCGCCTTCTCTGTGGTTTTCTCGCGGATTTCCCGGCGGTCTCCCTCAAAATGGCACTCCGTTACCTTAGTTTTTCCCTTCACACATACGGCAATGTAAACCAGGCCAACCGGCTTATCCTCCATGGCGTCAGGCCCCGCATTTCCCGTTACCGCAATGCTGAGATCAGCCTCGGACTCCATCAGAGCACCGATCGCCATCTCCTTCGCACACTGGGCAGATATCGCACCGTCCTTCCGAAGCGTATCCTTTTTCACAGAAAGCACCCTCTTCTTGGCCTTATTGGAATAGGTGACAAAGCCAAGCTTAAAGCACTCGGACATGCCCGGCACCGAGGTCAATGCCGCCGAGATCAGGCCGCCGGTCAGGCTCTCTGCCGTGGTTATCGTCAGACCCTGATCCATCAGAAGCGCAGCTACCTGCTGCTCCATAGGTGCATCTGCATTTTCCAATACCTCCGGCTTCTTCAGCAGAACCTTCTCTTTTTTATCCTTGTCCTTTTCCTTCTTTTCTCCCATCACATGCCTCCCTCCGTGATAACACGGATATTTTTAGCGATATAATCAACCAGTGAAACAATCGTCAGAATCAAAGCCGCAGCCGCAAAAATCAATGTCAGCGTCTTCAGGCAATCCAGATTCAGAATCAGAAGAATCACGGTGATCATCTGGGAAACGGTCTTGAACTTACCCCACCAGGAAGCCGCAATCACGATTCCGTTGTCTGAAGCCACCAGACGGAAGCCGGAAATGATAAACTCTCTTCCTATAATAATGATGACATACCAGGACGGCAGCTGCCGAAGCCCCACCATACAGATCAGCGCCGAGCAAACCAGCAGCTTATCCGCCAACGGATCCATAAATTTGCCGAAATCCGTCACCAGATGATCCCGCCTTGCCAGATAGCCATCCAGAAAGTCCGTGAAGGAAGCAATGCAGAATACCGCCAAGGCTGCGAGGCGGAGGCTCTGCACCGTGCCATTCTCCAGCAGCAGTAGCAACACAAAAACCGGCACCAGCAGCATACGCAGCATCGTCAGCTTATTGGGTAAATTCATAGCATTTCTCCTATCAGATCATAGCCATCCGAAGACAGAATCCGAACATCCACCATGTCACCGGCCATCAGGTTCCGGTTCTCTCCGCCATCCACATACACAAAGCTGTCGATATCCGGGGCATCCATATAAGATCTCGCGACGTAAACATTATTCTCCGGGTCATAAGCAGAAATCATCACCCGCAGTGTGCGTCCTGTCTGCTCCTTCGCTTTTTCAAAGGCAATGCTCTGCTGCAGTGCCATAATGGCATCCTGCCGCTGCTGCTTCACACGCTCCGGAAGCTGCGGCTGCATCTGCGCCGCCGGGGTTCCCTCCTCCTGGGAATACGGAAAAACGCCAAGACGGTCGAAGCGCTCTTCGGTCACAAAACGCTTGAGAATTTCAAAATCCTCTTCCGTCTCTCCCGGGAAGCCGGTGATCAGCGTGGTACGCAGTGCAATGTCCGGAATTCTCTCCCGAAGCATAGCAATCTTCTCCCGAAGCTCTGCTTCCCGTGTTTTCCGGTTCATGGCCTTCAGGATACGGTCGGAAGCATGCTGGATGGGAATGTCCAGATAATGACAGACCTTCGGATTCCGCCGAATGGCTTCCACCAGAGCTTCGTCAATTTCCTCAGGATAACAGTAAAGAATCCGGATCCACTCCAGCCCCTCCAGCGCCGACAGACGATCCAGAAGCTCCGGCAGCGCCTTATGTCCGTAGAGATCCGTACCATATAACGTGGTTTCCTGGGCTACCAGGATGAGCTCCCGGGCACCATTCTGCACCAGAGACTCCGCCTCCGCCAGCAGGCTTTCCATGGGCACGGAGCGATAATGCCCCCGCAGCTTCGGAATAATGCAGTAGGTGCAGTACTTGTCACAGCCCTCTGCAATCTTCAGATACTGGGTGTAGCACTCACCGCTTTCCACGCGCTTCAGCTGACGATCCAGTTTCTCCACGTACTCGCTGACACTGATGACCTCATCCACCTCCGGGAGCTCCTTCCGGATTTCATCCCGGTAGCGTTCCACGAGGCAGCCCGCCACGATCAGTTTTTTGAGCTTGGCGTTTTCCTTATACTCGCCCATCTCAATGATGGTGTTGATGCTCTCCTCCTTCGCCGGACCGATGAAGGAGCAGGTGTTAATGATGGCAATATCTGCTTCCTCCGGGTCATCCGTGACCTCGGAGCCGGGATACTGCTCCAGCAGGCCGCTAAGCAGCTTTTCTGAGTCTACGCGGTTTTTATCGCAGCCCAGCGAAATCATATACAGCTTCATCAGGCCTCACTATCCGATGCATAATCGTCTTCGCCGGAGCCGCCGAGATCAGCGCTTTCCTCTTCGATATCGTCGTCTTCCTCACTGTCCTCAGACACGTAGCGTGAGAAATCCTCCTTCTCGATCTTAACGGAAACCGGCTCATCATCCTCTTCCGATCCTCTCTCGATGGTCACTGCGTTCTTGGAGATCTCATCAATGGCAATGGACAGAGGCTTCTTTCCCTCTTCATTGGGAAGCAGCGGCTCATCACCGTCGATAATCTGCCGTGCTCTCTTCGCGCTGGCAATCACCACGGAAAATCTTGACTCCACCTCGTGTGCGCCGTCCTCTGCTCCATTATTCAGAGATCCGATCAAATCATTGTATGTTGGACGTAACATTTTCTATCCTCCTCAGTTCTTTTCTGATGTTTTCTATAATATCTAAATGCGCGGAAGCCCGATCATGGCTCGCACTGATAAGATTATGCAGTTTTTCCGTACAGCTGTCAATATTGTCATTGATCAGGATAAAATCGTAGGCCTCAACACCCTCGGACTCCGTAATGGCTCTCCGCAGTCTGGCGTCGATGACCTCCTCTGTCTCCGTGCCCCGGCCGATCAGACGATTTCTCAACTCCGGTGCGCTGGGCGGCGCAATAAATACCAGCAGCGCCTCCGGGAATTTCTTCTTAATCTTTAATGCACCCTGAATTTCGATTTCCAGAATGACATCCTTTCCGGCATTCATCTCCTGCTCCACAAAATGCCGGGGCGTGCCATAATAGTTTCCGACATACTGTGCATACTCCACCAGCTCGTCCTGATCGATCATCTCCTCGAATCTTTCCTTGCTGACGAAAAAGTATTCTCTGCCGTCCTCCTCGCCCGGACGCGGATCACGGGTTGTGGCTGAAATGGACAGCGCGTAATTGTCATAAAGCCGTGTCAGATTCTTCATAATGGTACCCTTGCCGGCACCGGAAAATCCCGACACCACCACCAGTATTCCCTTTTCCATAGACTCCCCCTTGTTCTTTTGACCTTGATTTGCTGTTACTCTATATTCTGCACCTGCTCCCGAATCTTCTCAATCAGGGTCTTCAGGTTAATGGCATCCCCGGATACAATCAGATCATTGGCCTTGGACAGTGTTGTATTGGCTTCCCGGTTCATCTCCTGTGCCAGGAAATCCAGCTCTCTGCCTACCGCACCGCCATCCTGCAGCTTTTTCCTCATATTGGAAATGTGACTCCGCAGCCGTACCAGCTCCTCATCCGTGCATACCTTGTCCGCATAGATGGTAACCTCCTGGACGATACGCTGAGGATCTGCCGTACTGCCCAACATCTCCTCTACTCGTTCCCGAAGCCGCTTCTCATAAGCCGCCGTGATCTCCGGTGCTCTGGCTTCAATACGGCCAACGATTTCCTCCATGCTGTCCAGCTTCTGCAGAAGATCCGCCTGAAGGTTTGCGCCCTCCAGCTCCCGGTTTGCCACAAAATGCTGAAGCGCCTCCTCCAGCACCGGCTGCAGCCGCTCCCAGAGCGCATCATCATCTTCAGATTCCTCCGACAGCTTCAGCACCTCCGGAAGGTTCGCTATCTGCAGGGCAGTGACCCTATTTTCTACTCCCAAGGTCTCCGCAATCTTTTTAAGGGACGCATAATATTCTTCTGCCAGTCCCAGATTCAGTCTGAGACTCTGCCCCTGATCCGTAAATTCCTCGCAGGTGATATATAGATCTGCCTTGCCTCTGGCAAGATACTTCTTCACCAAGCCCCGAATCTGCGCCTCCAGGGCATTCAGCTTTTTCGGCATCTTGATGTTCAGATCCAGGAAACGGGAATTTACCGACTTCAGCTCCACCGTTATGCGGTACTCTGCTTCATTGGCCTCTGCACGGCCAAAGCCGGTCATACTTTTCAGTTCCATCCGTTGCACCACTCCCATCCGCAATTACTTGCTTTTTCTTCGCATTTGAACTAGATTATAAGGCATTGACTCTGGCATTTTCAAGGATATTTTACAGGAGGAACTATGGCATACGACGGACTGGTGGTCAGCGCAGGCATCAAGGAATTCCGGGAGAAGCTCATCGGCGGCAAGGTAGCCAAAATCACGCAGCCGGAAAAGGATGAAATCCAGCTTTTGATCCGCAATCAGCGGGAAAACTATCGGCTTCAGCTCTCTGTGAACCCCTCTCTGCCTCTCTGCTGCTTTACAGAAGAAAACAAATCCGCACCCGTCACCGCCCCCACCTTCTGCATGGCGCTTCGGAAGCATATCGGCAACGGCACCATTCTGGCTATCCGTCAGCCCGAGCAGTCCCTGCACGCCCCCGGCCTCGAGCGGGTTATCCTCTTTGAAATCGAGCATCTGGACGAAATGGGCGACCTCGGGAAACGCATTCTGTCCATCGAATTGATGGGTAAGTACTCCAACATTATCCTGCTGCGGGAGGATCTCAGCGTCATCGACGCCATTAAGCGCATCTCCGTTTCCCAGTCCTCTCTCCGGGAAGTACTGCCGAACCGTCCGTACTTTATTCCGGACGCTAAGGGAAAGCAGAATCCTCTCGGGCTGACTAAGGATAGCTTCATTTCCCTGCTGAGTGCCCAGCCGGAGCCGCTTTTCCAGGCCATTTTCCATAACATCACCGGCCTGAGCCCCCTGACAGCAAGCGAAATCTGCTTCCGGGCCGCTGCGGATCCTGATCTCTCCGCCAACTGCCAGTCTCAGGAGACCCTGTCCCGGCTCTATGACAGCTTCTGGTCCATTATTTCCGAAGCAGTACTTGAGGAGAAGCCTCAACCGAATATTGTATACAAGGATGGACAGCCCCTGGATTTTTCTGCCATCCACCTGCGTCAGTTCGAGGGAAATGTCGGCTGCCGGGAGGAATGCTTCGACTCCATGTCCACTGTGATCCGCCGCTTTTATCAGGCCAAGGACAAGGATTCCCGCATTCGCCAGAAATCCACCGATCTCCGGAAGGTTCTGAATACACTGCTGGAGCGCTGCAGCAAGAAGCTGGCCATTCAGGAGAAGCAGCTGAAGGACACCGCAGATAAAAACAAGTTCCGGGTATACGGAGAGCTCCTCAACACCTACGGCTACTCCCTGCAGGGCGGCGAAGACAAGCTTGTATGCGAAAACTACTATGACGGAAAGGAAATCACCATCCCGCTCCGGAAGGATCAGAGCGCGCAGGAAAACGCCAAGCGCTACTTTGAAAAATACGACAAGCTGAAGCGCACAGAGGAAAACGTTACCCAGCAGCTGGCAGAAACCCGCCGCGAATTGGAGCACCTCAGCTCCATCGAGACTGCTCTGGATCTCGCAGACGGCGAGGGTGATCTTCGGGAAATCCGCCGGGAAATGGCTGACTTCGGCTTCATTCGGAAAAGCCAGAGCAAGGAAAAGGTCCGGGCACAGGACAAATCCCAGCCCTACCATTTCCTTTCCAGTGACGGCTACGACATTTATGTGGGCCGCAACAATTATCAGAACGAATACGTCAGCTTCAAGCTGGCGGAGGGCGGCGACCTATGGCTCCATGCCAAAAACATCACCGGATCCCACGTCATTGTAAAAACCGGCGGTGCCGCTTTTGATGATCTGCCGGACCGTCTTTTTGAGGAAGCCGCCGAGCTGGCCGCCTGGTTCTCCTCACATCAAAAGGACGCCAAGGTGGATGTGGACTACACCATCCGGAAAAATCTCCGGAAAGTACCCAATGCCGCTCCCGGATTCGTGATCTATCACACGAATTACTCCGTCACCGTGAGCCCCCGGCTCTGCCTCACAGAGGTCCCGGAAGGAAAAAATAAGTAACACAAAAAGAGGACTTTGCGAATCGCAAAGTCCTCTTTTCGTTTTCTGCTAAGGCAATGACAGGTAATCCAAGCTGTCGATAAGCCCGTCAGTTATTCCTCTTCCCAGTTTGTATATACGTTCTGTACATCATCGGAATCATCCAGAAGCTCCAGAGTCTTACGGAGATTCTTCACTGCTTCCTCATCTGTCACGGAAACATAGTTCTGCGGCAGCATCACCACATCGGCCTCTGCCATGGGAATACCCTGCTTCTCCAGATTCTCACGAACCTCCGGGAAGTCGTTGGGCGCTGTCAGGATCACGTAGGAATCCTCTTCCTCCTGGATATCCTCTGCACCGGCTTCAATAGCCAGATCCATAAGGGTATCGAAATCCTTATCCATATCGTCCATCTCTTCCTTGTCCAGGATGATCTGTCCCTTCTCATCGAACATGAACGCCACAGCACCCGGTGTTGCCAGGGAGCCCTTTCCCTTTGAGAACGCTGCACGTACATCAGCTGCTGCTCTGTTCTTGTTGTCTGTCAGCACCTTAACGATCATAGCCACGCCGTTGGGGCCATAGCCCTCGTACTGCATCTCGGAGAAGTTATCTGCCTCCATGGATCCGGCTGCCTTCTTGATACCGTTGTTGATGGTATCGTTGGGCATGTTGTTGGCCTTAGCCTTGGCAATGACAGCAGCCAGCTTGGAATTGTTGTTAGGATCCGGGCCGCCTTCTCTCACAGCCAATGCAATCTCATGGCCGATCAAAGTGAAGATTTTGCCCTTTGCGGCATCATTCTTCTCCTTCTTTGCACGAATATTGGAAAATTTTGAATGTCCTGACATATATTACTCTCCTAACTCTTAATGATCTCGGCTGTTCGCCGCTTCAATTTACATGATGAACTGTACCATCATAGACCAATTTTTATGGAAGCGCAAGCCCTGCAGCTGGGATTTTCTACAGAAAATCCTCATACTGCTCGTCATAGGCATTGTGCGTACCGACGATTCCGCCGTTTCGGATATAGACCCGAGGCACCCGCTTTCCGATATTGCAAAGCACCTCATAGCGGAACAGGCCGAATTTCTCCCAGTCATACAGTGTGATCTTTTCTTCACCGTCTCTACCCAGAAGTGTGGCCACATCATTGATCTTAACCCCGAGACCGGTCACATCCACCATGATCTGATCCATGCATACCCGTCCCAGCTGCCGGCAGCGATGTCCGTGGATCAGCACCTCCGCCTGATTGGAAAGCGCCCGGGGATAACCATCCGCATAGCCCACCGGCAACGTAGCAATCTCCATCTCCCGATCCGCCGTAAAGATACTGCCGTAGGAAACCGTCGTCCCCGCCGGTACTGTCTTCACATAGGAAACATTGGCCTTCCAGGAAAGCGCCGGCCGCAGATGAATCCGCGTTCTGTCAACTTCTCCGGAAGGATACAGTCCGTAGAGGGAAATGCCGTCGCGCACCATATCTATCTCCGTCCCCAGACCTTCCAGAATGCCGGCGGAATTGGCGCAGTGCTTCACCGGAATATGAATTCCTCTCTGCTCCAATGCCTCCGTAAAATTCATGAATCGACGGTACTGCAGCTCCGCAAAGCGCTTGTCCGACTCATCTGCCGAAGCAAAATGTGAAAAAATCCCTTCCGCACTGAGATGCGGCATCCGCGCAATGGCTTCCGCTGTGGTCACCCCCTCCGGGTCCTCCGCGAGGATGCCGATTCTGCCCATGCCCGTATCGACAGCCAGTGTGATCGGCGCGATGATACCCATCTTTTCCGCTTCCCGATCGATCTTTTCGGCCTGGTTCAGCGTAAACACAGACGGCATGATATCCTGTTCCAGCATCAATGTATAAGAGGATTCCGGAACCACACCAAGATTCAGAATCGGCTTCCAGATCCCGTGCTGCCGCAGAATGCAGCCTTCCTCCACCGTGGCCACCGCATACATGTCCACCAGGTCATCAATGTTTTTCGCCACAGCCGGTGCCCCGTGTCCATAGCCGTCCGCCTTCACTACGGCGCAAAACTGCATATGATGCGGAAGCGCCTTCTTTGCCTCTGTTATATTTTCCCGAATTGCATCCAGATCCACCACCGCATAGGTTCTGTCGTAGATCAGGTCATTCCTAAAGTTCATTTTCAGCCTTTCCATTTATATGTGCTTGAATCGTCATTCCGATTTCCGCTGCCGTATCACCGGCCAGCACCGCATGCTCTCCCAGCCGGGCCGCCGCACGATTGCCGGCCTCCACATGCAGGAGTACCGACAGCACTGCTGCCGTATACAGTCTTTCCCGGCAGATACTCTCATTTTCCTTATCCTCACCGGCAGCAAGAATTTCATAAACGCCGGCACAGAGACCGCTGAGCACATCCCCGGAGCCTCCCTTGGCCAATGCCGGCGCACTCTGCAGGCTTCGGAAGCAACAGCCGCTTTTTCCGTCGACAACAAAGCTCCTGGCGCCCTTCATAATGATCACGCAGCCCAACCGTGATGCCAGCTCCGCCGCAATCTCCTCCGGTGCCGCCAGAATTTCCCGCAGCTCCCGTCCCGTGAGCCGGGCCATCTCCATGGGATGCGGCGTCAGCAGCAGAGGCTGGGATAATGTCTTCAGGCTCTCCAGCCGGGCCGGCTGCGCCGCCAGAAGATTCAGGCCGTCCGCATCAACGAGACAGGGAATCCGTTTTTCTATGGCAGCAGCCCGGGAAAGCAGCGCCGAAAGCATTGTCCCGGCGGTACTGCTGCGGCCAATACCGGGTCCCAGCACGAGAAAATCTGCCCAGGCAAGGGCATCCCCGCAAAGCTTCGTTACATCGCTGTGTTCTCCATAGGTCATCACGATGGCCTCGGGCAGCAATGTCTGTAGTATAGTGCGGTTGTCCTCTGCTGTCAAAAGCTTTATCAGACCGGCCCCGGCACGATAGGCCGCCAGCCCAGACAGATATGCCGCACCGCTCATGCCCGAAGACCCCGCCGCAATCAGAACCTTTCCGTAGGTTCCCTTATTTGCGTCCGGCAGCCGATGCTTCAGCCTCTGAAAAAATTTTTCCGTATCGGTCTCCGCGTTAAGCATCCTGTTCTCCCTTCCGGCCCTCCAGCACAGCAAAGGCCATCACCAGCTCCCGGGTATCAGAAATGCTCACCGACAGAGCCTGTCCGCCCAGAGCTTCATATCGTGCCAGTGCACCGCCATACAGCCGCACATAGGGTGCCCCCAAATCGTCCCGCAGCACCTCAATGTCCGGCAATGAAAAGCCGCGGATTCCGGTGCCGAAGCACTTGGAAACAGCCTCTTTAACGGCAAAATCGCCGGCAAGCACGGAATTTCTTCCGCCGGCCTGCCGACGCTCCTCCTCGGTAAAGATACGTTCCAGTCTGTTTCCCTGCTTCAGCTGCTCCATACGCCTGATTTCCAGAAGATCACAGCCCGTTCCGATCACCATATTCAGTCCTCTTCATCCCGGTAAATCTCGCCAACCCGGTAAGAAAGCCGCATCAGGGATTCCGAAAGATGCACGTTCTCAATCACGATGTCCCGGGGCACCTCCAGATCCACATGAGCAAAGTTCCAGATACCCACAACACCATCGGCAATCAGCTGCTCCACCACCTTCACGGCAGGTGCCTTCGGAATGCAGATGGCCGCCATCTTCACCTCATAGTGCTTCACAATCTCATCGATCTGCTCCATGGGATACACAGGAATACCGCCGACCTCGGTGCCCACCACAGCAGGATCAATATCAAAAATGCCCTTGACAATAAATCCCCGTTTCCGGAAGTTCGTATAATTCGCCAGGGCCTGTCCCAGATGTCCGGCGCCCACAATGATCATATTGTGCTCACGGTCAATGTTCAGGATCTTGGCAATCCCGTCATGAAGATTCCGGATATTATAACCGTAGCCCTGCTGCCCGAAACCGCCGAAATTGTTGAGATCCTGCCGGATCTGGGAAGCCGTCAGATTCATCCGCTTGGAAAGCTCATTGGAGGAAATCCGCTCAATCCCCTGGTCCATCAGATCCTCCAGATACCGATAATATCGCGGCAGGCGCAGAATGACAGCCTGGGAAATTTCCTTTTTTGCCATATTAATACAATACCTCTTTTCGTTTACTCGATTTTTACACTTGTTAAGAATTATACAAGTATGTCATTTTTATGTCAATTGCAAAAGGACCGCCTCCCGATTCCGGAGGCGGTCCTTCCTGTATTTCCTTGCATTCAACTCAGATCTTCGGTGTTCTGTACAGAATCTCATGACGTCCCGGTCCGTTGGAGACCATGGTAATCGGCGTCTCAATCTGCTGCTCGATAAAATCGATATAACGCTTGCAGTTCTCCGGCAGCTCTTCATAATTCTTGATGCCGCGAATATCACAGTTCCAGCCCGGCAATGTCTCATAAACCGGCTTTGCGCGATGAAGCTTTGTGGTCACCGGGAAGTCCGTGGTAACCTCACCATCAATTTCGTAGCCCGTGCAAACCTTCAGCTCCGGAAGGTATCCCAGTACATCCAGAACCGTCAGCACAGCCTCGGTAGCGCCCTGCAGCTGGCAGCCGTACTTGGAAGCCACGGCATCATACCAGCCTACTCTTCTCGGACGGCCTGTGGTGGCACCAAACTCTCCTTTGTCGCCGCCGCGTCTTCTCAGCTCATCCGCCTCATCACCGAAGAGCTCGGAAACGAAGTCTCCGGCACCCACAGCAGATGAATATGCCTTGGTGACTGCCACAATGTCCTTGATCTCATAGGGCGGCACGCCGGCACCTACAGCACCATAGCCGGCCAGGGTAGAGCTGGAAGTAACCATCGGATAAATACCGTGATCCGGATCCTTCATGGTGCCCAGCTGTCCCTCCAGGAGAATGGTCTTTCCCTCCTTCAGAGCATTTCTCAGGAAGCGGGAGGTGTCGCAGAGATACGGTGCGATCAGATCTCTCTGCGCATGCATCTCCTCCAGAAGCTCCTCATAGCTCAGTGCGGGCTGGTGATACAGTCCCTCCACCAGCGCATTCTTGATCTCTACCACCTTGTGCAGCTGCTCCGTCAGCACATCCTCATCAAAGAGCTCGTTCACCTGCAGACCGATCTTGGCAAATTTATCGGAGAAGAAGGGGGCAATGCCGGACTTTGTGGAGCCATAGCTCTTGCCTGCGAGACGGGCCTCCTCCAGTGCATCCAGCACCGGATGATAGGGCATCATCACCTGGGCGCGATCGGATACCAGAATCTTCGGCATGGGAACGCCGGCATCTGTTACGTCCTTCAGCTCCTTCACAAACTTACGAATATCCAGCGCCACACCATTTCCCAGCACGGAAGTCGTATGATCATAGAAAACACCGCTGGGCAGAAGATGCAGTGAAAAACGGCCATAATTGTTGATGATGGTATGACCCGCATTGGCACCGCCCTGGAATCTGACTACGATGTCAGACTTCTCAGCCAGCATATCAGTGATCTTTCCCTTGCCTTCGTCGCCCCAGTTTGCACCTACAATTGCACGTACCATATTACTTACTCCTATCAGCTCGCCTTTTCAGCGGCCGGACACGCCGGCCTCACCGGATTCGCAGAGCCTCTGCATTGTACCGCACCTCGTCGGCAGTGCGGTCACTTTTTTCTGGTCAGCTTTGTAAACCAGATATAAATATAGATTACAGCCGGAAGTACCATCAGGGAAAAAAGCACCGCCAGAAGATGCTCCGGCTGTGCCCCCGTGAAGGCCATAAACAGAAGAAGCAGCAGAAGCAGAGCGATTAAAATAAGTGCGCCAACGGCCAATGCTCTCTTCAGCTTCATCCGATTCCTCCCATGCGTTTCTACCGACGCTGAAAACAGCTATAGTATAGATGATGTATTTCCGCTTTGCAAGACTTAAACCTTGATCTCGGCGGTCATGCCCAGAAGCTCCTGGTTGGCATCCAGGATAGGCTTGATCACCTCTTCCACGAATTCCTCCACCTGCTTCGGTGCCCGGCCCACATACTTCTCCGGCTTCATGGAAGCCTTCAGGTCCTCCAGGGACATATGGAACTCGGGATCTGCGGCGATAAGCTCCAGCAGATTATTGTCCTTTCCTTCTTCCTTCACTGCTTTTCCGGCCTGCATGGAGAGCTGACGGATCTTCTCATGAAGCTCCTGACGGTCGCCGCCGGCCTTCACCGCATCCATCATGATGTTCTCTGTAGCCATGAAGGGGAGCTCAGCCATCAGATGCTTCTCGATCACCTTCGGGTACACCACAAGTCCGTCCACAACATTGAGATAGAGATCCAGAATACCGTCAATGGCCAGGAAGCCCTCCGGAACAGACAGACGCTTATTGGCGGAGTCGTCCAGCGTGCGCTCGAACCACTGCGTAGAAGCCACCAGCATTGGATTCATCAGGTCGCTCATCACATAGTCGCTGAGGGAGGCAATTCTCTCAGAGCGCATGGGATTCCGCTTATAGGCCATGGCGCTGGAGCCGATCTGGTGCTTCTCAAAGGGCTCCTCCACTTCCTTCATGTGCTGCAGCATCCGGATGTCGTTGGTGAACTTGTGGGCGGACTGAGCAATGCCGGCGAGCACGGACAGGACACGATAGTCCACCTTTCTGGAATAGGTCTGGCCGGACACCACATAGCAGGACTTAAAGCCCATCTTTTCGGCGATCATCTGGTCCAGCTGACGGCACTTGGCATGGTCGCCGTCAAACAGCTCCAGGAAGGAAGCCTGTGTGCCGGTGGTTCCCTTGGAGCCCAGCAGCTTGAGGGAACCCAGTACATACTCCAGATCCTCGAGATCCAGCACCAGCTCGTTGAGCCAGAGAGTCGCACGCTTGCCTACGGTAGTGGGCTGTGCCGGCTGGAAATGGGTAAATGCCAGTGTGGGCAGGTCCTTGTACTTCACCGCGAACTTGGACAGCTCATTGATGACGTTGATGAGCTTCTTCCGTACCAGACGAAGTCCCTCACGCATGATGATCATATCCGTGTTGTCGCCCACATAGCAGGATGTAGCGCCGAGGTGAATGATGCCCTTTGCCTTCGGGCACTGCTGGCCATAGGCATAAACATGGCTCATCACATCGTGGCGAACCTCTTTCTCCCGGGCCTCAGCCACCTCATAGTTGATATCATCCTGATGTGCCTTCAGCTCCTCAATCTGCTCGTCCGTGATGCCGAGGCCGAGCTCCTTCTCGCTCTCTGCCAGTGCAATCCAGAGCTTCCGCCAGGTTCTGAACTTAAAATCCTGTGAAAAAATATACTGCATCTCCTCGGAAGCGTAGCGTCCGGTCAGGGGGCTTGTGTAACGGTTATGTTCTGCCATTGTTCTCTCCTCTTTCTCTTTACTGGGATAATGTCTTCGCTTCGGCTTACAGGGCATCCTGCATGCTGTAAAGGCCGGGCTGCTGCTCCTTCAGGAAGGCCGCCGCCGTCATGGCACCCTTCGCAAAAATGGCTCTTGAATATGCGGTATGATTCAGTGTGATCACCTCATCCTCTCCGGCAAAAATCACATCATGAACACCGGCAATCGTACCGCCGCGCACTGCGCTGATGCCGAGCTCTTCATGAGGACGGGCCGCACTGCGCTGTGATCTGTCATAGACATACTGCAGCTTTCCCTCCAGAGCTTCGTTCACCGCATCGGCCAGTGCCAGAGCCGTTCCGGAGGGAGCATCCTTTTTCCGGCGGTGATGCTGCTCCACGATTTCAATGTCGAAACCCTTCTCGTAAAGCTTCTGCGCTGCCGTCTGCACCAGCTGCAGCAGCAGATTCACACCGATGGACATATTGGCGCTGCGGAGCACCGGCACAGTCTCAGACAGCTTCTGTACCTTAGCAAGCTGTGCCTCGCTGAGGCCGGTGGTGCAGAGCACCAGCGGCTTCTTCACGGTCTCTGCATAGTCCAACAGGCTGTCAACTGCCGGTGCCACAGAGAAATCAATGATGGCATCATAGTCTGTGGGCACATCGGCAAAATCCGCATATACCGGAAAGCCCTCATGCTCCGGTACATTCCGGCAGTCCTTGCCGGCCACGATCACAAAGTTCTCATCCGCGGCCACAGCCCGGACAACATTTTCTCCCATAACGCCAAGTGCGCCATGCAGCAAAAGTTTTGTCATATGATTTCCTCTCTGATACACACTAAGGAGCAGAAGAATTCCTCTTCTGCTCCTTAGGCAAAATTCATCTTACAGCAGGCCGTACTTCACCATTTCCTCGCGAAGCTTTGTCTGGTTCTCCGGCTCCATCTCCGTCAGCGGGAGCCGCAGCGGACCGACATTCATGCCCATCAGGTTCATGGCTGCCTTCACCGGGATCGGATTCACCTCGGAGAACAGTGCCTTAATGAGATCATAGGCACGAAGCTGCTCCTTCAGTGCACCCTTAACGTCGCCCGCAAACCACTTTGCGCACATCTCATGCACCTCTCGCGGTGCAATGTTGGACAGCACAGAGAATACGCCGCTGCCGCCGAGAGAAAGAAGCGGAATCACCTCATCATCATCGCCGGAATACAGGCAGAAGTCCTCATCCACAAGAGACATCAGCTTCGTGCTCATGGAAATGTTGCCGGTGGCATCCTTCACACCCACAATGTTCTCCACATTTTTGTAAAGATATGCCATGGTCTCCGGCTGAATGGTCACACCGGTTCTCGACGGAATGTTGTAAAGCACGCAGGGAATGCTGACGCTCTTTGCAATGGCCTCGAAGTGCCTGATCAGTCCGCCCTGGGTTGCCTTGTTGTAATACGGTGTCACCAGCAGAAGTCCGTCTGCGCCGGCCTTTTCCGCCTGTACCGAAAGCTTGATTGCGGTCTCAGTGCAGTTGGATCCGGTTCCCGCAATAACCGGAATGCGGTGATTTACCTTCTCAATGGCGTAGCGGATCACATCCATGTGCTCATCCTCAGACATGGTGGAAGCCTCGCCGGTGGTGCCGCAGATCAGGATACAGTCTGTACCGCCTGCGATCTGCTGCTCAAGAATTTCTGACAGCTTATCATAGTTCACAGATCCGTCCGGATTCATGGGAGTAATCAGAGCGACTCCCGCGCCCTTAAATATTGCCATACAAAACCTCCTGCCTGTCATTAATATATTTATTGTAGCACAATCTGTATAGTTTTGCGACAGCGAAGCTATCGCTGAGCC
>CAZJQX010000009.1:34319-48016 GCA_964548305.1 uncultured Lachnospiraceae bacterium
GCCCGCAAGCCAAGCTTGCGCGCACCCCGTTAGATTAGCCCTGCTTTCTAGCAAATCCTGCTCTCTTTCTCAGTACCGGATCCAGGATCTTCTTGCGGATGCGCAAATTCTCCGGGGTCACCTCCAGCAGCTCATCGGTATCGATGAAGTCGATGCACTGCTCAAGAGACATGATCTTCTTCGGCACCAGCTTCAGTGCTTCATCGGAGCTGGAGGTACGGGTATTGGTCAGGTGCTTGGTCTTGCAGACATTTACCTCGATATCCTCTGCCTTCGGGCTCTGACCGATTACCATGCCGCCGTAAACCTTCTCACCGGGTCCGATGAACAGCGTACCGCGGGCCTGTGCCTGGAAGAGACCGTAGGTAACCGCTTCACCGGCCTCGAAAGCAATGAGAGAGCCCTGATGACGGTAGCTCAGCTCACCCTTGTACTCGCCGTAGCCGTCAAACTCGGTATTCAGGATACCATTTCCCTTAGTGTCAGTCATGAACTCGCCGCGGTAGCCGATGAGGCCTCTGGACGGGATCTCAAACTCGAGACGGGTATAGCCGCTGGCCAGAGGACTCATGCCGTTCAGTACACCCTTTCTCTGGGTCAGCTTCTGGATCACGGAGCCGGTGCACTCATCCGGTACGTCAATGTAGGCGATCTCCATGGGCTCCTGCTTTCTGCCCTGCTCGTCTGTTTTATAAATAACCTCTGCCTTGGAAACCGCAAACTCGAAGCCCTCACGACGCATGGTCTCCACCAGCACGGAGAGATGCAGCTCGCCTCGTCCGGACACCTTGAAGCAGTCTGCGGTAGCGGTCTCCTCCACACGAAGCGACACATCGGTATTCAACTCGCGGAACAGACGGTCACGGATGTGGCGGGAGGTCACGAACTTGCCCTCTGTGCCGGCCAGCGGAGAATCATTTACCATGAAATCCATGGAAATGGTGGGCTCGGAAATCTTCTGGAAGGGAATGGCTGTGGGGTTCTGCTCCGTGCAGATGGTATCTCCCACATGAAGATCCTCAATACCGGACACAGCAACAATGGAGCCGTACTTGGCCTCCTGAACATCCACTCTCTTCAGTCCGTCAAACTCATAAAGCTTTGTGATTCTGACCTTCTTCCGCTTGCTGGCATCATGATGGTTCACCACCAGTGCCTCCTGGTTTACACGGATAGAACCGTTCTCCACCTTGCCGATACCGATACGGCCCACGAACTCATTGTAGTCAATGGTGGACACCAGCATCTGTGTGGAAGCCTCAGGATCTCCCTCCGGTGCCGGGATATAGTCCAGAATCGCATCAAAAAGCGGCTGCATATCCACATCCGGATCCTCCATCTTGTTCTTGGCGAAGCCCGCCTTGGAGGAAGCAAAGAGGAAGGGGCAGTCCAGCTGCTCATCGGAAGCATTGAGGTCCATCATGAGCTCCAGAACCTCATCTACAACCTCCTCCGGTCTGGCCTGCGGCTTATCGATCTTGTTGATGACCACCAGCACCGGCAGACGCAGATCCAGTGCACGCTGCAGCACGAAACGTGTCTGGGGCATCGGACCCTCAAAGGCATCCACCAGAAGAATTGCACCGTTTACCATCTTCAGAATACGCTCAACCTCGCCGCCGAAGTCCGCATGACCCGGGGTATCCACGATGTTGATCTTGACGCCCTTGTAGCTGACTGCCGTGTTCTTGGACAGGATGGTAATGCCTCTCTCCCGCTCAATGGGGTTGGAGTCCATGACACGGATGCCCACCTCCTGGTTGTCACGGAAGGCGCCGGACTGCTTCAGAAGCTCGTCCACCAGTGTGGTTTTGCCATGGTCAACGTGGGCAATGATGGCTACGTTACGAATGTCTTCTCTCTTTTCGATCATCTTTTCATCCTCATCTATCTTTATTCATTGTATCCGCTTGGCGAAAAATCTTACAGATTATACCACCGGGCCTTTTCGATTGCAAGAGTCACACTTCCCAGAGAAAGCGCCTGTACCTGTTTTCGAAAAGCATCCAGGCTTTCCTCCGGCACCAGCCAGGTGGCCCGCACCTTCTCCCCGTACTCAGAGTTCTCCTCCCGGATGCCAAGCTTTTCCGCCGCATACTTAAGCTTTCCCACCAGCGTATACTCCAGCTCCGCGGAAGCCCTGTAGCCCTGCACCGCCGTCATTAACACAGCATTGTCCACAGCGGCTTTGGCTGCTGCCGTATAGGCCCGTACCAGTCCGCCGGTTCCCAACAGCGTGCCCCCGAAGTACCGGGTCACCACCAGAAGAGCGTCATGGATATCTGTGCCGGTGAGCACGGAGAGAATCGGAAGACCTGCTGTCTGAGAAGGCTCGCCGTCATCCGACTGCTTCTTGATCTCATCCTTTTCTCCCAGTACATAGGCATAGCAGTGATGGCGTGCATCATAGTATTTCTTCCGCACAGCGGCGATCCTCTCCTCTGCCTCCTCCGGGGAATGGATTGGAAACAGCTCTCCGATAAAACGGGATTTTTTCTCCTCGTATTCCCCCTGGGCATATTCCTGTACATACCTCATTCGTTGCTTTTTCCCTTCGTCATGGATTTGGAGATAATGGGTTCATCGTCATCAGTACTGCTGGGGCCGTCGTCACTGATGACGACGCTCTTCTGGCTGTCGTCTTCATCATCCTCCTCGGTTTCCACGATCCGTGCAAAGTACCGGTCGTCGGTGTCGCAGTTGTCGTCCTCCTCCGAAATCAGAATCGCGCCCCAGCTGGTATGACGGTCACACTTTGCAGTAGGCACCGTGCCCTCCGCGAAGAGCTCGGAGATCACCGCAGAGCCGCGGTAATCCTGATAACAGCCGCTGCTGGGCAGCTTGCCGGACTTCCGGCAGACATTCGCCTCCACTATGCCGTCCGGCCGTGTGAATCCGGTATCCGTCTTTCCCTCATGGATACGCTGCATGATCTTTCGCCAGATGTCTTTATGATAGCCGGTACCGCCGTTGTACTCTCCCGTCGAGGTATCCTTCAGGGACTGGTTTTCGTCGCAGCCGCCCCAGACGCCGGCGATATAATAAGGAGAAAATCCCACGAACCAGACATCCCGGTTGTTGGTGGTGGTGCCTGATTTTCCGGCAAGACTCATGCCGTCAAAGTGCGCTCTTGTGGATGTAGCGTTGACGGTAATGGAATCCGCATAGGCTGTGTTGCTCTCCATGGACTGCTTCATGGCATCGGTCAGCAGGTAAGCCGTGGTCTCCTTCATCACCTGCTCCGGCTCATCCTCCGAAAGATCGATCAGCACATTGCCGTCCTGATCCAGAATCTTCGTGAAGAACTTCGCCTTGTTCAGCTTTCCGCCGTTGGCAATGGCACTGTAGGCGGTGGTCAGTTCCAGATTGCTGACGCCCTTGGTGAGACCGCCCAGCGCCAGGGCAGCATTTTCATCCTCATCCACCAGCGTGGTGATGCCCAGCGACTCCGCAAAAGCCCGTCCGTTCTTCGGCTGCACCGTCTCCATAAGGCAGCGCACCGCCACAATGTTCAACGAGTAAATGATGCCGTCCCGAATGGTCTGGTAACCCAGGAAGCCCTTGGAATACCAGTTTTTGAAGGTCTTGTTGCCCACCGTATAGGGCGCATCGTAATAGGTGGTGGCTAAAGTAGCACCATACTTATCGATGGCCGGTGCAAAGGCACTCAGCACCTTAAAAGTAGAACCTGGCTGCCGCAGCACATTGCTTGCGCGGTTCAGGGTCAAAGACTGTTTCTTCTCTCCCCGTCCGCCACTGATGGCCAGAACCTCTCCCGTGTGAGGATCAATAAGCACAAAGGAAACCTGCGGCTCCAGCGTGGTGTCATAGGTCTCACCCAAAATACTGTCATCGTCCGCAAGAATCCGCTTCTTGTATTCCGTGATATAGGTCTTGGCGCCGTCCTCGGTCTTGAAGAGGCCGTTGAACTCCATGCCCCGGACATCCCGCATATATTTGAGCAGATCGTTCTCCGAGTAATTCACAATGGAACCGTCCGCATGCTGCACCGTCAGCCGCCAGGTCACCTTATACTTCGTGGTGTCATAGTTGTCCGGATTGTTGACCTCCTCATCCACGATGGCCTGGAGATCCGGATCCTGCGTGGTATAAATGGTGAGGCCGCCGGAGTACAGCAGCTTCTTGGCCTCCTCTGCCGTATAGCCCAAGCGCTCCACCAGAGTTTCCTGCACCTGTTCCGTCAGCTCATCGGTAAAGTAGGAATAAGGCGTATTGGCCTCCTGTACCTGGATGTTGGCCTCCTGGATGCGGTCATAAACCGGATCCGCCAGTGCCTCCTCATAACGGCTTTCGTCAATGTAACCCTGCTCCAGCATATTCTTCAGCACCTGCGCCCGGCGCTTAGCATTATTTTCCGGATGTGTAATGGGATTCAGCGCCGTCGGATTCTTGGTGATAGAGGCGATGACTGCACATTCCGACAGCGTCAGATCACTGACCTCCTTGTTGAAATAACGCCGAGCCGCCACCTTGACCCCCAGTGTATTGGAGCCCAGATTGATGGTGTTCAGGTATTCCGTGATAATGCCGTGCTTCACGGTTTTCTTGTCCAGATCCGGCTGATTTTCCAGCTCCAGCGCCAGATACTGCTCCTGGAGCTTGCGCTCGTAGCGCTCGAAGGCCCCCTCATGGAGACCGCCGCCGAAGACATTATTCTTCAAAAGCTGCTGGGTAATGGTGGAACCGCCGCCTGCCGAATCATCATCGGAGATCACACCCTTGACGGCACGGAAAATAGACTTCAGGTCAATGCCGTTGTGCTGCCAGAAGCGCTCGTCCTCTATGGCCACGAAGGCGTTAATAAGATCCTTGGGCAGTTCCTCATAGGTCACGCGTTCCCGGTTGGAGCCCTCCGTCACCAGCGTCGCCACCACATTGCCGTTCCGGTCCAGAGTTTTCGTGGCATAGGCCGTAGGACCCACATGAATGGAATTGATGTCCGGTGCGGAATCCAAAATGCCCTTAAACAGGCCGAAGCCGAAGGCCATGGCCAGTACCGTAACAGAGATGGCGCCGATCAGGCACAAATTGGTAAAAAGATGGGTCAGCCGGTGCCAGATCCGGGTTCGGGGACTGTCCAGCCGATACAATGTATTCTCTATGCTATGTTCAGTAAACTTCATTTATGCTTGTCCTCATCCAGGGGCCATTTGCCCGGATAAATTATACTGAACCGCAGACATACTTGCAAGACAAACCGCAAAGCCGGGGCGACGCGCTTTGCGCTCTAATTCCCACATTTTACTAGGATTTATTCAGGCTTTCTGCTATAGTATAGAGTACACTTAGGTTTTGTCACTCAAAGGAGTTCTGAATATGGAAAAGATCAATCTTCAAAGCAGCATCAGCGAACAGATCGAGGGCATCGTTGATCTGGTGCTTTCCGACTATCATAACGGCAGAGACATTGACCGCATGGATGTTTTCCGTCAGCCGGACAGGGATGCGGTGGTGGACATTCTGCAGAAGCTGCTCCGCATCATTTACCCCGGCTACTATCGGGACAAGACCCTGCGGACCTACAACAATTCCTACCGGCTGTCCATGCTGGTAGAAGACGTCATGTATAACCTGAACAAGCAGACCGCCATTGCCCTGAAGTTCCGGCCGGAATATGCCGAGCTCTCCCCGGAGGCTGTTGAGGAGAAGGCCCAGTGCACCTCCATCGCCTTTTTCAAGCGGATTCCGCTGATCCGGGAATATGTGGATTCTGATCTTCAGGCCACCTTTGACGGCGATCCGGCAGCAGACAATAAGGAAGACATCATTCTCTCCTATCCGGGTCTGCGGGCCAGCACCATCAACCGCATCGCCCATGAGCTCTTCCTGCTGCGTGTACCGCTCATCCCCCGCATGATGACGGAGTATGCGCACGCCATGACCGGCATCGACATCCATCCCGGCGCCACCATCGGAAAATATCTCATGATGGACCACGGCACCGGCATCGTGGTGGGCTCCACCTCCATTATCGGTGAGCATGTGAAGATCTATCAGGGTGTCACCATCGGTGCTCTTTCCACCCGGGGCGGTCAGTCGCTTCACGGCATCAAGCGGCATCCCACCATTGAGGACAATGTCACCATCTACGCCGGTGCCTCCATCCTCGGCGGTGAAACCGTCATCGGTCATGATGCGGTCATCGGCTCCAATGTCTTCCTGACCAGCTCCGTGGCGCCGCATACCCGCGTCAGTATGAAGAACCAGGAGCTGCAGTACAAAAATGCGAAGGGCCAGATGGTCTATCAGGATGCCCCGGACAATGGTGAATTTTGGACGTATGTAATATAATACATGCAAAAAGCCGGGCAGATACGGATCGTATCTGCCCGGCTATATTTTATTCAACTATATTACGGTCTCTGACCCATGCCGCCCTCGAGCGTCAGCGTCTCGCCGCTCATGTACTTAAAGTCCGGCGAAGCCAGCTGCACGCAGACTCTGCCGATTTCCTTCTCCGCATCGCCGTAATGTCCGGCAGGCGGCATCTTCACGTTTGCCTTGAAGGCATCCGGATACATCTCCTCAAACTTTTCGAGCTGTGCGGTCCATGCCAGCGGACAGACAACATTTACGTTAATGCCGTCCTTGCCCCACTCGGTGGCAGCCACACGACTCATGCCGCGGATACCTTCCTTGGCAGCGGCATAGGCGCTCTGTCCGAAGTTGCCGAAGAGACCCGCACCGGATGCAAAGTTGATGACAGAGCCCTTGGTCTCCTTCAGATACGGATACGCAGCCTTCATATAATAGAATGCCGCATACAGTCCGGAATACAGCGCAAGATCAAACTGCTCCGTGGTATGCTCCGCCAACGGCACACCGCTGGCAGAGGCCTGGGCATTGTTGATCAGCACATCGATATGGCCGAATTCTTTTACGGCAGCGTCAATAACCGACTTCACGGTAGCCTCATTGTCATTGCCGGCCTTTACATCTGCCTGCACCGTCAGCACGCGAATGCCGTAGAGACGCTCCAGCTCCTCCTTGGCCGACTGCATTTTCTCAAGATTCCGTCCGGTGATGACCAGATTTGCGCCCTCCTTCGCATAGGCCGTGGCAATGCCGTAGCCGATAGAGCCGCAGCGGCCGTCAGACAGCACTGAACGTCCCGCACCGGTAATGATGGCTGTTTTTCCCTGTAAGAATCCCATGATGATACCTCCCTATAGATAGTTTATTGTTTATCCCACCAACGGCAGAATGTAATTTACCCAGATCCAGCTGCAGGGCATCACGAGCACCATGGCGGGGATCATGTCTGCAGTCGGAAACATTTTCACCTTGATCATACGGAAGCCGGTGGCCAAAAGCAGCACGCCGCCGCAGGCCTTGAAATCATTGATCATCGTCGATGTGGTCAGCGGATAGATCAGGCCGGCCAGCAGGAACAGCAGCATAAAGATGATAAACTGCGGAATCGCAATGAAGGAAACCACCGGTCCCAGCAGGCAGGCGAAAATCATTGCCGTAAAAAAGTCCAGAATGGATTTCGAGATCAGAATGGTCTGCTCGCCGGTCATGCCGGACACGATGGAACCATAGATACCGGTACCGCTGGCACAGAACAGGACAATGATGGTGATCAGTGTGGCGTCGAACTCCTCCTGGGAAATGTTGGATTCCTTCGCCGGGATCAGCTTTGATACCACCCTCTGCATAATGGCACAGCCCTTCGAAATCTGATCACCGAAGTGAATGGCGAGACCGATGGCGGTTCCTATGATAACCGCGAAGATCACAGCCGGCATATTTTCCATCAGGATAATGCTGGAGATGCCCATGGTCATGGCGCAGGCGCCGAAGATCATATTCAGACTCTCCTTAAAGTTCAGGCTCAGCTTGTGTCCGGCTACGGTACCCGCCAGGCCGCCGAGCACAACAGACAGCACATTCACAATAATTCCAATTGGCATAGTTTTTCTCCTCCCTTTTCTCAATGCATATAGGTTTTGATTATACACCCATGTCCCATAGAAATACAAGCTTTTGAAATTTCCTCTTGACTTTTCTTTGAATATCCGATAACATAGTGCCTGTTGCAAGCGAGATGTTTGCAGTTCGAAGCGTGGCTCAGTTTGGTAGAGCGCTGCGTTAGGGACGCAGAGGCCGCTGGTTCGAATCCAGTCGCTTCGATTTCAGATGGATCCATCGGGATATTGGTTAAGCCGTATCCGATGGATCTTTTATTTTTCAATTCTTCTCTTCCCACTAACCAATCTTACGAAAACTTTACGCATTTTCTGTTTCCATTTCCGCACCGGCAGAGTATAATAACGGGGCTTGAGTCCATCCCAGGTGAACATTGTACGGACAAACATACACTACAGGTGAACAAAAGGATGCACCCGGCAGAATTTCAAAAGAAATGGAGGTACATGCTATGACCAACACAAGCTTCAACGACAACAGAAACTATCAGGAAGAGCTGCTCAGCCTGATCCGGAGCGGAATCCCGGATGCCGAGCTGAAGGAACGTCTCTCAGACTATCACGAAAAGGACATTGCGGAGACGTTGGAAGCTCTTACGGATACGGAACGAAAACGGCTGTATCTCCTTTGGTCTTCAGAGGAGCTGTCAGAGATCTTCTCCTATTTGGAGGACGCAGAGCCTTATATCCAGGAAATGAACGATCTGCAGGCTGCCGCTGTCATTTCCGAAATGGATGCAGACGATGCAGCGGATATCCTGGAGGATCTGGAGGAGGAAAAGCAGTCCCAGCTGGTCAGCCTCATGGACAGCGAGTCCAGCGAGGATGTCAAGCTGCTTCTTTCCTATGATGAGGATGAAATCGGAAGCCGCATGACGACGAATTTCATTCTGATCCAGAATGAGCTCAGCATCCGCCAGGCCATGAAAGAGCTGATTGACCAGGCAGGTGAAAACGACAACATTAACACCATCTACACAGAGGACGAAAATCATGTCTTCTATGGTGCCATCGAGCTGAAGGATCTCATCACTGCCCGGGAAAATGACAGCCTGGAGGATCTGATCATCCGCTCCTACCCCTTTGTAAAGGATCACGAGCGAACAGAGGAATGTATCGAATCCCTGAAGGATTACTCCGAGGACTCCATTCCGGTGCTGAATGAGCACGGCAACGTCATCGGCGTCATCACGGCACAGGACATCACTGAGGCCGTGGATGAAGAGATGGGCGATGATTACGCAAAGCTGGCCGGTCTCTCCTCCGAGGAGGATCTCAACGAGAAGCTCGCCGACAGTATCCGGAAGCGTCTTCCCTGGCTCGTGATTCTGCTCTTCCTGGGCATGGGTGTTTCCTTCGTGGTGGGCATCTTCGAGGTCGTGATTGCCGCCCTGCCTATCATTATGAGCTTCCAGTCCCTGATTCTGGATATGGCGGGAAATGTAGGTACCCAGTCTCTGGCCGTGACCATTCGAGTCCTGATGGATGAAAATCTCACGGGTCGGCAAAAGCTGGGACTGGTGATGAAGGAAATGCGAATCGGCTTCTTCAACGGTCTCCTTCTGGGGGTGATGGCTTTTGTCTTTGTCGGTGCATATGTTTTCTTCTTCAAGGGCAATCCTGCACACTATGCACTGCTGATTTCCGGCTGTGTGGGCGTATCCCTGCTCACGGCTATGGTGATCTCCAGCCTGGTGGGCACCGTTATCCCGATGTTCTTCCGGAAGATTCACATTGATCCGGCCGTGGCATCCGGCCCGCTGATCACCACCGTCAACGATCTGGTGGCCGTGGTTACCTACTACGGACTCAGCTGGCTGCTGCTGATCCATGTGCTGCATTTGGTGTGATAAACGCCGAAACGTAAAAACTGAATGTAAAAAAAGCCCATCAGGCAGACAATGAAACGTCCTCTGATGGGCTTTTCTTTTTTAAATCCGGCGAGGGAAACGCTTGAATCAGCGCCTCCCTAACGAACCTCCGACAGTCAGCCGATGATCACCCCATCACCACCTTCTCCGGCGTGATCGGCAGCTCATAAAAACGTTTTCCGACGGCATTGTATACAGCATCCGCAATCGCCGGGAGCGGGGTATTGATCACCACCTCGCCGATGGACTTGGCGCCGAAGGGGCCGCTAGCCTCATAGCTGTTTTCGAAGGCCACACGGATCTGCTTCACATCAAGCCGTGAGGGAATCTTGTACTGCATGAAGGAGTTCTGCGCAAGACGTCCCTCTGCATTGTAGGTGACATCCTCCATCAGTGCCATGCCGATGCCCTGCAAAATGCCGCCCTCCGCCTGTACCCGGGTCAGCGCCGGATTCAGCGGTGTTCCGCAGTCCACTGCCGCCACGTAATCCAGCACCTGGATCTCGCCGGTCAGTGTATCCACCTCCAGCTCCGCTGCCCCCACCATAAAGGGCGGCGGCGACAGCTTAGAGCTGTGGGTCACGGTTTCCTCCAAAGTAATTTCATTACCGCACATGGAAGCCGTAGCAATGTTGACAAGGCTGATGCTTTCTCCTGCCCGCTCGCCTTCTTCAATATAGACCTTCTCTCCGTCAAAGCCGACGGAATCCGCCGGCACATCCAGCTTTTTCGCACCCAGCTCACAGATCTTATCCCGCAGCTTGAGCGCACAGAGCTCCACCGCCTTGCCGGTCACATAGGCCGTACTGGAGGCATAGGAGCCGGAATCATAGGGCGAGGTATCCGTGTCGGCCCCCGTCACCATAATGTTCTCCAGCGGACACTCCAGTACCTCTGCCGCAATCTGCGACATGGTGGTATCGCAGCCGGTGCCCATGTCTGCCGCGCCGATGGACAGTGTGTAGAGACCGTCATCATTGACCTTCAGGGTCGCACTGCCGACGTCCACAGAGCCGATGCCGGAGCCCTGCATGGCCATACCCATACCGACACTCCGCACCTTGCCGTTCCCCATGTCCCGACAAGGATACTTGTGGTCCCAATCGATCATTTCCCGCACCTTCTGGAGGCAGCGGTCCAGGGTACAGCTGGTGTTCACCTGGCCGTAGTAGGCCGGCATCACATCGCCCTCGTGGATAATGTTTTTCTCCCGCAGTACGATCGGGTCCATATGCAGTGTCGCCGCCAGCTCGTTGACCGCAGATTCCACCGCGAAAAGTCCCTGGGTGGCACCGTAGCCCCGATAAGCACCGGCGGACATGACATTGGTGTAGACCACATCACTCACGAAGCGGAAGGCCTCAGCCTTGCCGTAGAGCGGAATGGACTTGTGGCCGGAAAGTCCCACTGTGGTGGGACCGTGCTCTCCGTAGGCACCGGTATTGGATAAGGTATGCAGGTCGATGCCCCGAACAATGCCGTCCTTCGTGGCTCCTAAGCGCACATGCATTTCCATCTCGTGCCGGGGCGTGGAGGCGATCAGGCTGTCCCGCCGGCTGAATACAATCTTGGAGGGCTTCTTCGTCATCCAGGTCACAAAAGCCGGATACACCTCGCTGATGGAGGTCTGCTTCGCACCGAAGCCGCCGCCGATTCGGGGCTTGGAAACCCGGATCTTCGACTTTGGAATATGCAGTGCATTGGCGAGAATACGGCGGCAGTGGAAGACAATCTGGGTGGAGCTGACGACATTTAACCGTCCGTAGGTGTCGATGGTGCAGAAGGTCCGGAAGGTTTCCATCGGGGTCTGCTGGCAGGCCTTGGTATGATACACCCGATCGATCACGATATCCGAGGTCCGCAGCACCTCTTCAATGTCTCCGCTGCCGCAGGCGTCGTGGGCGCAGAGGTTCCGCTTGTTGTCCGCTCCTACCCGGCAAAGGCTCTCCCAGTTGTCCTCGGGATGCACCAGAATCGGATTGTCCAGGGCCTTATGGAAGTCCAGCAGCGGCTCCATTACATCATACTCTACCTTAATGAGCTTCAATGCCTTATCCACACATTTCTCATCCTCGCCCGCCACAATGGCCACGATATCGCCCACATAGCGAAGATGGCGGTCAATGAGCAGACGATCGTAGGGGCTGGCCTCCGGGTAGGTCTGTCCGGCCTGGGTATAGCGGCGGCCGTCCTGAGGAATGTCCTTCCAGGTATAAATGGCTTCAATGCCGGGCACCTTCAGGGCCACCTGGGTATTGATCTCCTTCACCCAGGCATGGGCATGGGGCGAGCGGAGAAGCTTCACGATGAGGCAATCCTTCGGTGCCAAATCATCGGTATATACCGGCTTGCCGGTGACCAGCTGCATGGCATCGACCTTCCGTACCGCAGTATTTACAATCTTCATCAGACAGCCTCCTTCTTGCCGGCCTTCTCCCGCTTCCAGGCAAGAAAGGCCTTAATGCCGCGAAGCTGACTCTCATAGCCGGTGCAGCGGCAGAGATTTCCCGCCAGATACTCCTTGATCTCCTCATCACCGGGATATTCCTTCTCCCGGAAAAGCGCCAGCGCATTCATAATAAATCCGGGATTGCAGAAGCCGCACTGCTCCGCTCCCTGATCCGCAAGAAATGCGCCGAATTCCGCTGCCTCCTCCTGCAATCCCTCCAGTGTGGTGACGCTGCAGCCGTTGGCCCGGGCCGCCAGAAAGGCACAGGACAGCACAGGCTTGTCATTGACAAATACCGTACAGAGGCCGCAGTTGGTGGTTTCACATCCTCGCTTCACGCTGTAGCAGCCGAGCGAACGCACCAGATCCAGAAGCAGCAGGTCCGGCGCAATTTCCTTCGTCAGTTTTTTTCCGTTTAAAGTAAAGCTGATCAGCATGCCTGCGCCTCCTTCCGTTTCTCTAATGTTTCAACCGCACGAGTCACAAATACCTTTGCAAGATGCTTTCGATATTCTGCACTGCCCCGAAGGTTGGAGGAAGTCACAATCGCCTCGGAAACCGTCTGCCCGTAAGCGGCTGCATTCTCCTGTGTCTCTGGCTCAAAGAGACAAGCCTTGCCAGGACGAGCCCCCAGTGCAAAACGATAGCTTCCGTCGGCCAGCCGAGCCGCCGCACAGGTTAATGTCGGGAAATCCGTCTGATTGCTTCTGACGGACTGATAGACGAAATCCGCCTTTTCCTTCCGGATAATGATGGCGGTCACGATATCCCGGTCATAATGCCGCTGGCTGTATTCCCTGAGAGGCACCAAGCCTCCCTTATAAAGCTCAACATAGGCATCCATAGACAGAAAAACACTGAGCACATCCGAAAATCCAAATCTGCCGTAAATGCTGCCGCCGATAGTAGCCATGCTGCGAAGCTGCACGCCCACAATATGACGCAGTGCCTCTTTTACCGCTCCACGGGTATACACCTCCAGTCCCGGGTGGATTTCCAGCTGTCTCAGTGTCACCATCGCGCCGATTTTGAACTGATCGCTGTCTTCTTCTATTTTGTCTAATGCAAGCCCGCTCAAATCTATAGCGGTGCCGATGGAAAGCTTCTGTACGTTCAGCCAGATCATGCCGCCCAGAATCCGATTGTTCTTCTTCTGGTTCAACTGCCAGGCCTCCTCCAGACTTTCCGCCCTCCTGTACTCCCTGATTGTCAACATCTGCGAAAATTCCTCCTCTTTTCGTAACGTCCCTTCTCTGCCGCTGCAGAAAGCGGAACACTGCCTCCTCAGCCACTCCTGCGTATACTGAGGCGTTGCCTATTATATTGAAGGAAATGGAATTAGGCAACATGTAATTGTTTAGCACCACCAGAAAAATCCCCGATGGGAAACCCATCGGGGATTGATCTTGAAAACAACATACCGCA
>CAZJQX010000010.1:0-30088 GCA_964548305.1 uncultured Lachnospiraceae bacterium
GACTTCCGCTGCCGGCTCTGTTTCTTCGATCCCTGCAGATTCATGTACTGTCTCTGCTGCATCCTCGATAGCATCCGACTCCTGTGCCGCCTCCGCTTCATCTTCGATGACATCCGGCTCCTGTGTCAACTCTGATCCATTTTCGATAGAATTCGGCGCCTGTACCGCCTCCGCTTCATCTTCATTGGCCTCAGACTCCGGGGCTGCCTCCGTATCAGCTTCCTCTGCTACTGTATTCTGATCAGCATACTCTGGTTGTTCCGATTCTTTCAACTCTTCCGAATCTACAGCCGTCTCAGCAACAGCTTCCAGCGTCACCGACTCCAACAGCTGCTCTGCCGACTGCTTTTCCTCCAGCTCGATGGCATCCGGCGCATCATCCTGCTCTACCTGGGCATAGTCCTCATCCGAAAATTCCACCGCCTCCGTAGGCTTCTTTTCCGCTGCCAGGGCACGGGCATCTCTCTCCAGTGCCTTCTTGAGCTCAAGCTCCAGCCGGGCCTCCGCCTCTTCTGTGCTTTCCTCATGCTGCGGCTGCAGAAACTGCTGCGTCGTCTCCGGCACAACAGCTTCTGCCTCAGCCTTCTTCGGACGATATTCATATTTCGGGATCGTGTACTTCCGCTCCGGTGCCGTGAACTGCTTTCCCAGATCGAAAAGCAGTCCGCAGTTAGGACAATAACGATAGCCCTCCGGAACCTCCATTTTACAATACTTACAATTCATAGAATTCTGCCCTTAATGTTTCTGTCTTAATCTGATCTTGGATCTTTATGCCTCGGCCTGTTCTGCATTTTCCGAAGCTTCTGCTTTCTTGCGGCGGCCGCCTCTTTTTCTTACAGGCTTCGACTCTGCCGCTTCTGTATCGGCAGCCGGTTTCACAGCGCCGGTCTCAGCGCCTTCCGCCTCTTCTGCCTTCACCTTCTTGCGGCTCACTCTTTTCCGTGTCGGCTTCTTCACCTTCTCCGGCTCAGCGGCATCGGCTGCTGCAGATACCTCCGTCTGCTCTGCTTTCTCCGCTTCCTCTGCCTTCGGCTTACGACTCCGTCTCTTTCTTGCCGGCTTCTTTACCGGCTCCTCCTGCGCATCCTCTGATGCCTCAGCAGCATTTTCCTGCACCGCTTCAGCAGAATCCACAGCCTCTGCCGCCTGCGGCTCCGCATTTTCCTCAGCCGGTGCAGCTGCTGTCAGCGCATTGATGTCTCCATTTTCAGCGAAGTCCATGCTGAGCTGCACGTAACGACCTGCCTGTGCTGCCGCTAAAGCTTCCTCCTCACTGACCTCACCCGTTTCAGCCTTCTCAGCTGTCTCATCCACTGTATCACCCGTTGCAGCATCGCCGTCTTTCTCTACATGAACCGGGAGAGCCTCCACCACCGGATGTTCCTCTTCAGAAGACTCTTCTGCATTTGCCTCAGTGACCTCCGCAAGCTCAGTCACTGTCTCTGCTGCAGTATCTGTCAATTCAGCTGTCTCTGCTTCTACAGGCTCACTTTCCGGCTGTACTACCTCTTCCGCAGTCTCTGCCTTTACAACTGCATCTGCTGCCTCTGCTGTCTTTTCAGCAGGCTCAGCACTTTCCTCCTGCTGCTTTCTGCGCCTCAGCTCCGCCTGCATTTCCTTCTTGGTGACGCCGAAAATTTGCTTGCCGACCGGCTTGCCGAAGGCTTTCACCAGCTTCACATAGTACTGGTGGGGCGTATTAGAGCCGGGACCGTACTTTTCAAATACATCCATGGGCACGATGCCCAGTGCCTCAAGTGAAACCGTTTCTGTCTCGGCAAAAGCATTGTCCTCGTCTGCCTCAGTCTCCGCTGTCGGCTCAGCCTCGGTCTGATTCTCCTCTGCTGTCACCGCAGTCTCCGCTTCAGCAGACTGTTTTTCCTCTGCCGCCGCCTTCTCTTCCGGCTCTGCTGCCGGCTCCAGCTTCTTCATAGTGCCGGTCTCAGGGTCATAGACATAACGGATCTGGTTCTTGTTGATGCGGGGCAGCACGCGCTCCGTATCCTTCTTCTCGTTCAGAATAGCGGTTTTCTTCTCTGCCTCTGCTGCCAGCTTGTCCTGCTCAGCCTCGGCAGAAACTTCCTTCATTGCAGGAATGCTCTTCTCCGCCTGCAACCCTTCCTTCCGGTTCTGCTGCTTCTCGGCTGCTCTGCTGTTCTCATTCTCCGGCATCCGCTCATCGCCATAGAACACCGCCTCATTCTGCTCTCTTCTGTCATTTCTGCCGCGGCCGTTCCGGTTGTCACGGCCCTGCTTCCGGAAGCTGCTGCGCCGATTGTTTTCCGGCCGCAGATTGGTGTAGCCGCCGCGGTTCAGGGAACCTGTGCCCGACTCTCCGGTAGAAACACTGATGTCCTCCACTGTAACCGGCAGTGCCTCCTCGATCTGCAGATTTTCCGTCACAGCAGGCCGGTTCTCCTCTGCTGCTTCCCCAGACGTCGGCAGCGCCGGAACCGTCTTCAGCAGCGGATTCGGCAGAATAGCCACCGGTTCCAGATTCTTCGTGGTATCCAGCTCCTCATTCCGTCTCTTCCGTGCATTCGCGCGGCTCAGCGTAGGTCGGGTCGGAATACGATTCATGGTCTCAAAGGCATTTGTCAGCAGTGCCTTCTGGCTCCGCTCCTTCACGCGGCGGATACGCGGATCATCATTGGCCACAGAATGCAGGAAGCATTCCTCAATGGTTTCTCCCAGCAGAATCTCGGCGCCCCGCAGGCTATGCCAGAAATCCCGTACGGCAGCATAGCCCTTGTCCTTGGAGACAATGCAGATCTTCTCGCCGGTGTCCAAAAACATGCCGGTTGTGGATGCAATGTACATATCCAACGCATTTGCATGCTGCTTCAGCAGCTTCACCATGCGCACATTAACATCCCGTTCCTTCAGATCCTCAACCATTCCTCGTGTAACTGCCGAATTCTCGTCGCTGTAGTACACCACCACGGTATCTGTCTCATTCAGATAGGTGTAGCCCTCCATGCCGTTGACATGTGTGTTTTCAAAGTCCACTAAAATAATCACTGTTTCATCCTATAGAATGCACAAATCGATCCTGCTCTTTCATCTCTTTTTCTCCGGCAGGAAATGCATTCCCCTCTCTTTTTTATTGTTCTCCTGTTCCGATGGCAGGGCATCCGCAGCGGCGGCGGCACATCCTTGCCTGAGTCCTGACCTTCTGAACAATCAGTGTTATTGTAAAGTATCCTTGAAGATTTGTACACAAAAAAAGAGCAGATTCACGGGAAATCTGCTCTTTTAAGACAAATCAGGCCTTATTTGCCGCGGTTCTTCAGCAGTGCAAAGATACTCTGCAGAAGGATGAAGAAGCACAGCAGTGCAGCGGTCAGGATGTTGGACCAGCTGGAAAGGAGCTTTCCGTTGGTCATAACCAGCTGATCAATGGTACCGGTGATCAGCACGCCGAAGAAGGTTCCGACGATGTTTCCGACGCCGCCGGTCAGCAGTGTGCCGCCGATGACCGCCGAGGCAATGGCATTCATCTCAAAGCCCTTGGCCTGGGTCACAGCGCCGGTCATGGTGTTCAGGCAGAACAGCACGCCGCCGATAGAGCACAGGAAGGAAGACAGAATATACGCCTGCATCTTGGTCTTCCGGACATTCAGACCCATCATTCTTGCGGACATTTCATTGCCGCCTACTGCATAGAGCACACGGCCGAACTTCGTATACTTCAGTACAAGGAAAATGATGACAGCCACCAGCAATGCCACAACAACCGTGGGACGGATGAACGGAACGATCATCTTCTTTTTGCCCATGTAGCCAAGGCACTCTGGCAGAAGAATCTTGGCGTTGGCCCAGCCATAGAACAGCTTATTGGCTGCCTCTGTGATGGACACCTGCTCTGTATTGATGACTGCCGTCATGCCGCGGCCGAAGAACATGCCCGCCATGGTAACAATGAAGGGCTGGATTTCCAGATAGGATACCAGGAAGCCCTGGATGGTACCGAAAACAAGTCCCAGCACCAGAACAAATATTACGGCAAATACAGCATTCCAACCATGGTTTGTCATGCCGTCCGCAAGGATCATGCAGTCCAGTGCAATCAGGGATCCTACAGAAATATCAATGCCGCCGGCGATCATTACGCAGGTCATGCCGCAGGCCACACAGATGAGACCCGCATTGGTGATCAGCAGATTCAGGAAGGTCTGGAAGTGCATGAAGCCCTTTCCGGCATAAATCGCACAGCCTCCCGCATACATTACCGCAAAAAGAATGATCGTGATCACCAGCAGGAGATTGTTTCCGCTGAGCTTTTTCTTTTTTGTCAGGGTATTTTTCATTGCATTCATCCTGCTACCTCCTTCGCTGCCTGTTTAGCCTGCAGCTTCTTCTCAACCCAGGACTTGAAAACCGGTGCCTGAACCACAACAATCAGCACCACGATGATGGCCTTCACCACCGGTGCCTGGTCTGTGGAAACGCCCATAGCCAGCAGGGTTGTGGTAATGGTCTGGATGGTATAGGCGCCAATGATGGAGCCCGCCATGTTGAACTTACCGCCGCCGAGGGAGTTGCCGCCCAGTGCCACTGCAAGGATGGCATCCATTTCATAGTTGAGGCCGATGTTGTTGGAGTCTGCGGAATAAATTCTGGAGGAAGCCACCATGCCCGCAATACCGGCGCAGAGACCGCAGATAATGTAGCAGATCCAGCAGATCATATCAGAATTGATACCGCAGATCTTGGAGGCTCTGCCGTTGATGCCGACAGACTGCACATACAGCTCAAGGGAGGTCTTCTTCAGCACAAGCTCCGCAATAATCAGAACCACGATGGTCACCAGAATCGGTGTGGGAATCGGGCAGTTCGGCAGGAAGTTGCCGAGATACTTATAGGGCTCATAGCGGATATAGGTGATCTGGTTGGAGCAAAGCAGAAGTCCGATGGCCCGGGCTGCTGTATAGAGGATCAATGTAGCCACCATGGGCTGAATCTTCAGTTTAGCCACCATGGCGCCGTTCCATGCGCCGCAGATACCGCCGCAGATGATGCCGACTACAACGCCCACCCAGATGGGTCGGATAATGCTGGTTACCGAGGTATTGCCGAAGCCCGTCAGCATCACACAGCCCGCACAGGCTGCCAGAGACATTACCGAGCCGACGGAAATATCGGTTCCGGCGGAAACGGCAACCACCAGTGTCATGCCCACCGCCAGAATGGCGATCTCACTGCCGCGGTTCAGAATATCGATGATACGTCCGTAAAGGACGCCGTTCTTGATGCCGATGGAGAAGAAGCCCGGATCCTTGAAGACATTGATCAGAAGAACCAGAATCATACATACGACCGGCAGAAAAAGCGGATTTTTTTTCAGCTTCTTAAAGGTACTCATGCGTTCTCACCTCCTGCAATCGCATTCATGACGGCTTCCTGCGTCAGATTCACTTCATGGGAATCCAGCTCGCCCACCTTCTCGCCGTCTCGGAGAATGATGATGCGGCTGCAGGTTCTCAGCATTTCCTCGATTTCCGAAGAAATGAAGACAACGCTCATGCCCTGCTCTGCAAACTGCAGCACCAGCTTCTGGATCTCTGTCTTTGTTCCGATATCGATGCCTCGAGTCGGCTCATCCAGGATCAGCAGCTTCGGATCCGTCGCCAGCCATCTGGCCAAAATCACCTTCTGCTGATTACCGCCGGAAAGCTGTCCCAGAAGTGTTTCCCGGGATGCGGTCTTGATCTGCAGCATCTTGATAAACTTATCCGCAATTTCGTTCTGCTTTGCCATCGGAATCTTCTTAAAAAGTCCGTTCCGGGCCTGCAGAGCGATGATAATGTTTTCACGCACCGACAAACCGGCGATACAGCCGTCCAGCTTCCGGTCGTCCGGCAGATAGGCCATGCCCAGCTTAATGGAATCAATGGGCGCCTTGATGTGCACTTCCTTGCCGCCCATCTCCTGTTTTCCGGTCTGTGCCGTATCGACGCCGTAGATGCAGCGTACGAGTTCGGAACGTCCGCTTCCCAGAAGTCCGGCAAGACCCACAACCTCGCCCTGATGAATATCAAAGTCAAAAGGCTTAATGGTTCCCTTGTGGCTCAGGCCCTCTGCCCGATACGCCACAGGATTCTTTGACGCATCCTCTGTACCCTCCTTTTTAATGGAGGCCAGATCGTCGAAATCCTTGCCCAGCATAGCCGCCACCAGCTTGACTCTCGGCAGCTCCGCGATGGGATAATCACCCACAAAGGTACCGTTCCGCATGACGGTGATACGATCGCAGACCGCATATACCTGCTCCAGGAAGTGGGTAACGAAGAGAATGCCTACTCCCTTCGCTTTCAGCTTGTTCATCATGCCGAAGAGCTTCTCCACCTCATTGTCATCCAGCGAGGATGTAGGCTCATCCAGAATCAGAACCCGGCAGTCCATATCCACGGCTCTGGCAATGGCAATCATCTGCTGGATAGCAATGGAATAATTTTCCAGTGTATTGGTAACATCCACCTCAATCTGCAGACTGTCCATAAGCTCCTGTGCCTTCCGGTTCATGGTCTTCCAGTCTACCGTATGGAATTTTGTCTGCGGTGCACGGCCGATAAACAGGTTCTCCGCCACACTCAGGTTGGGGCAGAGGTTCACCTCCTGGTATACCGTTGCGATGCCGATGTTCTGGGCATCCATAGTGGAGTGGTTATGGATATTTCCTTCCACACCATCCATGTAGACCTCACCCTCATCACGCTCATACACACCCGTCAGACATTTGATAATGGTGGATTTTCCTGCACCGTTTTCTCCCATCAGTGCATGAATTTCACCCTTACGGAGCGTCAGCTGAGCATGATCCAGTGCCTTTACACCCGGAAAGGTCTTTGTGATATTTCGCATTTTGATCAGCACATTTTCTTCATTAGCCATATCGTTTTATCCTTCCGTAGTTGGAAAAGGGGAGGCGGTTTGATGCGCCCGCCTCCCACTTTATCAGATTTTCCTTCAAAGTATCTGCTTAAGAAGCGACACTCCATCAGATCTTCTTTTTAGTAACCAGCATCAACGATAGCCTGATCAACAACGATCATATCTTCTGTTACTTCGCTGCCGGCTGCATTTGTATAAGTTACACTCTTTACAGTATCATCATGTGCATACCAAGGCTCTGCCATGAAGGTTGTCTTCTCAAAGGACTCGTCATTAGCGATCTGCTTAACGATAGTTGCACAATCCGGTCCCTGCAGCGGGTTGCACTGGAAGTCTGCATTGATATCACCGTCCAGAACCATCTGGAGACCGGCCTTACATGCATCGAAGGAAATCACGATCACATCACCGTCAGCGCCATAGGAAACGCCGGCTGCCTTCATTGCATCGATAGCACCGAAAGCCTCATTATCGTTCTGGCAAACCACAACGTTGAACTTGCCCTCATAAGACTTGCAGTAGGACTCCATAACCTTCTGTCCGCCGTCCTGAGTGAAATCGCCGGTCTGCTCATCCAGCTTGTTCCATCCCTCAGACTCAACATACTGATCGAAGCCTGTAGAACGGCCGATCTGTGCGGAGGATCCTGTTGTTCCGGAGATCACAAGGATATTCACATCATCGATGCCCTTAGCGGCTACATATTCCTTCAGCCAAGCACCTGCTGCCAGACCCTCATTCTTGGTCTCTGTTCCGATCCATGCGGTATACTTATCGGAATCATCGATGGTACGGTCAATAACAATAACCGGAATATCAGCATCCTGTGCCTCGGTCAGTACGGTGTCCCAACCTGTGGAAACGATAGGATCGATGATAATGTAGTCAACCTGCTGCTGAATGAAGTTACGTACAGAGGTCAGCTGTGCCTCGGAATCGTTATCGCAGTCCACGAACTGAAGATCGAAGCCGTTTTCCTCTGAGAAAGCTTCCTTAACGGAATTGGTGGAAGCAGTACGCCAATCGGACTCATGTCCAACCTGTGAGAAGCCGACAGTAATAAGCTCGCCGGAGGTATTCTCCTTAGCTGCCTCTGTAACCTTCTCTACAGCCTCCTCTGTCGAAGCGACCGTGGTCTCCTCTGCCTTAGCTGCCTCTGTTGCTGCAGCAGTTGTTGTGGTGCTGCTGGAGCTTCCGCATCCTGCCAGAGCTGTTGTTGCCATTGCTGTTGCAACCATGATCGCGCCAAACTGTTTTTTCATATTACCCTCCTAAATAGTGGTTGTTTCGGAAGAGCCGCACTGCTCTTCATCTGATGTACTCATTTTCACAAATTTTGCTTTTATTTTCAATTTCTTTTCGTCAATATGCGGTTATTTCGTCAGGTTAGACAAGACAAATTTGTGTTCAAGCATTATAATAAAAATACAAATTTAGCCAAAATCAGCATTTCAAGTCCAAATGCAGATGTTTTTTTCGGATTTTGAAGAGAAAAGCGCGAATTCCCATGAAAAAATTCTACATTTTTATCACTTTGTTAAAAAAATAATGCTGTATTCGCCGAAAAAGGAAGCCACTGTATGAAAAAATACGAAACATTACTGAAGGAACTGGAAAAGGAAATCGAAAGCTGTCTCGACAGCGGCACCCTGCACTTTCCTACAGAGCAGGAACTCTGCCGTCGCTTCGGCATGAGCCGTCAGACCGTACGAAAGGCAGTTGCGCTCCTCACAGACCGCGGACTTCTGCGCAGCCGTCAGGGCAGCGGCATTTTTCTCACCGGACTGCGCCCCCGCCCCACGGACAACCAGATCACTGTCATGCTGGCTTCCCCCGATGAATATATCTTTCCCGGCATCTACAGCGCTCTGCACCATAACCTCAGCGATAAGGGCTTCACACTCCGGCTACTGGAAAACGGCGGTGATTTCATGCAGGAGCGGACTCATTTGGAGGCCATGCTGAAGTCGCCGCCCCGGGCACTCCTGACTGAGGGCTTTTCTGCGCTACCGAATCCCAATGCGTCTCTCTATGACGCGCTTTCTTCCGCCGGCACCTCTCTGCTCTTTCTTTTTGCGAAAAATCCGAACATCCGCGGTCAGCACTGTCTCCATGAGGATAATGTCGGCGGCGCCGCCATGCTGGTGCGAAGCCTCTATGAGCATGGCCACCGCAAAATTCGGGGCATCTTCCGCACCGACACGCAGCAGGGCATGGAGCGCTGCTACGGCTTTCTCTGTGCGCTGCGTGATTATGGGCTTCCCTTCGGGCCGGAGGAAACCCTGCAGCTCACCGGCCGAAGCTGGGAGCTGCTCTTTGATCCCAACGAAAAAAAAACCAGCCGGCAGCTGCTGGAGCGTTTCCTCTCCCCCTGCACCGGGCTGGTCTGTTATAACGACCGTCTGGCCTATGAAATTTTACACATTGCCTCCGCACTGTCCATTTCTGTGCCGGAAGAGCTCAGCCTCGTCAGCTTCGACGCCAGCTACCTTCGGGAATCCGGTCCCATCATCATTTCCTCACTGGCACATAAGCCGGAAAGCCTTCCGGAGGCTGCCGCTCGGCGAATCACCGCCCTTCTGAGCCGGCAGGCCTGCGATGATCAGGACCTGGGCTGGCAGCTCCAGCCGGGAAATTCAGTGAAACGAATCAAACGGGCTCAGCGATAGTTTGGCTATCGGGGCGCCAGTTTGATATTTACTGCGGCTTGACTTGCGGTTGCTCAGTGGATAGCCAGACTATCCGAAATCTTTATGTCAAGCTCCTGCGCAGGGCACAAACCACCTCACAGTTGTTGGTCTGCGGGAACATGTCCACAGGGCACACCTTCTCCACCATGTAGCCGCTGGCCTGCAGTGGCACCAGGTCCCGGGCAAGGCTCTGGGGCTTGCAGGCCACATAGATCAGCCGCTCTACCCCGTAGTCGATAATCTTCCGCAGCGCCTTGGGATGAATGCCGTCTCTGGGCGGATCCAGAATGATGAGATCCGGCCGCGGCGCCTCCTCGAGGCTTCCGTCCTCCTTCAGAAGTTCGCCGCCCTCCTGGATCACCTTCAGCACATCCCCGGCAATGAAATCGCAGTTATCAATGCCGTTCAGCCGGGCATTTTCCCGGGCTGCCGCCACAGCTTCCGCCACAATTTCCACGCCTACCGCCTGACTCGCCACAGCGCTCATCAGCTGGGTAATGGTGCCTGTGCCGGAATAGAGATCATAGATCACCGGCTTCTCACCGCTCTTCTGCATGGCCTCAAAGCCGGCATATTCCCGCACCTTGCTGTACAGCTTCTCTGCGCCCAGAGAATTGGTCTGGAAGAAGGAGAACGGTGTAATGCGGAAGCGAAGCCCCAGAAGCTCCTCATAGAAAAAGCTCTCTCCGTACAGCACCTCTGTGCCGTCATCCTTGATGGCATCCGCTACGGAATCATTTCTTGTATGCAATATACCCGCGAAATGTCCCTCAAGCTTTCCTGTCTCCGAAAGCTTAAGCAGCGCTTCCTTCCATCCCAGAAGCACCTGCAGTTCACGACCGGTGGCCAGCAAAGCCGCATCACCGGCATTATCCCGGGCAAATGTCGGAAGCTCCAAGGCTTCCAGCTCCGCCAGCTGCGTGGAGGTCACCAGATCCACCAGAATTTCTCCGGTTTTGATGGCACGGCGCACCAGAAGATGCCTGAGGTAGCCGCTGTGGCTCCGTTTATGGAAGTAACCGATGCCAAGTTCCGAAAAATACTCCCGGGTGGCGGTCAGAATCGCCCCGAAATCCGGATGAGGAAGCTGGCAGTCATCCGTGTTCAGAATGTTGAAAAAGCTCTTTTTCTGGTGAAGACCCAGGGTCAGCGGCCCGTCCTTCTGCTGATCGCCGAAGGAAAATTCCATCTTGTTCCGGTAGCCCACGGAAATCGGCGAAGGCACAATGGGCTCAAAAAGAAAGTCATTTCGAATCACCGGTGTCAGCAGCTCACGGACGCCCTGCTCCTTAATGGCCAGCTGTTCCTCATAGGGAACGCCCTGATAAAAGCATCCGCCGCACTTTCCGGCATTTGTACACAATGTCATAATTTAAGCCTCAGGTACGGTATCCTCGTCCGCATCCTCATCGTCGTAGTCCTCGTAATCCTCCAGATAATCCGGCGCCACAAAGCAGTATACCGCATAGGCGATACCGGCAACGGCTGCCACCACGCCGATCACGGCAAGGATAGTCAGCACAGTATTCTTAAGGCGGTCGTCCTCCTTCCGCTTCTCAATGAGCTCTGCGAGCTTTGCCCGATTCAGAAGCTCCTCCATATGCTCCCGCGCATCCTTTGCATTGCTCCGCAGTGCCTGTAAATCAAAACGATCCATATTTTTCTCCTTCTTCTCCATAAAATTTCTGCCTTACGACAAATTTTGTCTGTCACACCAGTGTATCATATTCGCTGCAGCTTCGCAAAGCGGGCATAGATTTTCTTCTGCCCGCAGCTGTCAAACTGCACCGTGACCACAAAATCCTTTTTGTCCTCTTCGATTTTGGAAACCGTGCCGACGCCGAATTTGACGTGCTTCACCCGGTCTCCCTCTGCATAATCGAGACTGGTCAGTGCAGGCATTTCCGCGCCCTTCTGAAGATGGACCGGGATGCCGGCGCCGGACTTCCGGCCAGGCTTCAACCCGCTGCCGCTGTTCTTCCGCCCTAGCCCATAGGAAAATGCTGCTCCGCTGTTTGTGCCGCTGCCGCCAAAAGATGTTCCGCCGAAGACATTTCCCCCAAAAGCAGTCCCGCCGAAGGGCTCGCGGTCTCCCGTGGAGAACGAAAAGTCATCATCCGCATCACGATTCCGCTTCGGATGGTACAGCAGATGTTTCTCCACCTCCTCCGGCATTTCATCGACGAATCGGCTGGGAAGAAGGACCAGATATTCGCCGTTTATCATGCGGGAGCGAGCCGAGCTCATGCAAAGCTCCTGCTCCGCCCGCGTAATGCCCACATAGCAGAGGCGGCGTTCCTCCTCCAGCTCCTCCGGCTCGCCGATCGAATGGAAGCCGGGAAACAGGCCCTCCGAAAGTCCCACGAGATACACCTTCGGGAACTCCAGGCCCTTGGCCGCATGCAGCGTCATCAGGGTCAGCGCATCCTGGCTGTCGTCCTTCCGGTCCAGATCCGCCACCAGAGAAACCTCCTCCAGGAATTCAGACAGCTTCGGCTCGTCCGCCTGGGCCTGGTAATCCGCCGCCTTGGAAATGATTTCTTCAATATTCTGAAAACGGGTCTCCGCCTCCACTTCTCCCTCGCTGCGAAGCTCCATGCCGTAGCCGGTATCATCCCGAATGGCCTCGATCAGCTCACGCAGCGTGAAGCTGCCCTCCATGCCCGGCTCTGCCGCCTCTGTCATGAGTCCGGCAGCACGCAGCAGCCGCTTCCATTCCGATGTCATGTGCACAAACTTCTCCAGCTCCTTCGACGCCTTGCCGCCGATGCCGGCCTCCGGCCCATGGGCTGCCGCCTGCAGCATGGAAATGCCTTGCTGCTGTGCATAGTCACGCATCTTCTGGATGCTGGTGGCACCGATGCCGCGCTTCGGCACATTGATAATGCGCTCGAATGCCACATCATCCGCATCGTTGGACAGCACCTTCATATAGGCAAGGATATCCTTGATTTCCTTCCGCTGGTAGAAATTCACGCCGCCCACCACCTGATAGGGCACATTGTATTTTACGCACTGCTCCTCCATGAGACGGGACTGTGCGTTAGTGCGGTACAGAACCACCTGATCCCGGTACGGGCGTCCGCAGGTCTGAGCCTCACGAATGACAGACTCCGCCTCATCCTTGGCGCTTTCATATTCCAGGAAACGCACCGGCTCTCCGCCTTGCTTGGCTGTCCAAAGCCGTTTCTCCTTCCGACCTGTGTTGTTGCTGATGACCGCATTGGCCGTATCCAGAATGCGCTGGGTGGAACGATAATTCTGCTCCAGCTTGATCACCTTCGCACCGGGATAATTTTTTTCAAAGGACAGAATATTCTCCAGGTTGGCGCCGCGGAAGGCATAAATACTCTGATCGTCATCACCCACCACGCAGATGTTCCGATAGCGGTCCGCCAGCTGATGCACCAGCTGGAACTGGATGTCATTGGTATCCTGATATTCATCCACCAGGATATAGCGGAAGCGCTGCTGATAGTACTTCAGCACCTCCGGTGCCTTTCGGAACAGATCCACGGTCTTCAGCAGCAGATCATCGAAGTCCAGCGCATTGTTCGCCTTCAGCTGCTTCTCATATTCCCGGTAACAGTCTGCGATCCGCCGCAGCCGAAGGTCTCCGCCCGCATCCTTTCGAAACTGATCCGGATCGGTTCCCTCATTCTTGGCCGAGGAAATCACTGACAGCACCTGACGCTCCTTCAGAAGCTTCGGATCAATGTTCAGCGTCTTCAGCACCTGCCGCATCACCGTCCTCTGGTCATCGGTATCGTAAATGGAGAAATCGCCGCTATAGCCGATGAGCTCGATATGCCGCCGCAAAATCCGCACACACATGCTGTGGAAAGTCGAAACCCATACCTCGCCGGCCCGCTGCCCCACCAGCTGATCCACGCGGTCCCGCATCTCTCCGGCCGCCTTGTTCGTGAAGGTAATGGCCAGAATGTTCCAGGGCTCCACACCGCAGTTTTCGATAAGATAAGCGATGCGGTAGGTCAGCACCCGGGTTTTTCCGCTTCCGGCACCTGCCAGCACCAACAGCGGCCCCTCCGTATAGCGGACCGCCTCCGCCTGCTCTTTATTCAGAATCTTTTCCAGATTTTCCATGCACAGCTCCTTTTATGCCTTGATGTCTCGCTACTATAACATATGTTCGTCCGTTTTGCTACATGGTTTAGAAAACTATGTCTTGCGGCATAAATGCCGTCGTGCTATAATCCGTCCTATGAATAACGAAATATTAAAAGACTTAATTCAATATCTGGAAGGGCTTCAGCATATCAATGCAGAAGAAATCCCTTCTATTTCCCTGTACATGGATCAGGTTACGGCCTTCATGGATGAGCATCTCCGCAATATGAAGCGGCACGATGAGGACAAGGCGCTGACCAAGACCATGATCAACAACTATGCCAAAAACAAGCTCCTGCCGCCCCCGGTGCGGAAGCGCTATTCCCGGGAGCATATGCTGATGCTGCTCTTCATCTACTATTACAAGGGCATTCTTTCGCTTACAGATATCGAAACCATCCTGAAGCCCCTGAACGAGAAATATTTTTCGGGTAATGACGGCGCTTCCCATCTGCAGGACATCTACGAAGAGGTATTTTCTCTCGAGGATGCGCAGATGGACAAGCTGATTCAGGATGTAAAGGATAAGTTTGCCACCGCCGGAGAAACCTTTCAATCAGGCAAGGCAGAAGAACTCTCACCCGAGGATCGGGAGGAGCTGCAGCTCTTCGCTTTTCTCTGTGAGCTCGGCTTTGATGTCTACCTGAAGCGGCAGCTGATGGAAAAAATCGTTGACCGCCTGCAGGCACAGGAGAGATATCAGAAGCAGCAGGCCGAGACAGAAAAGCATAAGAAAAAGTAGTAAGTAATCATTGGCAGAAACGCCCGGGCAAGATGCCCAGGCGTTTTTTGTACTGGTGGTCACACGTGGACACCCGCAAGCCAAGCTTGCGCTGAGCCCGTAGTGGACTAATTCCATTCAATAGGCGTAGGGCGATCTGTGTCGAAGACCTGTTGTACGTCCATAAGATCCGATACGCGGTCCGCCGCACCGGAGTAGGACTCATAAAGCCGGTAGCCGTCCAGATTCCGGCGTCCCTGCCGCATATAATCGCTTCCGAACTGCACCCAGTACTGAGTAGAATCCACATTACAGAAATAGCGGAAGCCATAATTGTGCAGCATCTGATACTTGGCGTCCGATGTCTCATCATAGGCATGCCAGTCCTGAATATCGGCGCCGAAGGGATAAAGCAGAATATCGCAGCTGTCCGGCAGCAGCGATTCTACATTCCTCTTCCACTTCTCCGTATCCCGCGTCAGGTCCTCAACACTTCTCTCCGTAAAATTGATATGTCCCCAGGAGTGTGAGGCAAATTCATAGCCATCCTCCTTCAATGCCTTCGTCAGCGACTTCACCGTTTCCCGATCCGCCTCAATATTTTCATTTGCCGTATTGCCTGAATCGTAATTTTCCGAATTCGGATCATAGGTTTCATCCGTCCGATAACCCAGTATACCATTATAGCCGGTGAAGGCCAGAATCGCCTTATGACCATGATAGCTGAAATCCGGATGCTCCTCCACAAAGGCATCCAGTATCGGCACAAGATCATAGTCGCCGACGGAGACATTTCCCTCTGCATCCGTGTACTGCAGCTTCGGGGTTCCCGCATCGTCCAGCACCATCTTATCCGCAAAGCCCCGGCCCGTCATATATTCATAGTAACAGACATCGTCCTGGGAGATCACAATGGGCTTCTTCCCCTCCGGCAGCAAAATCTGCTTCTGCACCATATGCTCTGTGCCGTCCGCATCGGTCTCTGTCTCAGCAATGTCATGGAGACCCACCAGCACATATCCCCGCGCATAGAGCTGTTCCAAAATCGCTTTGAACTCCGGAATTGTCGTCATGGTGGAATTGAAGTTATGCCCCAGCTTGTCATCCGTCAGTGCCCGGTTTTTGTCCACTATCAGGGAATGGAAGAAAATGTGCGTGATTTCCTGATTGTTTGCCGCCGTGCAGGATGCCTGCGTTTCCGTATACGCCGTCACCGCAGCCTGAACCTCCGCAGCCTCCGCATAAGAAGAATCCGTCAGCAGTGCAACGGCACCGTCATAGTCATACTGCTGTGCCTTCAGGGCCGCCTCCGACAGCAGCTCCTGCTTTTCATCCACCGCCGTCTCTGTCTCAGCTGCTTCTGTGCTTTCGACTGTAGTTTCCACCGCTGTATTCTCAGGAAAATGTCTTCGGCTCCAAAGCCCGGCACCGCCCAAAATCACCAGCAAGCCGCAGAGCACCAGCAAAATTCGCTTTCTGCGCACCGCTCTTTTGCGTCTTGCCTGCCGCAGTCTCCGCGCCTCACGTCTTTCCGCCAGCCGAAGCTGCAGCGCTGCCTCCTCTGTATTCGGCTCGAAGGCATTTCCCTGCTCATCTGTCATTCTATTCTCGTCGTTCTGCATCTCCATACCTCCTTTTTTCGAACTTTCGGCGTACTCCGCCCCTTCTGATCCGATTCTAACATACCCGACGGCTCCCTGCCACCGAAAGCCGCTTCCCTTGCAAATCATTTTCAAAGGTGATAAAATACTTTCCGGCGCTAAAGCAAAAAAGCGCACAGATTAAAGCGTGAAAGTGCACGATGTATCAGTGCAACTGTTTAGCATATGACAACGGGAGTGAATATGAACGATAAATTGAAAACAAAGGAAGTTGACCATCTGTTTGATGCGGTCCTGACCCTGAAATCGAAGGAAGACTGCTATCAGTTTTTTGAGGATGTCTGTACCATCAATGAGCTGCTTTCCATGGCCCAGCGCTATGAGGTGGCCAAGATGCTGCGGGAGGGGCACACCTACCTGGACATTGCGAAAAGCACCGGCGCTTCCACCGCCACCATTTCCCGGGTAAACCGCTCCCTGAATTACGGGGCCGACGGTTACGATATGGTTTTCAGCCGACTGGGACTTCCCGATCAAAGCAAGGCGTAATGATTGACAAAAGCATAGTCTCTGCTATAATAAGTAGTATTAAAAACTACGTTAGGAGAGGTCGAGATTTCGACATAAGACTATGGACTATCAAATCATTGGTGACAGCTGCTGTGATTATACCGAGGAAATGAAGAAGAATCCTGTCTTCGTTTCCATCCCTCTGACCCTGGAGGTTCCGGGGTATTCTGTAGTGGATGACTATAGCTTTGATCAGACAGAGTTTCTGAAGCGTGTGAAGGCATCTCCCACGGAGCCCAAAACCGCCTGTCCTTCCCCTGAGGCTTATGCACAGGCCATGGAAAAATCCGAGGCGAAGGAGCTCTATGTGGTGACACTTTCAGAGCATCTCTCCGGAAGCTACCAATCCGCTATGGTGGGCCGTCAGCTTTTCGAAGAAGCACATCCCGACCTTATGGGCAAGAAAATCTATGTCTGCGGCTCCGACAGCGCCTCCGCCGGACAATGCAAGCTCTGTCTGGAAATCAAGGAACAGAAGGAGCAGGGCCGTAGCTTTGAAGAGGTCGTGTCCTATATCGAGGAGCTGCGAAAGAAGATGCAGACCTATTTTGTTTTGGAATCTCTGGAAACCCTTCGTAAGAACGGCCGACTTTCTGCGGTGCAGTACCTCCTCGTTTCCGCACTGAACATCAAGCCGGTGATGGGTGCCGACGGCGGCGTCATAGTGAAGCGGGATCAGCAGCGCGGCATTCACCGTGCCCTGAAAAAGATGGTGGAGATTGCCGTAAAACGGGCCGGCGGTGCGGAGAACACGAAGGATATGCGTGCTGTCATCACCCACGTAAATTGTCCCGACCGTGCCGAGCTGGTGAAGCAGAGCCTTCTGGCACTCGCGCCCTTCCGGGATATCGTTGTCACCAATGCCCAAGGCGTTGCAACCGTCTACGCCAATGACGGCGGGATCGTACTGGCACTGTAAAAACATGAGATAGAAAAAGGCGGATGGTATCTTCCATCCGCCTTTTCTTATTCATTTCCCATCTCCGCATCATAAAGTGCAAAGAAATTGTCCGCTGTGCTGTCCGGATATTCCGACAAATCGATGCTGTCCCAAAAATCCTCCCGGAAGCGGATAATATGCTGATCGGCGTATTCCTGATAACTGCTCTGAAAAGCACTGCTGCGAATCGCCTCCTCCAGCTTCTCCTTCCGATCCTGAGTTGCCTTCTGATCATAGGCATTCGTGCACTTCAGAATATAATATTTTCCATCCTGCTCGAAAACTTCAGAAATCTCATTTTCCTCCAGTGCGAAGGCCGTCTGATACAGCAGATCATCCTTTTCCGACTTCGCCAGTGTCAGCGTAATGTCCGGATCCTCCGAAGACTGCCGGGCATAGTAAGCAAAGTTTGCGCCTTCAACATTGACCTCCTGCCACAGCTGGTCTGCCTGTGCCCGATCAGATACCACAATCTGTTCTACCTCAATGACCTTGGCATCGGCATCCGGCACCTCGGTATCCACATCCTGCAGCAGATATTCCGCTGTCTGACAGGCCGTGAAATAGCTCGTATACATGGTCAGTACATCCTGCTCCGTGCAGTTCCGCATCAAAGCAAAATCATCCTCAGTCAGCCCGCTGTAGAACTCTGTGGTCAGCTGTCTGAGCCGCTCCATATCTCCCGAGCCGGGAGCAATTCCCTTCTCTTCCGCCAGCAGATTCAGTGTACGGATATCCTGAAGGAACTCCTTCATTTTGTCCACGAAATAGGCTCCGTAGCTGTCCTCACGCTCTCCGCTGACGGGCAGATTCCAGACCTCAGAGCCGAAAACGCTCTGGTAGCGGTTCCGTTCCGAGCCCAGCACCAGCATGGTCTGGGCTTCCGTATATCCGGCTATGTTTTCGGTTTTTCCGCTGATCTCTACCCCTTTGCAGGATGTCATGGACACCACAGCCAGCAGAGGCAACACTGCCCACGCTGCTTTTTTTAATTTTGCGTCTGTCATGCTCATAGACCGTAAAAGGGAGCCATGATACAGGCCACCAGAAAGCCCAGGATGGCACCGGCCAACACCTGCAGCGGTGTATGTCCCACATACTCCTTCAGCTTCTTCTCAAATTCCTCACCTGACCAGTTAAAGGGATTGTCCACAAGGATCTTGTTCAGAATCACCGCCTGCTTTCCGGTTTCCCGCCGTACACCCATGGCATCATACATAACGACACAGGAAAGAATGAAGCATATCGCAAAATACGCACTTCCTACGCCGTACTGAATGCCGGCTGCCGTAGTCAGCGCCACCACAGTGGAAGAATGACTGGACGGCATTCCGCCGGAGCCGGTCATTCTCTCCCAATGAATTCCTTTGTTGAAATAGGCGTCAATGGCTGTTTTCAGAACCTGCGCCGTAAACCAGCTGATGGCCGAAGCCATCAGCATGAAATTTTGTATGATTGTCACCTTATTTGTTTTTTCCTTAATATCCGATCAGCCAGTCATAAAGCTCCTGATACTTCAGAGCAGAGCTCCGCCAGGAATAATCCTTCTGCATGGCATTGTCTACAATCTTGTTCCAGTCACGCTTGTGGTCGTAATAAACCGACTCTGCATAGCGAATTGTGTTCAGCATCTCATGTGCGTTGTAATTGGCGAAGGAGAAGCCGGTACCCGTGCCGTCATATTGATTGAAGGGCTGTACCGTATCCCGCAGTCCGCCGGTTTCTCTGACGATGGGCAATGTGCCGTAACGCATGGCAATCAGCTGCGAAAGTCCGCAGGGCTCAAAAAGCGACGGCATCAGATATGCATCGCAGGCAGCATAGATTTTATGGCTGACTTCATTGGAATAATAAATCTGTGCAGAAACCTTGTCATGGTATTTCCAGTCATAGTGACGGAACATATTCTCGTAACGCTCATCACCGGTACCCAGCACCACAAACTGGATATCATCCTGACAAAGCTCGTCCATCACGCACTGCACCAGATCCAGTCCCTTCTGGTCTGTCAGACGGGAAACGATGCCGATCATCATCTTGCCCGGATCCACCTGCATACCCCAATCCTGCTGCAGGGCCTTCTTATTCTTTGCCTTTTCCTTTCGGAAATTCTTCTGATTGAAGTTCTTCACCAGGAAGGCATCCGTCTCCGGATTCCATTCGTCATAGTCAATGCCGTTGACAATGCCCCGCAGGTCATGCTCTCTCGCCCGCAGCAGGCCATCCAGTCCCTCTCCATAGAAGGGCATCTTGATCTCCTCGGCATAGGTATCCGAAACCGTGGTGATGGCGTCCGCATAGACAATGCCGCCCTTCAGAAGATTTCCGTCCTTCTTGCACTCCATCTTATCCGGTGTGAAGTAGTAATCCGACAGCTGTGTGAAACGCTGAATGGTCTTGACATCCCAAACACCCTGGAACTTCAGATTATGGATGGTGATAACACTCTTAATGGAACGATAGAACTCTCCGCCGGCGAAACGATCCTTCAGAAGCACCGGCACCAGACCGGTCTGCCAGTCATGACAGTGGATCAGATCCGGGTGGAAGTCCAGAAGCGGAAGTGCACTCAGAGCCGCATAGCAGAAAAAGCAGAACTTCTCCAGATCCCAGTACCAGTCTCCATAGGGCTTGTCGCCTGAGAAGTAGGACTCGTTGTCGATGAAATAATAGGTAACTCCTTCATGCACATACTTGAGAATTCCCACATAACGGGACTGTCCGAGATAGTCCATGTAGAAGCTTGTCACATACTCCATCTTCTCCCGCCACTTCCAGGGGATGCACATGTACTTCGGAATCATGACACGGCAGTCGTAATACTGTCCGTCCAGATTCTTCGGCAGAGAGCCGACAACGTCTGCAAGGCCGCCGGTCTTAATAAAAGGCGCAGCCTCGGAAGCGAGAAACAAGATGTTCTTCATATCATTACCTCCAATGGGATTAACGTTCGGTGATATGGCGCTAAACAGTTACTACAATTTTACTCTGAAACCCTTTTCTGTGCAAGAAGTTTAAGCTCCCGGGCATTGGCCAATACAGCCTCCGTCAGATGATCTCCTGCCAGAAGTCTGCCCAGCTCCTCCACAGATTGATCGAAGTTCAGTTCCCGGATTTCGGTATGTGTCTGTCCTTCACTGACAGACTTGCGGATTTCAAAATGGCGGTCTGCCTTTGCGGCAATCTGCGGCAAATGCGTGATCAGAATCACCTGGTGACCGGCTGCGATCTTCTTCAGCTTGTCCGATACCTTCTCCGCAGTCCTGCCGGAAATACCGGTATCAATCTCATCAAAAATCAGCGTCGGAATTTCATCCCGGTCCGCCAATACCGTCTTAATGGACAGCATAATGCGGGACAGCTCACCGCCGGATGCCACCTCACTGAGCGGTCGCATGGGTTCTCCGGGATTCAGACTCACCACAAAATGCACCTCATCCATACCGTTTGCTGTCGGCGCGGACAGCGGAGAAAAAGACATTTCAAAACGGATATCCAGAAATCCCATCTCCGTCATCTCTGTCCGTATGCGGGCCGCAAGCTGCTCCGCCTCCAGCTTACGCCTCTCCGTCAGCTCGGCACAGCTTTGCAATAGAAGTGTCCTGGCCTGTTCCACAGCCTTCTCACATCTCTTCTTTTCATTGTCATAGTCCGAAAGCATCCGAAGCCGCTCTTTCTTTTCCGAAAGCGCCTGCTCCGTCTTTTCAACGGTTCCGCCGTACTTCATCATGACATTTCGAATCTGATCCAACCGTTCCTCTGCCTTCTGAAAAGTTTCCTCATCATATTCATTCTGATCAAGATAGCGTTCCACATCCCGAAGCGTATCCTCACCAATGGACTGAAGGTCATAGAGGCTGTCACTGATGCTCTGCAGTGACGAATCATAACGAAGTGCGCGGGTAATTGCGGCTACAGCAGAAGAAAAATCAGTTTCCGACAGCAACGTCCGCACCTCGGAAACAGCCGACTCCACATGCTGTGCATTCTGGAAAAAGCGGCAGCGCTCCGCCAGCTTCTCTTCTTCACCCTGCACCAGCTCTGCAGCTTCAATCTCCTGAATTTCAAATTCGAGAAAATCCAGCTCCCGCTGTCTCGCCGCTTCATCCATCTGGAAGGAGGCCAGCTTCTTGCGTGCCGCTGTATACTTCTGATACAGATCGGCCACACGCTCCCGCAGTGCACCGGTTTCCTCGCTGCCAAATGCATCCAGAATGCGAAGATGTGCGCCTTCCTTCAGCAGGCTCTGATGCTCATGCTGACCATGGATATCGATCAGCAGCTCTGTGACAGCGCGAAGCTTTGCCAATGTCACCGTCTGGTCATTGATCTTAATCTCCGAGCGCTTCTCCGAAATCTTCCGTCGTATGATAAGCTGACCTTCCTCCGGTTCAATATCCAGCTCCCGCAGCCGTTTCTCCTGTTTTTCGGAAAGCTCCGAAAAAATCAGCTCCACAAAACCATATTCCCGGCCGTGACGGATCAGATCCTTGCTGGCCTTAGCTCCCAATGCCAGGTTGATGGAACCGATTAATATAGATTTTCCCGCACCGGTTTCGCCGGTCAGAATGTTCAGCCCATCGCCGAATTCCACCTCTGACTGATCAATCAGTGCAAGATCCTTCACATGAAGATGATTGAGCATGCGTATCCTTTCCCTCAGTCCTGTCTGCCCAGCAGCTGTGACAGTCTGTCAAGTACCTCCTGAGCATCCTCGGTATTCTTCAGAGCACACATGATGGTATCGTCTCCCGCCAATGTGCCCACGATCTTATCCAATTGCAGATGATCCAGTGCAGCCGCCACGGCGTTGGCCATGCCGATCATGGTCTTGATCACCAGCAGATTTCCGGCGATATCCATAGACACCAGGCCCTCCCGCAGCACACGGGTATATTTTTCTCCCTCGGAGCTGTCCTTCTTCAGAATCTGATAATACTGCCGACCGCCGCGTCCCGGCGCCTTGGAAAGCTGCAGCGCCTTGATATCCCGGGATACCGTAGCCTGTGTCACACGAAAGCCCTCCGCGTTCAGCAAATCCGCCAGTTCCTCCTGCGTCTCGATCTGCCGCTGTGTCACAAGCTCTACGATTTTCTGCTGTCTTCCATTCTTCATCTTTTCCTCCCCGTCCTTATACGCCTGCCATCTTCTCCCGCAGTACCTCCAGGAAGCTGCCCCGGCGAATCTTGATCAGCGTCGTCTTCTCTCGAGCCTTGCTGATCCTCACAATATCACCCTCGGACAGCGGCGTCACATTTTCTCCGTCAAAGGCCACGATCTGTTGCGGTGACTCCACACGAACCTCAAGTACACTGCTGTCATCCAATATTACCGCCCGCCCGTTCAGAGAATGGGAGCAGATCGGTGTCATAATGTATACCGGTGCCGTGGGGGAAACAACCGGCCCGCCGGCCGACAGATTGTATGCCGTGGAGCCTGTTGGGGTAGCAACGATGATGCCGTCCGCAGAATAATGCTGCATCTCCTGTCCATCGCAAAATACACCGAAGTGCAGGATGGAAATGCCGGCACAGCGAGACATGAGCACCTCATTCAAGGCAAGCTGTGACGCCAGGATACTTCCATTCCTCAGAACATCGGCCCGCAGCATGGTCCGCTCATCACGATAAAAATCTCCGGAAAGCAGACTGTCCAATGCTGCCGGAATCCGTTCCTTTTCGGTCACCTCAGTAAGATAGCCAAGATGCCCCACATTGATACCCAAAATGGGAATGTCTGCCCCGCGCAGTACACCCGCTGCCCGCAGAATCGTTCCGTCTCCGCCCAGCGTAATGATAAAATCCGACCACAACAGATCGGTTCTGCGATAGGACTCATAAAACACAGACAATGCTGCACCACGCTGCTCCAGATACTTCTGAATCAGATGCGCATATTCCTCCGCAGCTCCTTTGGTTTTGTTTACGATGAGTGATATTTTCATATGATTTTTCTGTCGGCTGTTCCGAAGCTCAGTTTGTCAAATCCAGCGTCTCATGCGAAAGCTCTACGATTTCCAATGCTCTGTCTGAAAGCCATGCCGGCGGATTGCTTCCCTCGCCGTTTTCCTGCAGCGTCAGAAGAGCCAAATATTCGATATTACCCTCCGGACCCTTGATCGGAGAAAATGTGAGTCCCTCCAGCCGGAAGCCGATGCTGTAAGCCACCGTAAGGGTTTTCTCAATCACCTCACGATGCACCTTTTTGTCCCGTACAACACCTTTCTTTCCGACCTGCTCCTTTCCTGCCTCAAACTGCGGCTTGATCAGACAAACCACCTGTCCCTCCGGTGCCAGCAAGGTTTTCACCACCGGGAGCACCAGCTGCAGGCTGATAAAGGAAACATCAATAGAAACCAGCTCGGCCTGCACACCGATATCCTCCGGCTTCACAAAGCGAATGTTGGTTTTTTCCATGCAGACCACTCGCTCATCGTTACGCAGCTTCCAGTCCAGCTGGCCATGCCCTACATCAATGGCAAAGACCTTCACGGCACCGTTCTGAAGCATGCAGTCGGTAAAGCCTCCCGTAGAAGCACCGATGTCCAGACAGGTCTTGCCATTCGGATCCACACCGAATTCCTGAATGGCTTTTTCCAGCTTCAGGCCGCCCCGGCTGACGTACTTCAATGCATTGCCGCGCACCTCAATTTCCACATCCTCCGGGAAGCTGCTGCCCGCCTTGTCCTCTTTTTCGCCGTTTACATAAACAATTCCTGCCATAATGGTTCTCTTGGCCTTTTCCCGGGACTCCGCCAGTCCCCGGGCCACCATCATGATATCCAGTCTTTCCTTCTTCAATGAAGCACTCCTTCTTCCTGCAGTTTTTTCATAATGGAATCCGAATCAATGCCAAGTCCAGCCCGCAGCTTTCCCACATCACCATGCTCTACATAACAGTCAGGCAGGCTGATGACAATGACCTTGATCTCCGGATGCGTTCTGTGAATGTAATCCACTACCTGTATACCGAAGCCGCCCTGCCGGACATTTTCCTCCATGGTGATCAGCACACGATGGCCTGTCCCCGCCAGATGATCCAGCATCTCTGTATCAATGGGCTTGATAAAACGCGCATTCACAAGCGTGATCTGACAGCCCAGCTTTTCTGCCTTTTCACGAATGTGCACACCTGTGGAAACCATGGAGCCTGCCGCCAGAATGGCGATGTCCCGTCCCTCATACAGAAGCTCCGACTTTCCGAGGACAATCGGCGCTTCCAAATCACGAAGTTCCTGATATGCCGTTCCCCTGGGATAGCGCACACTGATCGGCATGCCGAAGTCAAAGGCAAAATCCAGCATATCCTCCAGCTCCCTGGCATTCTTCGGTGCCATCACCGTCATGTTCGGAATACTGGTCAGGAAGGAATAATCAAAGATTCCCTGATGCGTCTCTCCGTCCGAGCCCACCAATCCGGCCCGATCTACCGCGAATACCACCGGCAACTTCTGCAGGCAGACATCATGGACGATCTGATCATAGGCTCTCTGCAGAAAACTGGAATATACCGCTACCACAGGCTTCAGCCCCACGCTAGCCATGCCGGCTGCCGAGGTCACCGCATGCGCCTCAGCGATGCCCACATCAAAGAAACGCTGAGGAAACTTGGCAGCAAAGGCGCTGAGGCCTGTACCATCCGCCATTGCTGCCGTGATCGCCGTAATGCGGGGATCCTTTTCCGCAAGAGACAGGAGCTTTCGCGAAAAAACATCTGTATAGCTGTCTCCCGCCTTTTCCTTTTTGGGTTCTCCGGTCTGAATATCAAAGGGCGAGACACCATGGTAACGGCCGGGGAATTTTTCCGCCGGCTCGTATCCCTTTCCCTTTTTGGTCAGAACATGCACCAACACTGCGTGATCGATCTGCTTAGCCTCCCGGATCACCTTCTCCACTGCCTGGATATCATGACCGTCTACCGGTCCCAGGTAGGTGATGCCCATGTTTTCAAACAACATACCGGGGATCAGCAGCTGCTTAATGGAATTTTTGGTCTGCTGCAGCTGCTTTACGATGGTATTACCGACCACCGGAACAGAGCCCAAGAAGGAGCTGATCGAAAGCTTCAGCTGGTTGTAGCCCTTATCCGAACGGATACCGTTCAGATACCGGGACATGCCGCCGACATTTTCCGATATGGACATATTGTTGTCGTTCAGCACGATAATGAAATTCTTTTTCATGCGGGAAGCATTGTTTAATGCTTCATACGCCATGCCGCCGGTCAGCGCACCGTCTCCTATCACGGACACCACGGTAAATTTTTCATTTTGAATGTCCCTTGCCTGGGCGATGCCCAGTCCCGCAGAAATCGAGGTAGAGCTGTGTCCTGTGTCGAAGCAGTCAAAGGGACTTTCCGACCGCTTCGGAAAACCGCTCATGCCGCCGTACTGCCGAAGTCCGTCAAAGTTGTCCTTTCTGCCGGATAAGATTTTGTGGGTATAGGCCTGATGTCCAACATCCCACACTATCTTGTCCGTCGGCAGATCCAATGCCAGATACAGTCCGATGGTCAGTTCGACCACACCCAGATTAGAAGCCAGATGCCCGCCATATTCCGTGGTCTTCTCTATGATGAACTGCCGTATTTCAGCAGCCAGCTCGTTCAGTTCTCCCTCTGTCAGCCCCCGCAGATCTGCCGGGCCATGTATACTGTCCAGTAACATTTCCGTTTCAATGTCCTCACTTAAGAATTACTTCTTACGATGAATGAGGTATTCCGTCAGTGAATACAGAAAATCCAGATGCTCCGCATCCCACTGTGACGCCCGGCTCTTCAAAGCCTCCGCTGCCTCCATTGACAGCCTCTCTACCTCTTTTTCCGAAGCAGCAAGTCCATGCAGTGACACATAAGTGGTCTTGCCGTTTTCCTCATCTGAATGAATGGGCTTACCCAGTACCTCGGTCGTAGAGGTTTCGTCCAGAATATCATCCTGTATCTGAAAAGCAATGCCGATCTTCTCGCCGATATCATGCATGCTCTGCTGCGTTTCCGCATCAGCGCCGCCCAGCAAGGCACCGATCTGCATAGATCCGGCAATCAGAGCGCCTGTCTTCAGCCGGTAAATAAAACCCAGCTGTTCCTCTGTCAAAGCCTTGCCTGTCAGCTCCACATCCACAACCTGTCCGCCCAGCATGCCATAAACGCCGGAGCATTTCGCCAGAAGCCCCATGGCAGACAGCACATTTCCGGAATATGCCAGAAGCTTCTCCGCCGGGATGTTCAGATGCCTTGCGGATGCCTGCATTTCCATATAAGCGTCTCCGATCCGTTCGAAGGCATACAGGGACAGCGCATCTCCCGCCAGAGTCCCCATGTCCTCGCCGAAGTGATACCAGGTGGATTCCTGTCCCCGCCGGTAGGCATCATTGTCCATACAGGGAAGGTCGTCATGGCACAGAGAAAAGGTATGGATCATTTCCATCGCCGCCATGAAGGCCTCCGTCACCGGCCGCAGCAGTCTGACTCTCTCTTCATCCGGCTTCTGCAGCTCGTAGCACTCAGAAATCAGCAACGGCCGTATTCGCTTGCCGCCGGCTTCAACAGAGTAACGCATAGCCGAAAGCACCGTTTTCTGCAGTCCCGCTGCCGCCGGCAGTTGTCTGCGTACAATCTGATCGCACGCCTCGGTTTTTCTATCCAACTCAAGCAAGAATTCCGTCTTCATCCAGCACCTTCACCTGCTTTTCAATTTTGTCTATACTGTCATTTGCCTGCTTCACAAGCTCCACTCCCTGCTTGTATAAGGCAAAGGACTTTTCCAGACTGTCCTCCTGCTCCATGCTCTGAAGCAGACCATCCAATTCCTCAAATATCTCATTCAGGCTTTTCTTCTTTGCTGCCATTCTGTCCTCTGATTGTAATGTCTTCGACTCTGCTTCGGAAGCTGCCGTCCGAGAGTGTGGTCACCACCAGCTCTCCGGGCTGCAGTGAAGCCGCTGTCCGTATCCTTTTGCCGTCCTCTGTTTCCAGACAGGCAAATCCCGCCTGCAGGCGCTTCATCGGTGAAGCCGCCTCAAGCCTCTCTGCAAAAAGTGCCAGCTGATGCTGTTTCTCCTGCAGCTGTCCGGAAAAATCATGTTTCATCTGCTTATAGGACTGTAGACGCTGCTTACTCTCCGTCAGCCGTTCCGTCATACATCGGCGCATTTTGTCCCGCAGCTCTGCTGCCCGCTGCCGCCGCTGCAGAAGCTGCATTTCCGGACGCGAGCGCTGCAGAAGCAGACGCCGCCCGTTCAGCTGCTGCCGCTTCTCCGCGATATGATCCCGGATCTCTGCGGAAAGGGTTGCCGCATAGGAGCTGATATCCTTCTGGAGCTTCTGATAATCAAAAACGCAAAGCTCCGCTGCGGCAGAAGGTGTCGGGGCACGAAGATCCGCCACAAAATCCGCAATGGTGGTGTCGATTTCATGACCCACCGCGGAAACAATGGGCGTATCCGCATCAAAGATTGCCTTCGCAACGCTCTCCTCATTAAAGGGCCAGAGATCCTCCAGAGAACCGCCGCCTCGCCCCACGATCAGCACATCCAAGCCCATGCGGTCCAGCGTCTGGATTCCTTCAACAATAGATGATGCGGCATTTTCTCCCTGCACCAGTGCCGGATAAAGGATCAGCTCGCAGTAGGGATTCCGACGCTTCGCGATCTGCACAATATCCCGAATGGCCGCACCGGTTTTCGCTGTTACGATACCGATGCGCATGGCATAGCGTGGAATCGGCTTCTTGTACATGTCATCAAACATGCCCATCTCCGACAGCTCCTTCTTCAGCTGCTCGAAGCGGATATACAGGTCGCCGATGCCGTCCATGCTGACACGCTTCACATAAATCTGGTAACTGCCGCCCTTTTCATAGAGGCCAACCCTGCCGGTACAAAGCACCTGAAATCCGTTTTCCAATTTAAAGGGAAGCCCCGCCCGATCCCCGGCAAACATAATGGCGGAAATCTGCGAAGCTGTGTCCTTCAATGTGAAATAAATATGGCCGGATGTATGGTACTTCAGATTGGATATTTCTCCGCGTATCGTAATCTCCCGGAGAAGAAAATCCTCCTGCAGCATTCTGCTGATGTATCGGCTCACCTGTGAAACGGAATATACATTTTCCTTCATTACTTATTGATGAGGATATGCATCTTCTTGCCGCCCTGCTTCTTCTCTGTCAGCTCGCCCTTCTTCTCCTTGCCGGGCTTTTTGTCTGCAGACGCAGCCGGCTGCTCGTTCCGGAGAATACGCGCCAGAACGCCGTTGACAAAGGATCCGGATTCCGGACCGCCATATTTCTTTGCCAGCTCCACGGCCTCATTGATGGAAACCTTCTCGGGAACGGTCTCGTCATGCTCCATCTCATAGAGCGCCAGACGCAGAATGGTCAGATCCGTCTTTGACATACGGCGTGTGGTCCATCCCTCTGTCATGCTGTCGATCCGAGCATCCAGTTCCGGCAGCACAGCCAGAATCTTCTCCACATCATCCTTCAGCTTCCATTCATCCATTTCGGACAGCTCCTCGACATGGATCACCTGGTTGCCGTCCTCATAATCCGGGGACTCAAAATAATGCTTCAGCTGCTCGGGAACCTCTGCTCCCGGGTAGAACTGTGCACTAAACAGCAGTTTAAACTTATGATCTCTTTCTTCTCTTTTATTCATCTTCTTTTGTTACAACTCCGGCAATCTTGATATTTACGTCCAGTACACTCAGTCCCGTCATGCTTTCAATAGCCTGACTGACCTTGTCCTGTACATTTCTGGAAACCTTCGGAATGGAATAGCCATACCTGACATTCAGGGTAAGAGCAACAGATACATGACCATCCTCAATCTCAAGCTTAACACCCTTTGACAGGTCGCGGATGCCCATTCTGGAAATGATCTCACCGGACCATCCTCCATCCATCGAATCCACACCCTCTACCTCAGTGGCGGCAATCCCGGCAATAATGGCTACCACCTCATCGGCAATGACCACCTCGCCCTGCTCAAGAGCCTGTTCCTTCTTCTCTTCGTTTTGTTCCATATATGAACCTCCGTCATGCTAGCAATTCACATTTATACGCAGATTCTACCACAAAGCTGTATAAAAGGAAATGTCTTTATTCATTTATACACGGATGCGGTCCTTCAGCTTCTCATAGGTCTTTTCGCCGATCCGCTTTACATTCATGATTTCCTCCGGTGCCGCAAAGCCACCATACTGCTGCCGATACTCGAGAATCAGCTTGGCTGTCGCCGGTCCGATCCCCGGCAGACTGTCCAACTCTTCGAGACTTGCCGTATTGAGGTTAATTCTCGCATCCGCCGTGGAAGCTTCTGCCGCAGTACTGCTTTCCTCGGCAATCACTGCCGCAGCAGCCGTCTCCGGCGCAGCAGCCGCTGCCGACGTTTCGACTATTTCGGCATCGCCGTCCGCAACAGCTTCGGATGATTCCGCAGTCACTGTTTTCTCTTCCAGCACTGTAGCAGACCGACTCGTCTGCTCCACCGTTTCGGCCCGATACATCTCCACTTTCCCTGTATCCTCCTCTGCCAAGGTGAAA
>CAZJQX010000010.1:30188-39733 GCA_964548305.1 uncultured Lachnospiraceae bacterium
CGTTTCGGCCCGATACATCTCCACTTTCCCTGTATCCTCCTCTGCCAAGGTGAAATAGTAAAAAATGCCGACAAAAACAAGCACCGCTGCAATCACCATATCGCGGATCCGGGTTAATTTTTTGTATTTTTGATACTGATTTTTCTGCATGGTCCGATAAAACCATGGTCTGCAGGAAGCAGGAATTTGAACAACTGCATCATAACAAAAAAACAGACCGGCTACAAGTGCCTGCCTGCTTTTTCATAGTTATTTCATTTTATGTTTGCTTTTATTCCTCTGCCATCTTCAGCTGGAGCTTTGTTGCCTCCACAAGATGCTTTGCCAAGACAGCTGTGGTCACTGTTCCGACACCGCCGGGCACCGGGGTCACAGCGCTGGCCTTTGTTGCCATAGTCTCGAAATTGCAGTCACCGCAGAGCTTTCCCTCTGCATCCTCATTGATACCAACGTCAATGACCACCGCATCATCCTTAATATAGCTTGAACCGATCAGCTGCGCCTTGCCGATCGCTGCCACCAAAATATCCGCCTGCGAGGTGATTTCCTTGATGTTCTCCGACTTGGAATGGCATACCGTTACCGTCGCATTTTCCTTCAGAAGCAGCATGCTGAGTGGCTTTCCCACCACCATGGAACGTCCGATCACGGCCACATGCTTTCCGGCCAGCGGAATGTCATAGCCCTTCAGCATTTCCACCACAGCCTGGGCTGTACAGGGTGCAAAGGCCTCCGGCAGTCCCATCATAACACCGGCAGCATTGACCTTTGTGATGCCGTCCAGATCCTTCTCCGGGCGGAGTGTCTCCAGCATTTGCTGCTCGTCGATCTGCTTCGGCAGGGGGCGCATCACCAGAATGCCGTTAATCTCCGGATCATCGTTAATGAAGGAGAAAGCCTTCTGGAATTCCTCGTTGGACACATCCTCCGGAAATTCATAGTCCTTCGCTTCCAGACCGTAATCAATGAATCTCTTCTTAACACTTCTCTCGTAGGCAAGATCCGCCGGTTTCTGCCCGACACGCACAATGGCGAGTGCCGGCATTAGCCCGTTATGTTCACCGGCAAAAGCTAGGCACTCCTCCTTCATCTTATCTGCGATTTTCTTTCCCCGTAATTCCTGCATGCTTCTGTCCTCCTCAGTCTCGTCCTATTCGAAGTCTACCTTGTCATGCCGCTGCCGTGTTTTAAATTCAAATACCGGCTTCACTGTTTTTTCCACCAGCTCATACACAGCATATGCCTGATGGGTACCGTCCTCAAGGAGCCGCTCCGCATAATCGTTGAGTTCCGCCGCCTTGCCGACGTCCTTCATCATCTTCGTATTAATATAAAGATTCATGATGGCACCTGTCAATGCGGTATTCAGGAACTGTACGCCCACACCCACATCGGAAAGTGCCAGCTTCGAGCCGTTCTCCGCCAGCGCCTGCATATAATTCAGAGCCTCACAGGCCTTTTCCATCACCTTGATCGGCGTAAGGCTCGCGGTGAGAAGACAGCTTTCCAACGTCTGCTCCTTCAGAAGCTGCTGCTCCTCTGTCTCCTTCGGTAGCCCGTAGGCCTTGGAAAGCGGCAGGAAAACGGCCTCGTCCTCGTCTGACAGGCTAATGAAGGCGCCGCGAATTGCCGTCAGCTTCTCCATGATCCGGGCAAGCTCCGGTTCAAAGTCCGCGTACTTCTTTTTACCGTGGGTCAGCTCACAGACCATCAGTCCGAGGCTCACGCCGTACGCTCCGGCCAATGCGGACGCCCCGCCGCCTCCCGGTACGGCTGCCTTACTTGACAAAGCCGAAATGTAAGCCTCAATACTTTGCTCTGCTGTCTTCATCTTGCCTCCTCCGTCTTTTGAGAACCGCCGACATTATCCTCATACTGCCCGCTGTTCTTTCTGTAAATCAACTCCAGTCCCTTCAGTAGCAGCTCCGGCTCGAAATGTACGTCATTCCGAAGCCAGGGCAGCACCTGATTGGATAGGCCGCCGGTCAGGACTATGCTCAGCTTCCGCGCTTCCGGACCACTGATTTCCTCCCAGATACGGTCCGCGAGACCGTCGATCATGGCCGCTGTGCCGATGATTTCTCCGCTCAGCATATTGGAAACCGTATCCGAACCGATCAGTGTATCCACGCCGTCCGCCCGCAGCGCCGGAAGCTGGGCCGTGTGCTCCGCCTCCGCATCCAGCGAGAGCTGAATGCCTGCGCAGATCATTCCGCCGATGAAATATCCCTCATGGTCGATCACCGAAATCGTCGTACAGGTGCCGAGATCCACCACCATGATCGGAAATGGACAGGCAGCCTTAGCCGCTGTCATGTCCACCACACGATCCATGCCGAGGCAGGACATATCATAATTCCGCACCTTGAAGTCCGTTTTTAATGTCGGTCCCACCAGGAGCGGCGGTTTCCCCGTCATTACTCGAAGCGCCTGCATTAACAATGGATTCATCTCCGGTACGACCGAGGAAATGATGGCGCCCTCCACCTCTGATTCCGGAAGCTCATGCTTTGCCAGAATCCGCCGAAGCTCACCGAGTACCGTATTTTCCTTCCAGTTGTCGTGGGTTTTGAAGCGCTCCGTGAAAAAGCATTTTCCATGCTCCAGAACCGCTGCCACCACATTGGAATTTCCCACATCTATCGCAATGATCTTTCCCATCCGTCTCCGTTTCTTTATCTTCGTTTCACCTGTCCCGGATTGATCCGTTAGGGAAATGCTGGTTAAATCAGCATTTCCTCAGACTGCCTTCAGTACCTTCGCCCGCAGCAGTGCAATGACGATAAACGGCACAAGCACCGCTGCCACCAGCATTTCCGGAATACCGTTTGCCGCCACAATGCCCAGAATCACGCCAAGGACTTCCTTAACCGGAATGCCCTTTCCGATGGCATAAGCGTCCTTAAATACGAGGTAGATCATTCCCATAACGAGACCGGTGTTGGTGATGGCGCCGATGGCACCGCTGATGGCCAGCAGAATGGTCCGAAGCGCCAGATTGACATGCTTTCCCAGAGCCTTCACAGAAGCTGTGTAAAAAGCCCAGGGCGTCACACCCACCAGAATACGGGGCAGAAAGCAGATCACAACAGCCCATACGGAGCCGTGATCCAGTCCCGGCACGGGCACTGCCGGTGTAAAGGCGAAGGACAGAAAGCTCGGTCCCATTGTATTTTTGATAATGCTGGTAAGTCCGAATAAAAATCCGAAGAACGCACCCTTTTTCGGCCCAAGTACGATACAGCCGATGATAACGGGTACATGAAGAATGGTGGCCTTGATCAACGGAAGATCAATGATGCCGAAGGGCGTAAAAGCCATGATCAGAATAATGGCGGTAAACATCGCCATAATGGCAAGATCCTTTGCGCCAAGACCGACTGCGCGTGCTGTCTGCACGTTCTGTGTGTTCATGTTATTCATATTTTTCCTCCTGCTGCGGTTCCGCCTTATTGCGGATATCGCGCAAGTTTCATGATACACAATTTCAGCAGAAATGCAAGAAAGCATAGCCCTTCAGCTGTGCTTTCTTGTATACAATTCAGCAATTGCACTGAACTATTTGTTCTTTTTCCGCAGTTCCAGCAGCAAATCCAGAAGATCCATCGCCGCCTGCTGCTTGGACTTAAGCGGCAGCTCCCGCTCACTGTCCTTCGTGATCAGCGTCAGCACATTGGTGTCCACTCCGAAGCCGGCGCCGGCCACCTTCACATTGTTTGCCGCGATCACATCCAGATTTTTCTTCTCGAGCTTTTTCCGGGAATTTTCCAGCATATTCTCGGTCTCCATCGAAAAGCCGCAGAGCAGCTGTCCGTCCGGCTTATGCTCACCGAGGTATTTCAAAATGTCTTTCGTTCGTTCCAGCGGCATTGAAAGATCCGAGCCGTCATCCTTCTTCTTGATCTTTTCATCCGCCACACGCACGGGCCGATAATCCGCCACCGCCGCAGCCTTGATGATCACATCATTTTCCCGCTGACGGCTCGTCACCGCCTCATACATCTCCGCCGCAGTGGTAATGTCGATGCGCTCCACGCCCTCCGGCTTCGGCAGATTCACCGGTCCGCTTACGAGCGTCACCTCTGCGCCGCGCATCGCCGCCGCCTTCGCAACGGCATAGCCCATCTTTCCGGTGGAGTGATTCGTGAGATAACGCACCGGATCCACTGATTCCTGCGTCGGTCCCGCAGTCACAAGAACACGAAGACCGGCCATATCGTGCTCATGCGCGCAGCAAAGCAGTACCTGTTCCAGTATCGTTTCCGGCTCCGGCATTTTCCCCTTCCCGCTGGTGCCGCAGGCGAGATGCCCGCTCGCCGGCTCCATGATCTGCCAGCCATAGTGCCTAAGCTTCTCAAGATTATCCTGCACCACCGGGTTCTCATACATATTGGTATTCATGGCCGGCACCAGCAGCTTCGGACAGCGGCAGGCCAGCACCGTGGTGGTCAGCATATCATCGGCAATCCCATGGGCAAGCTTTGCGATAATGTTGGCGGTGGCGGGGGCGATGACCACGCAGTCGGCCTTGTCCGCCAGGGCAATGTGCTCCACCTCCCAGGGATGATTCCGGTCAAAGGTATCGGTTACCACGTGTCTATGGCAGAGGCTTTCAAAGGTCAGCGGCGTGATAAACGCCGTCGCATGCTCTGTCATGATCACATCCACACCGGCGTGCTGCTTCACCAGCCGGGAGCAGAGATCTGCCGCCTTGTAGGCCGCGATTCCGCCGGTCACTCCCAGTAATATATTTTTTCCATTCAGCATAATTTGTGTCTCCTGTGGTTCGGATAATTACCGTTTTTTCTTACTCTCCTTCGTCCATTCGGAATATTCCGGAAGGCGTCGAATAAAGCCGCTAAAGTCCGGCACCGTAAAATCAAGCTCCTTATACCGAACCGCATAAATAATTCCCTTGTTTATGAGCTGTGCACGAGATGTCGAAACTGCGCTTACAGGTTTTCCGAGAATTGCCGCGACATTTGCGATTGTACAAGGCAACTTGTCACAGGCAGACATTGCGAAAATAAATTTTTTCTCAGACTCCGTACAGCGTTCGTAGCGCACCCGGAAAAAGCCTCTGTCCAATGTCTCAAAAAATATTGTCCGGCACTTTTCTACATCAGAAGCTTCTATATTCTTTTCATCTGTTTGTTCAAATATAATCTGGCAAAACTGCTGCACAAAAAACGGATACCCCTGTGTTATTTCCGTAATCTTTGAAACTGCCTGCTCCGAATACGAAACACCCATCTTTTCTGCCGGTTTCACGATTGCTTCCGCACACTGCTCTTCCTTCAGGGATCCAATCTCTTTAAACTGAAACAGCCTCTCAGAATATGACTTTGATTCTGACAGCATACTATAGATTTTCGGGAGTCCTGCACCAACCAGCATAACAGGATATCCAAGCTGATTGGCACGATGGAGAGCCGCAATCAAAGCCCCAAGTTCATTTTTGCTCATATACTGCATCTCATCGATAAAAAAGCATATCGGAGAATTCGTTTTTGCAGCAGTCTCTCCCAAAGCGGTCAACACATCCGTCAGGCTCTGCGTAAGATTTGACGATGTATAAAGTTCCTTTTCCTGCACGGAAAGAGAAAATGTATTGTCACTCGGATCAAATGACACCACCAATGATTTTATTGCGTCCAAAGGCTTTTGCAAAAGATCACGAAACTTTTCAACGGTACTTATTTTTCGCAAAAATGCCTGCGCACAGCTTGCAAGCTGCGAAATAAAGTCATTTCGCTCCTCCACCTCAATATGCTTACAAAAAATTTTTTTATCTTCCGCAATTTCCTGCAGCCGATTCATCAGCACCGTTTTTCCGACACCCCGAAGTCCGGTAAAAATCACAGACTGTGTCGGAATCCCCATATGTATGGCCTCAAACATATTCTCAAGCTCGATAATGTCAGCATCTCTTCCCGCCAGATATGCAGGCATCAGTCCGGCACCGGGCCGATATGGATTTACTTTGAACATAAATACTTCCTCCGCTGCATACGATTGTCGCACCACGAAACCTGTCTGTCAATCCATTCCCCGCAGAATGCCGCTGAAAAGTATCGAATTTTTCCTATAAGTGCATTAGCTTGTGATTATTTCGACGACTTAAAATTATAAATCGGTTTGATGATTTCAATCACGTCCACAGCATCACGAATATCATCCATAATATCCTCAATGGACTTGTATGCCATCGGTGCTTCGTCAATCGTCGCGGCAGTCACACAAGTGGTATATATGCCTTCCATTGTTTTCCGGTATTCTTCAAGACTAAGCGTGGATTTTGCCATGGCTCTGGACATTATTCTTCCTGCGCCATGCGGTGCAGAATAATTCCATTCCGAATTACCCTTTCCAAATGCAAGAATGCTCCCATCTCTCATATTGATCGGAATAAGAACCATCTCTCCCTTATGTGCGGCAATAGCGCCCTTTCGGAGTACCATTTCCTTCGTATCGATGTAATTGTGAATTGTATGAAAATCTTCTATACCGGTTAATCCACATTCCTCCAGAAGAATCTCCGCCATTTTTTCCCGGTTAAGCATCGCAAATTCCTGGCAAATCCCTACATCATGAAGATAATGTTCAAAGCACTCGCCATATACAAAACACAAATCCGCAGGGATCTCCGTCCCACCTTGGTTCAACTCAATTGCATGCTGTTGATAAATTCCGGCTACCTGCTTTCCAAGGTTTCTGCTCCCAGAATGAATAACCAGATATTTTTCTCCATCCGCCGATGTATCAATCTCTATGAAATGGTTTCCGCTCCCAAGCGTTCCGACAGATCTTTCCAGTCTCTCCACATCCTCAAGCTCTCCATAGCATGCCATCCGGCTAAGATCAAACGTCGCCCTCTGCTTTTTCCAGACAATGTTTCCATGCGGAATCGTATGCGCGACCATATCAAATTTTTCAAGATCAATGTCCTGATGTCCGAGATTCACTGTGTACATTCCGCAGCCAATATCTATCCCCACCACATTGGGGACAGCCTTATCCCTGATTGTCATGGTTGTTCCGATTGTGCATCCTTTTCCGTAATGCACATCTGGCATGATTCTGATTTTCGAACCCTCTGACATAGGATAATCACACATTCGCCGAATCTGCTCTATTGCCTCCGCTTCCACTACCGAGGCATAGCAAATCGCAGTATTTACTTTTCCACTTATCTCAAACATTCACCTGCCCCTTTCCTGATTTTGCTGCCTGTATCTGATACTCGAATCTTACGGCATTGGCATTATGAAATCACGGAAAAAAAGCTGCGAACTGTATACGCACAAAAAAAGGACGTCCCCGCATTCAAGTCCATCCTTTTACCATCGCAGCATCTTAAGCTGCCTTTCTATTCGTCTGCAAAGCTCCTCCTTCAGCCTGTCCGGTGCCAGAATTTTTACACAGCTTCCGAAGGACAGCATTTGTATCAGGAGCTCCGGCTCGTCGTCAACGTCATACTCCATTTCGACCCAATATTGCTTTTCCCCTGTTCGCTCAACCCGCTTTTTCAGGTGTGCAAATTCCATCATCGCTCGTTCAAGAGCATTTCTCTCGTCGACAAGCTCAAAAATCAGTGTGTCCCGCTTCCTGCTCTGTAGGCTTGTCTCCTCCGCAAATGTTTCCGGAAGCATTTCGCACTCTATGATTCTCCCCAGGTTTATGGTTCTGATATCAAAACGACCGGAACAGAGGACTCTGAACTTGTCCTCCTTGTCCGAGTACTCCAGCTTGATCGGCTCATACACACCTGTCTTTTTCTGCTGCCTTCCGCTCAAAAACGAAATCAACAGCTTTTTTCGTTCCTGTATCGCCTGCCGGATGATATGGAAGCGGGCGGCATACGAAGGATCATCATATTTGTCGCCATCGAGGTACCTGTCGAAATACACAATATCAGCCGGTTCAAGCAGCGGCTCCGTATCGTCAAGCTCGTTCATCGGCAGCTGAAACAGCACAACCCGCGGATCCAGCAATATCGTTTTGAGCCAGCGTTTTTCCAATGTTGTCAGCGGCATGGATGGCTTGTTTCGGATCGGCGTCTTGAAATCATGATCAATCAGCTGCCATTTCTGATTCTTCAAAGCCGGAACGATGGTAAGCAGACTTTCCGAAAAGGCATGCTTCGCCGCAATTTCGTTCATCTTTCCTTCTGTCAGCTCCCCTTTAATGGCAAGGGCAATCATTTTTGCGACGGCAATATAGTAGCACCCGTAAATTTCGTTGAAAACCATCACATTACCCCATCGTACAGTCCGGCCGTTCTCACAAGATCAAGCTTCAGCCGATTCATGACCTCTTCATTGCTGCAGTTGATTGCCTTGATCCTTCCGAAATAACTTCTGATCCACGGAACCATCTCGACAGCATCAAAAACATCCGCCGTGAAGCGCCAGGTTTCTGCATCAATCCTTGTGACGGTGCCGCAGCGCCTTTCCCGTTGAAGCCGCCGAATGATATGATTTTCTTCCGGTCCGACATAAATGTCCATTTCAATGTGCTCGAGCCTTCTGTCTCTCGTGCAGCTCACGCCCCATATATGCTTCGCAAGCTTTTCAAATGACGCAAGCTTCTTGTCAAAATCAGGATAAGCTTCTCCTAACGTAACCTTCTGTATGTAATCAATTCGGAAGGAAACCGGTTCACTGCTCTTAAGTCCCATACACAGAAGATAATGTCTTCCGCTCTGCGTGCTGACATACAGCTTCATCGGAATGACCAGCCAGCTGCGTTCCTGCTTTTTCTCCCGGCTGAAATTCACGATTTCAATCTGCCGTTTTTCATGTATCCCCTGCATGACGGCCTCAATGATTTCCGCGTCATAGGCATTCATGATGTAGTGGTTCTTGAACACAAGGTACTCTTCATTTGCTTCGGACGCATCTTCCTTGTCCTCCAAATAGCTCCCCACCACGCCCAGCGGATTCTCTTCCGTAAAAAATCGGATTGCGTCCCGGTATGGCGCAAGCGCAACCGCATCCTGCACCTTGGAATACTTTACAAGCCTGCCCTCTTTTTCGGATGTGACAATACCAAGTGCCGCATACTCCTTCAGCTTTTTCCGTAGCGTCGACTCATCAAAGCTCATCGGCTCATCAAAAGCCGCGAGATACTCTCTGTCGATCCGTTCAAGCATCTCCTTCAGCGTATAGGCATTTCCATCCGCCAGAATATCCATCACAATGAAGTGCAGGGTAATGTCTTTATCAGTAAAGCTTTTGGACTTAAACGCCCGGTAAAGCGGATTGTGCGTCACACTCCTTCCGTCAAGCGAGATCATCGTGCTCCTTCCGGCGGCAGTCTGCCGAAAGCTCACAATCTCCCCGAGATAACTCTGAATCCTGCGGCGTTCATCGTCATAGCTTCTCGCACTCTTCTGATCATATTCCTCCCGGGTCTTGAATCCATAGATAAAGAAATCCCGCATGTAGCTTCTGATATTATCGAAATTCTTTATGAGCTCTGAGTATGCCACTGTTATCTATCACCATTTTTTCGCCTTTATGTTCTGCATTATATACCTATCC
>CAZJQX010000011.1:0-13954 GCA_964548305.1 uncultured Lachnospiraceae bacterium
AACAATTGCTGCCGCTGCGACTGCAATCATACCGATTTTTCGGTTTTTAGCGTCGGCAGACACATTCACCGCCACAGTCTCTGCCCCGATAAATGATGCTGATGCGCCTCCGTCCAAGCGCGCACCGCATTCTGTGCAAAATACAGCATCCTCTTCATTCTCATGTCCACATTTTCCGCAAAACATCTCGCTTCCTCCCTCAGTTATGAATTCATATCAACTCTGGCACCGCAATGTCTGCAGAATCTGTTTCCTGCTTCCACTGCCTCATGACAAACTGGGCAAATACAGCCGCTTTCCTCTCCGATCTCATCAACGGACGGCGTGTGCTCGACCTTGGTTCCGCACGCATTGCAGAATGTTGCGTCTGCCGAGATTTCTGCGCCACAGTTTTTGCACTTTACAATTCCTTTCAGACATTTAATTTTTTCTCGTGCCTCCGAAATTTCCGCTGAAATCGCATTGATCTCAGCAATTTTATCTGCCTCCTCCGGCGGCATCTCATCCGCTTTATGCTTTTCATAATAGGCTTGTCCGATTTCCAGATACAGCGCTGATATCCTTTTCTCTTTTTCGGAAATCGAGCTGTTCAGCTGTGTGATATCCGAAATTTTCTTTGTCTGGGCAGTAACATCCTGTCCTACTTTGCCAATATGTTCCCCTATTTTCTCAAAGAAAGCCATTTCATCCCCCTCAGTCTCTCAGCGCCAATGCCTTTTATCGGTTCCCATGTGCCTTTTCATATTCCACAATCATATCCCGGTTTGCTTTTTCAACATCTGTCAGAACGTCATCACTGAAATTCTCCGGTGCAATCGTTCCGTTGTACCAGCTGCAGGCATCAAAATGTGCCTGCAGATCCGTATCTTTGAATTTACGTCCATAGCGGGCATAAATTTCATTCAGTGCAATCCGAATCTCCTCATCAGATAGATTTTCTATATCCGCATTCGTCAGAACCGCAGTGCTGCTGTTCGGCAATATCCATTCAGCTGTGGACGTCGCTGCCGACGTCACAGCTTGCTGTGCCTGCTGCGTTTCCTGTTGTGTTTCCTGCTGCGTCTCAGCCGACTGTGTTTCAGCTTCAGCCGCTGCGGTTTCCGGGGATTCACTTTCTTCTCCGGATACCAGATCCTCATGATTGTAGGAATCCTGATTTGCTGTCACAACCTTTGTATATAGGTCGTCCATAGATTTATAACCGGGATAGTACCAAGTTTTTTTGCTGTATCCCCAGCTGTCCTTGATACCCGAATCAAATTCTGATCTTTCCTCATAGTCTGACATGACAAAATAATCGGCATCATTCATTTTCACCTTTTCATTCGCATCAAGCACCAGGTTTTTATATCCAACATATCGATAAATCTTATTCAGCTGATCATATGACTCTCCGGTATCTTCATACGTGTAACTGTTTTGAATCTGAATTTCATAAACGATATACAGCATATTCTGGCTGTCTTCTCCGCTTTTTGGTGTCAAAAGGTACATGCCTGTACATTGCACATCCTGCGGGATTTCTTCTCCCTCTTCCCAATCCCTTTTGGCTGCCCATGCAGTCCATTCGTCAAGCCCCTGCTGCTTCATCTTTTCTAATGATTCCTCATCGATCTCTGAAATTTTTGTCACCATGCTTTCAAGACCGCTTACGGTATACTCCTTCTCTGTTTCCGCCGGAGCCTTTCCGTTTTTGGCAAATGCTGCCACGCCTTCCTCATTGATTTTCACGGTGACGGTATCACCGTTGCTCAGATTCTGGCTCGGTTCGTAATCAAAGCAATAGCTGCCCATCGAATTTCCTGTATATTCAATTTCCGCCGTTCCGTATGGTGATATTCCGCTGAACTCCACCGTCAGATCAGAAAAGACATCTGTTTTTTCAAGCTCCTTCAGATCTGAGATCTGGAATGTTCCGTCCTTATATTTGAACTTGCAACCCACATAATCGGACAGATCATCGTCCACATCCCAGCTGTATGAAACGGTATCGCCGTTGGACAGTTTTGAATCCTCATCCAATTTAATGTTGATTTCGTCTTCCAGAAATTCGATCGGCTTCATCTCGCGAATAGATTTTCCATACTCTTCCTTGGCTTCCTTCGTAAACGACAGCTTGCTGCCGTACTTTGACTTGATGGCCTTCCAGTCTACAGACACACTCACCTTTCCGTATCCGGTGTAGCCTTCAGTTTCAAAGACAAGATCCTTATCCAACTGAATGGTTCTGCTTGCATTGTAAAAGATCATGCCTGCGCCTGCCGCAATCACAATAATGCCGCCGGCAACAGCAAGCTTCTTCACAGACAAATGTCTTTTTGCCGTTTCCGCAAGTTCTGCCGCCTTATTTTTCACACCCGCCAGCTTTGCTTCCGAAAATTGCGCCTTTGTCTTCTCCGCAGCCTTCGCAAACGTATCCTTAGACGCATTCATAAATGCTTCGGATTTATTCTTAAGCTCGTCCGCATTTGCCCGCATAAACGGTGTCATCTCCGGCGCCTGCCGCTGCAGTCCCTCCTGCAGCGGCTCACCGCATTTTTTGCAGAATTTAGTGTCGTCAGAATTTTTCTCGCCGCACCTTAAACAATACATACTCATTTCCTCCCAAATAAAGTTCAATCGCATGTTTATGCACATTTTCTCTGCATGATCTTAAAAAATATAACAATATTTTATTCTTACGACAATCCGGGCCAACTTTTTAGACACCCGACTTTCATTTTCCTTCACACAGCAGGCCGACGGCTCAGATATTTTTTGCAGAAGGCATTAAAGGAATGAACCGCTTCAGCAGCACTTATGGAGGGCAAGCACTGATTAAAACATTTCCTTGGACAACAAAATCGCCCGGGCAGCCTTTCTAAGAAGCCACCCGGGCGGTATTGATGCGTCAAAATTATGCGAATGATGCTTTCTCCTTTTCTCTCTCCAAATCCGCAATCACTGCTTCGATTGCTTTCACGCTTTCCTCCAACGGGCAGACCATTTCACCGCTTTCAAGCATGCGACAGAATGCGCCAAGCTTCTCGGAGATTCCCTGCTCGCAGATCGAGATGTATTCTGCGCCCTCCCGGCCGAGCAGCAATGTAAATTCGTTATGCACCAGAGAGACGGTGGAAAAGAGGAACGTTCTATAGGAGGCGTTGATCTGGCGGTCATCCAGCATATATATGCCGGCCGACGGCTCCTGCATCCATTCCTTAAAGAATGTCAGAAGCTGTATGCGCTCCTGAATTGTCAGCCGCGTATAGACCTGATCCGGAAACTGTGAGATACGGCCGGTCTTTGCAAAACGTTCTATGCCCTTTCTGGTAAAAAACAGCATCGCATCCATCGACCGATCCTGTTCGCGGCGCATTTTAAAAAGTGTGATGATTTCCGTCTTCGCCGGCTCCGGCAGCAGAACGTGCGCCTGCAGCATCTCATCCGTCAGCCCCATCATCGTGCAGGGTTCATATTCCAAATAATAGTTCTTTACATCCTGCGGACGCACGCATCCGTTTACTGTCTCAGCTCTGTACCGTTCCCGGTTTTCCGCGATCCACGTGCCCCACTGCATGACATCCGAAAAATACAGCAGAAGCTGACGTTTGTTTTTCCTTCTGTTTTCAAACTGCCGCCGAAGCCAGTTTATATTTTCCGGCTCCCATTCCACAATGCCGCCCTCCATGTCCTTCTGCAGGCCGACGGCCCAGCGGTCACTGATCAGCCAGTTGGGCAGGAAGGCATTTCCCTTCTCCTCATAGTCATAAACCGGCTGGTAATTTCTGCCGCAGCAGATCAGCGGCATGATCCGGTTCACATAGCGGATGTTATAGAGACAGCCGGATTTTTCACGAAGCGTTTTCAGAGAAAACAGATGCACACAGCTGAAATCATCCCGCTTGAGATGCGCCGCCAGCAAATCCACCACCGTTTCCGACATTTCCTCCGTAAGCATGTACAGCATGCCGCTCGTCTGAGGAAGCGCCCTCTGCAGAAAGGTAAAAACCTCGCCGCGATTGTGCAGTGCCTTTACATTCGTGGGCAAGGTGTGTGTGCCTACCTCAGCCGCGTGCGCCTTCATTTCCTTGCTCTGCTGTCCTATCATGTTGCCGTATTCCAGCAGCTGCTGAATTCCCTTCATGCAGCTCCACTCCTCATCACCCATGCGCTCAATCCGATACATCGTCATGAGTTTTCTGGATTCCTCCTCCGAACGCTGCAGAGCAGTGACCAGCTTCTGCACCTTTTCCGTGTCCTGGGGCAGCCGCACACCCCGCCGCATTTTGGATATATGATCCACTGACAGTCCACTGGCATCAGCCAGGCTCAGCAGTGTCTGTTCCGATTCTTCTATGGCCTTCTTGATTTCCTCTGAAAATTTCGACATACTCATCTCCCCGTTGCTGTCCATACCGATTTCGCTGCCGGGCAGCTGCAAATCCATGAACATTTTATCACCTTTACCCCCCCCATGACAACGCGGCCGGAAAATTAGACAGGTCACTGCAGATGTTTTTGCGAAGCCTGTATAAAAGCAGGTCGAGAAGCACAAAATCCGCAGCTGATTTGCCCAAACGCCGGACACAAAATCGCCCGGACAACCTTCCTAAAAGGCCGCCCGGGCGGTGCTAAACAGACACACAATATACAGTTAAGCAGACATGATACTTTTTCGAATGTATCCGTTTTAAATTCTTGCCAACAATTCAGCCGGTGTAAATGCCGCCACTTTGCTTCGACCAAAGTCCTTTATATTCCTTGTGACAATATAATCCGCATGGACAGACTCAGCAGTTGCACTTTGGACAGCATCTTCAAAGTCATCCCACTTCATACTCACAGCTCTTTCCAGAACGGCAGAACTCAGGTCTGCAAATTCAAAAATAAGCTTCAGTTTATGAAATATATCTTCAATCTGTTCCGGTGTCATCTGCCTTCTCATGATATACATCATGTTTGCGAAACTCAGCGCGGAAACATATCCCTTTGCCTGCTCTGTTTCACAAAGCTTCCAAATCATTGCGGATGCTTTTACAAATTCCGATCTGTTCATCAAAACATCCAAAATTACATTCGTATCAATCAGCAAGACCATACTTCACCTTCATGCTTTCTGACTTTATCTCATCAAAATCATGATCTTCTTTTAAAATGCCGGTAAGAGAATCCGTCAGATAGCTTACTGCGGCATCTTTCGGAACAAATCGGCCAACTTCTTTTCCATTCTTAGTGACAATGATTTCCTGCCCGGACATTACAAGATTCAAATATCGCCCAAAATTATTCTGCATTTCAGTTGCAGTCGCCGTTGCCATAAGCATTTGATCACCTCCTTCTATTAGTGATTTCGAATGTAGCGAACATTAGCTAATTTGTCAAGTTTCTATATTTTCGCAAAAAAATCCCGCCCTTGGTATGCAGTCAGCACACAACAAGGGCGGAATTCATTGCCATTACATATTAGTTTCCGTCTGCATCCGCTTCTCGCAGCAGCCGGATAAGGCATTCTTTTTTGTAAAATGCAATTCCGTAGCAGAACACTCTGCTTCCGCTCTCTTCGAATTCAACAGCATATCTACGATCTTCAATCTGCCTGATGGCCTCCTCACACTTGTCTGCCAGCATGCTTTTATCCGCAGTATATTTTGCTTCAAAAATCGCCAGACGGTTGTTGTCTGAATCCAAAATGACCACATCACTGCGTCCGTTGCCGTGCTCCCGATTTGACTTCACCTCATATCCCGCCCCGGTAAAGATCCCTGCCAGAAATGCATGGTAATAGTCCTCATGGTAATCATGGTAACTGATCGTTTTCTGAAGGAGACGCGTCATCTCTCTGCTGGCTGTCTCGCTGTCCCCCTGCCATACCGCTTCACATAAATTCTGTGTTTTCCAGACGTGCGCGCTCTCCTCAAACCATTTCAAAACAGTATCCTGATAAATCTCTCGGATTTCCGCATTGGGAATCATCAGCGCCATGACATTCCCCTTGACTCTCTCACGATCCTCCGGAAGCAGCTTGTCCGGATTGCAGCTTGTCAGATATCCGGTCAGATACAAAACACTCCAGAAATTTTCATCGGAACAAGTGTCAAAATCATAGGTGAGATTTTCCTCGATTTTCTGAATAATGTAGCCGCCATTCATCAGAACTTCCAGTTTTGTCTTGATCTGTTTTTCTTTGTGATCTATAAAAGCCCGGATCACTGCATTGTCACTGGTGTTTTTCCAGTAACTGACCGGCTCCCGAATTCCGGTCTCTCCCTGCAGGTCATAAACATAATTCAAAACATCCCATGGGCAATAAATATCATATCCGCCAAAATGATATCCATCATACCATGCTTTTACTCGTTCTGCTTCCTGCTGTAGCCCTGCATCTTGCAGAATCCGGTCAACTTCTCTTTGTGTGAATCCGAAATACTCACTCAGTCTGGATTTCAAAATCGAATCCGATACCAGATTGTTCATTCCGGTAAAAATACTCTCCTTCGATATCCTCAAGCATCCGGTTATGATTGCAAACTTCAGATTATGATTATCCTTCAGCGCTGTACTCATCATCATTCGCATGATTTCCAGCATTTGATCATAGTATCCATGTGTACTGGCCTTCGCCAGCGGAACATCATATTCATCCAAAAGCAAAATAACCGGTTTTCCGTAATATGCCTGCATCATCCGCATTAGGAGTGCAATACTCGTTTTCAAAAGCATATCACTGGCTTTGCCGTCGATCACATCCAATAATGCGAAGAATCTTTTTTTATCGTACTCATTGACCTTGCCGCTCTCTGCCAGATAGGCGTGTTCCTGGAAAAGTCCGGCAATCTGGTCCCGCAGCATATCCTTCGCAGTGACAAACTCATTTCCGTCCACATCTTTAAATGTAAGGAAAAGTGTCGGATATTGATTCATCCACGCTGCGCAAAGCGCTTCATCCTCAGAAACACGCAACCCCCGAAACAGTTCCCTGCTGTCCTTCCGGATGTCAAAAAAGCTGGCCAGCATGCTCATTCCCAATGTTTTTCCGAAGCGACGCGGACGCGTAATCAGCGTCACCTCAGGTGCTGCATTCCTAAGGAGTTCCCCGATCATTCCGCTTTTATCAATAAAATAATAGCCGTTTTTCCGGATCTTTTCGAAATCGGAAATGCCAATAGGAATATTCAACACGGACATATACTTACTCCTTCAGAATACAGGTAAGAAAATCTGTTTTCATTATAGCAACCATTAATTCCCCCGTCAAACTTCCGTCTTGTCATACTGGAATATATTTTTCCGCATCACACACCGCTCCCGTCAAACAGCGGCACAAAGCTCTCCTTTGCAGCGCCTTCCTCCTGAATGAAGGCATTCTGCACGCCCAGCGTCATGGCATAGTCCACAAAGCGCCGGTACTCACGCTGCGTGACAGTGCGGTTCAGCTCCGGATAATCCCGGGCAAGCCGCGGAAATGGCGTAAACTGGTGCATCAGACTGAGATATACATTATCCCCATAGGTGCCGTAAACATAATCCACCACCGCTTTGCCGTTCCGCACCATACCCGGCATGAGAAGATGCCGTACGATAATGCCCTTCTGCATCATTCCCCGTGCATCAAAGACCGGCAGCGGCTGCTGCCGATGCATTTCCTCCAGCGCCTCCTTCGCCCGCAATGGATAATCACCTGCGCCGGCGTAGCGCGCCGCTTTCCCGCTGTCTATAAACTTGAAGTCATCGAGGTAAATGTCGGCGAGCCCGTCCAGAAGCCGCAGCTGTTCTGTCGTCTCGTAGCCCGAGCAATTGATCACATAGGGAATCCGCAGTCCCTTGTTCCGCGCCCGCTCCATAGCAAGTGCAATGGACGGGATGTAGTGATCCGGCGTCACCAGGTTAATGTTGTTGGCTCCCTGCTGCTCAAGCTCCAGAAAAATGTCGCTGAGCCGCTCAATACTGACCCGCTTCCCCTGCTCCGAATGCGACAGCTCATAATTCTGGCAGAACACGCACTTCAGCGTACAGCCGGAAAAGAAAACCGCGCCGCTGCCCTCGCTGCCGGAAATGCAGGGTTCCTCCCAGAAATGGAGTGCCGCCCGACCCACATAAATTTCCGAAGAAACGCCGCAGACGCCGTGTTTCCCGTCTTCTCGATTCACACCGCAGGCACGGGGACACAAACGGCAGGCGCTGTACAGTGCCTGCCGTTTCTCCTCGGTTATTCCTTCAGTTTTCTTTATCTCCTGAATATCCACCGAACTCTCCTTTATTGCGCAGCCGAGCCGCCGACATTTCCCTGCTCAGCTGGCACATTGTTTTCTACGTCCGCATCCGATTTGCTATCCGCCGGCTTTTTCCCCGGAAACGGATCACCCATGTCATCATACCACTCCAGAAAGCTATGCTTCACGCCGTCCTTCTTGTAGCCGAGAATCGTACTCGGGGAAATGTTCTGCATCGCCTTGAAGAGATTGCTCTCAATGAACGGATTGGTCTTCTTCAGCTCCTGAATCAGCTTCTTGGTCTCCAGGCGCTTCGAGCTTGTGGTTCCGTCGGTATGACAGGTCGTGCAGGTATCCGTAAACTTGCAGGCACACTGAATAAAATTCAGCCCGTTATAGTCCCGCCAGCGCTTGATGTCGTCCTCCCGCACAAGATAGAGCGGCCGGATCAGCTCCATGCCCGGAAAATTCGTGGAATGCAGCTTCGGCATCATGGCCTGGAACTGTCCGCTGTACAGCATGCCCATGAGAATGGTCTCGATCACATCATCGAAATGATGTCCCAGCGCAATCTTATTGCAGCCGAGCTCCTGTGCCTTCCGGTAAAGATGGCCCCGGCGCATCCGGGCACAGACATAGCAGGGCGACTTCTCAATCGTGAAAACCGCATCAAAAATATCTGTTTCAAAGAAGGTCAGCGGAATGCCCAGAAGCTTCGCATTGTCCTCAATGATCTGCCGGTTCTCGGCATTGTAGCCGGGATCCATGCACAGGAAAACCAGTTCAAAGGGAATCTTATTGTGCCGCTTCATCTGTTGGAAGAGTTTCGCCATAATCATGGAATCCTTGCCGCCGGAAATGCAGACGCAGATTTTGTCTCCCGGCTTCACCAGCTCATACTCGCAGACTGCCTTGACAAAGGGGCTGAAAATATCTTTTTTGAACTTCTTCCGAAGACTCTTTTCAATTTCCTCCAAACGATTTTCCGCCTGGAGATCCCGCTGCAGGCGATACAGCAGCCACTTGCCGTAGCCGCCGGCCAGATTCATGGCCTCGTAGCCGTCCTCACATAACCGCTCCGCCGCCTGCATAGACAGGGTGCCGTACTTACAGTAGACGACCACCGGCTTGTCCTTGGGCAGAAGACATTTTCCTGCCATAATGTCTGCAAGCTCCGCTCTCCGGGCATCCGGCAGCTTTCCGTGCTGAAAATCCTCCTCGTCCCGCACGTCCAGAAGATAAAAACTTCCGGCCGGCATACGCTCCAGCTCCTCCGCCGTGATTTCCTTTGCCAGGTATTCGCTCATGATTTCCTCTCTCTATTCATCGGACCAAAAAGGGCCGGAGCATACGAGCCCCGGCCCTGTCAAAGCTTTCTTGTGATAAGACTTACAGCTTGAAGCCGCTCTTCTTCAGAAGATCTCCGAAGGATGTGGTCATAGCCCCGGTCTCATGATAGCTCTCATGGAAGCTCTCATTCTCCTCAGCCTCTTCCTTCTCAGCCTTGGCGGTCTCCAGAGACTTCATGGAAAGAGAAATCTTTCCGTCCTTCAGACCGATGATCTGCACAGTCACCTTCTGGCCCTCCTTCAGGACAGCTGCCGGGGACTTGATGCGCTTCTGGGAAATCTGGGAAACATGAAGAAGACCGGTCACACCGTCCTCAAGGTTAACGAAGGCGCCGTAATCCTTCAGCGTCTCCACAGTACCCTCGCAAACAGTTCCCACCTGCAGGGCTGCCGTCTTCTCTGCCCGGGCCTTTTCTGCCTCTGCCCGCAGCAGATCCTTTGCAGAAAGCACCAGACGATTCTCTGCCGGATCTGCGGTGATGACCTGCACAGTCATACGCTTGCCCACAAAATCCGGAAGTGCCTTCTCATCTACATAAGAGAGGGACAGCTTGGAAGCCGGAATGAAGGCACGCACACCCTCCAGTGTGGTGGTCACACCGCCCTTTACAGCCTCTGTGATCTCGACCTCTACCGGGAGCTTATTGTCCAGATCGTCCTGCAGCTTGTCCCAGGCAGCCATATCTGCCCGCTTTCCGCTGCCGTACTGACGGAGAGACTCCTCCAGCTCATCCTTCAGATCGTCCATTGTCTCAATTTTCTTTTCCTCAGCCATTGCTTTTCCCTCTTTTCTCTTCATTAGTTAAATGTCTTCAGCGCCACAGCGCCTTTTCAGCATAGCACAATTTCAGCGCCGATTCAAACCGCCGATTTTCACATGAATGCAAAGCCGTGCAGCAATGCTGCGCTAAACAGCCATATCCTTTTAATGGGCATCATGCTCTGTCTCTGCCTCGGGCGCAGGTGTCTCCTTCGGCGGTACCCGCACGATGGTCCAGAGTACCTTCCGATCCTTGATGGTCTGCACATCGAAGTGTACGCCCAGCACATCGACGCCGGGCTTACTGCCGTCCTCCGGAATAGAGGGCAGACAGCTGAGAATCAATCCCGCCACTGTATCATAGTCGCGGTCCTCCGGCAGCTCCAGGTCCAGCTCATCTGCGAATTCATCCACTCTCATGCCGCCGGCCACCCGGTACATGCCCTTGCTCAGCTCCGTAAAATCCTTGGGCTCCGCCGGATCAAATTCATCAAAGATATCGCCGACGATTTCCTCCAGCAGATCCTCGATGGTCACCACACCGGCGGTGCCGCCGTATTCATCCACAACCACAGCCAAATGCTGCTTTCTCGCCTGCATATCCCGGAAAAGCTGATCCGCATGCACGGTTTCCGGCACGAAATAAGCCTGCCGCAGCAGCTTCTCCAGCGGCTTCGGATTCTTCTCCTGCATGTTAATGAGGAAATCTCTGGCATTCAGAATGCCGCGGATATCATTGATGTCCTCATCATAAACCGGATAACGGCTGAGGCCGGTCTCCTTAATGGCTGCAAGGATCTCCTCATTGCTTTCCTCCATTGAAAAGGCGGTCACATCCGGCTCCGGCGTCATGGCCTCGCTGGCGGTCATATCGCCGAAATCGAAGACATTTTCAATCCACTCCTGCTCGTCCTGCGCAATGGTGCCCTGCTCGCCGCTGGACTCTACCATCAGCCGCAGCTCCTCTTCACTGGCTACACCGTCCTCGGCCTCGAGCTTCATGCCCAACAGCTTCAAGGTGCCGTTTACCGTCACATTCAGAAGCTTAAACATGGGGGCGAAGAAAATGCTGACCAGACGCAGCACCCGCAGTGCCGGGCGTGCAAAGAGCATGGGCTTCTGCATACCGATTCGCTTCGGCACCATTTCACCGAAGGCAATGGAGAAGAAAGAGATAATGACGGTGATCACTACCGTCGAAAGGACCGAGGCCGCATGCGCCGGGATAGGAAGATGCAGGGTCTCCAGCAGAAAGGCATCCAGATAGCCGGAAAAGCTCTCTGTACCGAAGGCTGCACTCAGAAAGCCGGACAATGTGATGGCCACCTGAATCCCGGACAGAAAGCCGTTGGGGTTTTCCACCACCTTCTGCAGCGCGGCGGCGGTTTTGTCGCCGTCCTCAGCCTGCTTGGCCAGCTTCACCGGGCTCAGTGAAAGAAAGGCAATCTCAGAGCCTGCAAAAAAAGCATTCAAAAGAATGAAAACGATCTGTAATAAAATTTGGGCGGGAAGATTTTCCACGTGATAACTCCTTTTTTCCCGTAAACATAGCACGCGCATCCCACGTTTGTCAAGGATTGCACTGTAATGACCTCCGCCGGCTGCCTGCCGCAAGAACTGCATTACCGCTTGCAGAAGTCCTGTCGAATTGTTACACTTAGCACTGCATGAAAGAAGGCCTTGCGTACAGCGAAGCCTTTGATACGCCGCTGGCGGCATCATTGAAAAGAGGTAATATTATGGCAAACCCTATTGTAACCATTACTATGGACAGCGGAAACACGATCCGTGTGGAGCTGTATCCGGAAATCGCACCCATCACAGTAGAGAACTTTGTAAAGCTGGTAAAGTCCGGCTTCTATGACGGTCTCACCTTCCACCGCATTATCCCCGGCTTCATGATCCAGGGCGGCGACCCGAAGGGCAACGGCACCGGCGGTCCGGGCTGGAGCATCAAGGGCGAATTTTCTTCCAACGGCGTGAAGAACGACCTGAAGCATGAGAGAGGTGTCATCTCCATGGCCAGATCCATGGATCCGAACTCCGCCGGCTCCCAGTTCTTCATCATGCATGCCGATGCCGATTATCTGGACGGCCAGTATGCAGCCTTCGGCAAGGTCATCGAGGGCCTCGACGAGGTAGACCGCATTGCCTCCGTAAAGACCGGCTGGCAGGATGCTCCCCGCGAGAAGGTGATCATGACCTCCGTTACCGTAGAGAACGCAGACTGATATTCAAAACCTTCGCTAAGTCATGCGAATATACCAAGGCCTTGCAAAAGCAGGGCCTTTTGTTTTGCACTTCGTTTTACAAGCCACAGCAAATGTGCTAGAGTTTCTCTCAGAACAAAAGGGGGTATTACTATGAATATGAAGGAATACAGTGACCATGTATGGCACTCATTTCTGGTGGGCATCAAATGGATTCTTTTCGGCGCTCTCTGCGGCATCGTGATCGGTGCAGTCGCAGCCGCCTTCGCCAATGCCATCGTACTGGCCACCGCCTTCCGTACAGCACACGGAAAAATCATTCTTCTTCTGCCTGTCGCCGGTCTATTTATCGTGCTCTATTATCGGGCACTGGGTGCAAAGCAGCCGAAGGGCACAAATCTGGTGCTTTCCGCCATTCGTGAGGGCGATCAGATTCCCGTCCGCATGGCACCGCTCATTATTCTTTCCACCGTTGTGACGCATCTCTTCGGCGGCTCAGTCGGCCGCGAGGGTGCTGCACTGCAGGTGGGCGGATCCCTCGGCGAGGCCATCGGCAAGCTCCTGCATTTCAAAAAGGAGGAACGTCCCCGCGTCATTATGTGCGGCATGAGTGCGGCATTTTCCGCCCTCTTCGGCACACCTCTGGCAGCCGCAGTGCTTCCCATGGAAATCAGCACCGTCGGCATTCTCTACGATGCGGCGCTGGTGCCCTGCGTGGTTTCTGCCCTGACTGCCCACTTCACCGCCGAGGCCCTGGGCGCAAGCGAGTCTGTGCTCACCTTGGGTAATGTCGTCGAATTCACACCGCTGACTGCCGTCATCACTCTGGCTTTCGCCGCACTCTGCGGACCGGTCAGTGTGCTCTTCTGCAAAGCCATGCATGAATCAAAGCATTTCATGACAAAGCATTTCGAAAATCCCTATGTCCGGGTCTTCGTGAGCGGCGTTATCGTGGTGATTCTCACAGCACTCGTCGGCAGCCAGACCTATAACGGCACCGGCGCCGCCATCATTGATGCCTGCATCAACGATCCGGCCTTCCAGATCAGCTCTGCAGCCTTCCTGCTGAAGATTCTCTTCACGGCGGTGACCCTGTCCGGCGGCTTCCAGGGCGGCGAAATTGTACCGTCCCTCTTCATCGGTGCCACCTTCGGGCATGCCTTTGCACTGTTCATCGGCGGAGATCCGGCACTCTTCTCTGCCATCGGCATGGCCTGCGTCTTCTGCGGCGTCACCAACTGCCCCATCGCCTCGCTTCTCATCAGCTGTGAGATGTTCGGCTTCGGCGGCTCCTCCTTCTACCTCATAGCCATTGCCATCACCTATCTCTTCTCCGGAAACTTCGGACTCTATTCTGCGCAGAAGATCCTGCACTCGAAATTCGAGCCGGGAAGGATTGACGAATATACGCACTAATAATCAACCGGGCTCAGCGATAGCTTG